>NZ_JBHILS010000099.1:0-1103 GCF_042193385.1 Bartonella sp. TT119HLJHH | reverse complement strand
GGTGGGGCGTGTTGGTGGGCGTTTAAGAAAGACACTTAATGTTTCTGAAGAGGGACGTGTCGTTTCTTTTTATAGTAAGCTTTCTTATTTGCATAGTTTTGAAGATAAGCAATTTGTTTCTTTTAAAAACGATTTCCAATTAGGTTTTTTTGGTTCTTTTTTGGAAGCAGGTCTTGGGTTTAATGCTCGTCTTTCTTCAAAACTTTTTCTTCATGGAGATGTAACTTATCAGCATAAATTTAAGAAAGCTGGTTTTTCTGGAGCCAGTTTCTCTGCTGGATTGCGACATCTTTTTTGAAGAGATATAATGTGCATTTTTATATAAAAGGCAGAAGATTTTTCTGCCTTTTAATGTATTGAAATTTATTTTTCCTCATCAATATGGTTATTTTTTTGATATAAAAGATTACAATAGATGCTTTCTTCTATGCGATGAGGAATTTTCCTAAAATTTTGATATTAAGATATGGGGGCAGATTTCATTGTGAATGTGAGAAGCTTGAATGCTAAATTCTTGTGGTATAATCTTTTAAAAGAGACGATATTGATGGTTGTTTTTGTCCATTTCTTTATTAAATTTTATAGATCATAAGTTTAGTCTTTACGAGATTTATGCATTTTTTTGAATTTTGTTTTAGAACTTTATTTACGTTTATATCATTTCATACGCATATTATTTGTTTCCTTTTTTAGGATGTTTACTTAAGAATTTTGGAGAAATACTTGTTTTTAGAACAAACAGAGGGAGTTTGAGGTCAAATTATAATAAAAGTAAAGTATGCTTTATCGTATTGTTACGGTTGTTGTTTTGTAAATGATAGGTGGCAGAGAAATTTTGATTGGATACAGGATATTATTTTTATTGCGGTTATGCGCGGATATCATCATTCTTTTTTCAGCATTCAATATTTGCGCAGATTTTAGCACTCGAGAATGTTCATAAGAAGCAATACACCTTTTTTCAAAAGTCCTTCTTTACATGCCAGCTTCGTTTGTGATGAACAAGGGGTTAATTGATTAAATATAAACAGGTTTGAATGAAAGAAATTTATAATATTCAGTTTTTTATTGAATATGTAGAATGATGAGTGAGTATTCTAAAT
>NZ_JBHILS010000098.1:0-1145 GCF_042193385.1 Bartonella sp. TT119HLJHH | reverse complement strand
TGGCATTTGGCTTGTTTAGCGTTGACAGGTCGAATTGATATCCTGAAATCTTATAAAAATTTTTTAGAAGCTGGTACGATTTCTGAACATTTGGATGATGATGAAGTAGAAAAATATGTTAACCATGCCGTTGAATTTGCTGAAGAACATCTGAAAATCCTTAATGAGCGAGAAGCAGCAGAAGCACATCTTGGTCCGAAAGCTTTGATTACTTTCAATAAGGTTGCTGAGCAATTAAAAGAAATGGGTTGGACAGTTTATCGTGATAAAAACTATGATCGTAATACCTATTTTATCAGTAAAGACCGTATCATCAATATAATGTACAGTCTTCAAAGTGATGAAGAAGAGCCAATTGTTGCATTTAAGGCTTCCCTTTCAACACTTGGCTTTTCCACTGCTCATAGAGAGATTTTCTATAATATGCCTCAATATATAGCCCTCAAAGAAGCAGAAGAAGTTTATACAGTTTCTAGTACTGAATTGGATAGAGGCAAGCTAAAGGAGATTTGTACAGATATACTTGAATGGGCAGATCGGCAAAATGTCAATCAAATCATTTATGATTATGCGGCTTTTTCCCCAGACAGTGAACTTGATCTTGTAGCGCGTCACCTTATTGCGCTTGTTTTGATTGGGGATATTGAAAAGCTCAAATCTTACAAGGAGAATTTTAGAAAAGGAAATCCTTTAGGTTTTGTGGAAGAAATCTCAAAATATAGAATTGATAATCTCCTCACTCTTGCACGGGGTTATCGAGCAGGTTTTCCTAAAAATGCTCCGATTTTAAGCTTGGATCCGCAAACAGCATCTGTTGCTTCCAAAACTATTGCTGTTGAGGCGACAGAGGAAGCGGATGAAGTGGATGACACTGATGATCATCTCACCATGGAAAGTGCTCATGCACTTTTAAAAAGCTTAGGCTGGTCAACCGAGAAAATCAATGAGAATGACCATATGGCAAGCTATCAATTGGCTGATCGTGAAGTAGATATTCTTTATAACGACGAAATTGCCAAAGACTACCCGCAATTTGATAGCGCCTTTTTGATTAGCACGGGCATTCTTTCCACCGCTTGTAAATTCATTGATCCTACCCACACGGAAGATATTCCAGATATACAGCTTAATTTTGAAGCCAAGGG
>NZ_JBHILS010000097.1:0-1159 GCF_042193385.1 Bartonella sp. TT119HLJHH | reverse complement strand
GATGAGCATGCCAAGGCACTTGCACAATCAATGGCGCGGGAGGGATTGATGAATCCGATTACGGTGCGCCATACCCCTAATGCTAAAGAGGGCAATTATACGCTTATTGCTGGTGCGCATCGGCTGCGTGCTGCGGAGCTTTTGGGCTATAGTGAAATTGATGCGGTTGTGGTGCAGGCTGATAAGGATAATGCTGCGCTTTTAGAAGTGGCAGAAAACCTCTTTCGTAATGAGTTGTCTGTTATTGACCGTGCGCTTTTTGTCCAGACTTACCGCGAGTTGTGGGAAAAGAAGTATGGGGAAATTAAGGTTGGTGGCGACAGAAAATCAAAGGGTAAACATTACCCTTTGATCGGTGGTAATCAATATACAAAGGACAAAGTGGCAAAGGTGCAAGTTGCACCTTTGCCAAATGATGGTTCTTCAGAGCATAACGAAACTGGGTGTGAAGGGGATGAAAAATCAAAGGTGCAAGTTGCACCTTTGATCGGAGGTGATGCACATTTAAAGCAATTGGGTCAAGTTGACCCTATTGCTCAAATGGAGGGAGAAGATGGCAAGAGGAGAACTTTATCTTTTGCTAAACATGTGGCGGACCGCATTGGTTTCTCTCAAGATGTCGTGAAACGTCTCAACTGTATTGCCCAGCATTTACAACCGGAGTTGCGTTCTGTTTTGCGGGGGACGGCATTGGCGGATAATCAAGCGCAATTGTTGAAGTTGGCGAAGATGGAGCCGGTTGCGCAACGGCGGGTGGCGATTGCGCTCCAACAGGTTGAGGGAGATTTACGGCGGGCTGTTGATTTGGTCAATGGGATTAATACGCCGCCGCAAATTAATGAACAAGAGCGGGTTTTTGCTCAGTTATTGGGTGTTTGGCAGAGGGCGGATGCGCAGACAAAGGCGCGGTTTTATGATTATTTGAACAAGCAATCGGGGGAGGTGCTGTCATGAAGAGGCATGGTTGTGGGCAGCTTGATTTTTTCCAAAAGCCGGTTTTTCCTTGTCGCGAACCGGTTGCGCAGATTGATTTAGGGCGGTTTCGCTCACGCATTAAGCGTGCGATGGCGCGTGCTTTGAGAGAATGCCGGCATGAGCGCAGTGTGATTGCGGAGCGTATGGCGCATTATTTAGGGATTGGGTGTTTAAGTAAGGCGAG
>NZ_JBHILS010000096.1:0-1162 GCF_042193385.1 Bartonella sp. TT119HLJHH | reverse complement strand
AAAATCCTTGGCGATACGGCTTGTGTCACGGTGTGTCGGCGTGGACAATTTAAAAATTTTACGTTGAATAAAAGCAGAGGTTCGTTTTTCCGCAATTGTTACAGGATCGCCTTCATTATCGACATTCAATGGGTAAGCATCGACTTCATCCAAAACCAAATAGCGAATAGGAGAAGAACGCAATCCAGCAGCACTATTTGCTCCTGTAATCATCAATGTCCCCCCATAAAATTCCTTTGAAAACATTGTATTTCCACTGTCTCTTGCACGAGCAGGAGCAATGCGTTCACTTAAAGCAGGGCTAGCTGAAATCATCGGATCAAGACGAGACTTTGACAGTTTCTTAGCGGTCTCCACTGTCGGCATCACATAAAGGGCAGGTCCTGGACTATGATGAATGGCATAACCACAAAAGTTCAACGCTGCTTCCGACATTCCAATCTGAGCCCCCTTCATCACAACCGTTGTTTCAGTCGGATCATAAACAGAAAGATTATCCATGATCTCTCGTAAATAGGGGGTACGTATAGTCCTCCATAATCCAGGCTCAGCACTCGTAACTGTGCTCAAATAACGATTTTTATCAGCCCACTGGGAAACAGTATAAGGCGGGTCAGGACGGCGTCCTTCATTCGCATAGCAAAAAAAGAGCCCAGCATCAGAGGACGAGGGCGAAGCATCACTTATCATGTTCTGGATTCTCTTCTAAAATGTTGGGATCGTGAAAAGAAACAGGGACGACATTTTCTACTAAAGCTTTGCGCATATGATGATCGATAGCTCCAATAAGGCTCGCAGCATCACATCCCACTTGCGCCGCAATTTCAGTACCAAAGCGATAGGCAAAATTGAGCATTGTATCTCGATGCGCTCTTCCAAAGTTCCATGCTTCTTTTCTCACTTCTTCACGATCAACAGTTGTTTCACGCAATCGTTCAAGTGCAATCTTTTCTTTTGCTAGCGCAACTTGCATTCGCTCCAGTTTTATCTTGTATTCATTAGCGCCCTCTGTAGAGGCTTGTTTGATCTTTGTTCGCGGTTGGCCATCCGGTGCTAAAAATGGAGCAGGGCGTTTTGTTGGATTCTCATTCCAGATGGCTGTTGCAAGGGCTTCATTGACAGAACCATCTTCAAAAAGAGCCGCATCAAATTTACCTGTCTT
>NZ_JBHILS010000095.1:0-1178 GCF_042193385.1 Bartonella sp. TT119HLJHH | reverse complement strand
CCGTTTTTACCTTCATTTTTCAACTCTGCTTTTTTGCTTTCAAAAGCCGCTTTTGCAATTTCTTGAAAAATATTGCTTTGCTGTTTTAAAATAGTCTGTTCTCGAAAGACAATAGGATCATTGCCTTCTTTAAGAATATCACTATAATATCTTGCAAGCTCACGCGCTTCTTTTAAAGAGAGTTTTGTAACAGGACCAAGTCCCATTTCACGGCGTTTGTTATGGTATGTATAACGAAAGAACCAAGAGCGTGTATTGTCTTTTCGAACATTCAACCACAACCCTGCCCCGTCACAATATTTACCCTGCGGAGACGTCTTTACGAATGATGCTGATAACCGATGAATCGCTCTCACTTAACGTCCCCTCTCGTCCACCTTTTCAAGCATTGCTCGTCCACCTTTTTTGGTCCACCTTTTAGACCACCTTTAATTTCTGATTTGAGATTTTTTCTTTAATACTTACTTTTTTTATTGAATCATAAAAAGCTATAGACATCAATACGCCCTTACATATCTTTATATACTTTGAATCTTGTTGCTAAGCCCCTGCTTGCCGCGTCTGGGCACCATATTCTTCTTTGTTATATGTAACCTATTGTTTTTTTTATTTACTTTTTAAGTAAGGGATACCTAAGTCAAGTTAAGGGAATAGGATTTTCTAATATTTCTCTATAAAGCACGCTTCACATAATAACAAGATATTGATTTATAATAATAATCTAGCGTTATTCATATTGAATGAAAAAACTAATACTGTAGGATTCTATCATTAAAAATCTGTTCTATGTTGTATTAATCAAAATCACTTGCTTGCACGTCAAAAGCGGGGCTGGTGTGTGGGTAAAAACTGTAGAAGAAAGGAGTAAAAATGGTCCTTATGAACCGTCTTAATGCAAGGGCTGTCGCAACATTGGGGGCTGGCAAATATAATGATGGTGCCGGCTTGTTACTTCATAAGCGTAAAGATGGAGGTGCTCAATGGCTTTATCGTTATACCATTCATGGTCGACGTCGTGAAATGGGCTTGGGGGCGTTGCGAAATGTTTCTTTAAAAAAAGCCCGTGAATTGGCAAATCAATGGCGTTCTGTTTTGCATGAAGGGCGTGACCCCATTAAAGAACGCGATAAACAAAAGCGTGAGGCAATAAGCAATCTCCATTACTTAAAAGATATTGC
>NZ_JBHILS010000094.1:0-1231 GCF_042193385.1 Bartonella sp. TT119HLJHH | reverse complement strand
TCATTTATACATTACCTAAGTATTCTCATTACGATATCTTGACTTTGATAAAAGCTTTCTGCCTCTCTGAATTGTTCAGATAGTACTGAACCTTCTACAGTGGCTTTTGTTTTTATCGTATGGTAGGCATCCCTTTTGCTTCATGGTTAAAAAATTTCATACTAAGCTCGCGTTTTTTCCTTTTGATAAGTGATTGCTCAGCCTTACGTAAATACGCCACCATTTCCATCTTTATAAATTCATTTTGGATCATGGCTAATGAACCATCGATATGTGCTTGAAGATCTGCAGTATCTTTCAGGTTTTCTTTTGTTTGAAGTTCATCAAATAGATGTTGGAGGTATTTAAAACGATTTTCTACGGTTTCAAAAGTTTCTAAACTTACAGCTTTATCTTGTATCGATGCAAATTGTAAACGCTCCGAAATAGCTTTGCCCATTTGATCAAAAGTCCCAGAAATTTTGTTTTCGTCCTCTAATACCTTTTGATATGATTCCCTTGAAAGCTTATCTTTCTTATAGAGCGATTCAGGCTCTTTGAGAAAAAAACTAGAAAAGTCTATTTTCTGAGGTCCAGTTTTCTGACTATTTGTTATAGCTTGATAGGTTTTTTCTGTTTGCGAAATTTGTTCTTTTTTCAACGCAAGCTGTTTTGTTAAGAGCTCAATAATTTCTCCTTTTTTTAATAGATTAATAAGCTCCAGATATTCTGGAGGTGGAGAGGGCACGAAAGCTGATTTAGGTGCCTGAGCTGTGGGAGATACTGGAGTTGTGTTAGATGGCTTAGAGCCACTAGGTTGAGAAGGTGCGGAATTTCTTTCCTTTCCAAAAGTAGAAAGGTCGATTTTAATATTGGGTGGATTATGTGCTGGCTTGTGGCGTTTTGGTAGTGTTGGTTTTTTATGTTTCTTTATTGCAGTGAGATCTTCTAACCCTGTACCATGAACTACAATAGCACGGTTGCTACCTCCTCCTTGCTTAGTACCAGTGTTACTTCTTGCTAAGTTTGTTGTTCCAAGAAACGCACTAATTGCTATGATAATAATCAGTTTTTGCATATTTTATTCCTTTTAATTTTCACATATTTAGAAAGACTGACTATTACATTATTAACTTCATAAATCAGTTTATGAGATTCCGTTGTCTCCTCGCTTGATTTCGGCAGGGATTGTTTTATTAATAGGCACCCGGTTCCTATCATTTGGCTGTTTTAGCTTTGGTGCTAATGCACA
>NZ_JBHILS010000093.1:0-1250 GCF_042193385.1 Bartonella sp. TT119HLJHH | reverse complement strand
GTTGCGTGAACACTGTAAAGTTCATGGAATTCCTCTTTAACAAATTTTCAACTTTTTATCACCTTAAAACATAGATACATGCTAAACGCTTCATTTTCATTTATACATTACCTAAGTGTTTTCATCGCGATATCTTGACTTTGATAAAAGCTTTCTGCCTCTCTGAATTGTTCAGATAGTACTGAACCTTCTACAGTGGATTTTGTTTTCATGAAAAAAAGCAAATGTTGTAAAGAGCTTTATTGGTTAGATCTTATTGTAGGCATATCGTTGTTGTTAGAGTTTATAATTTTTCCATACAATTTACGTTTTTGTATTTCGATAAGAGCCTCTTCGTTATCGCTTAAATTTCTGACCATTTGTAGTTTTGTATATTCATTTTGGAGCATGGCTGACATGGTCTTGATGCGTGTTTGCAGCTCGAAAACTCCTTTCAAATCTTTTGTTTTATCTATATTATTTAAGAAATCGACAATTTGTGTAAAGCGGTTCTCTGCGTCTTGAAAAGTTTGCAAACTTACAGCTTTATCGACAATTCCACTATAGTTAAGACGGGTATTAATTATTGTGCGCATCTCATGATACGGCAATGACCAGAAGGTAAACCTTTTCTCTTCGTCAAGAACAGAATATAAAACGTCTTGAAATTGTCCAACATCTACGCCACTGTAGTTGGAATGCGTTTTTGGATAGATAGAAGGCGAATCTTGTATGAAAAAGCTCTTGTTCTCTCCTATTGTTGGTTTTTGGATTCTATTTCCTGTTATAGACTGATGGATTTTTTTCGCGTTTTCGATCTGGTTTTGGCTTTCTTTAATTTGTTGGTTTAATAACTCAATAATTTTCAGATATTCTGTTTTTGAAACAGGGAGAGGAATTTGAATAGTTGAATCTTGAGCCCCAGAAGCCCAACTAAAGTTAGATATTAGAGTTAAATTTATCATTCCCAAAAGGGTAATCATTCCTGTTATAATAAATATCTTTTTCATCTGTTTGCTCTCTTGATTTCGGCAGGGATTGTTTTATTAATAGGCACACGGTTCCTATCATTGGGCTGTTTTAGCTTTGGTGCTAATACACAAGCTGATAAAAGGTTTGCAATCAAAATCACAAGAATGATCTACTTCATTTTAATATGACTCTTTTTTATTGTTATATACATCCTGATATTTGTTGTCATTATTATTATTTTGAACATAAAGTAAAGTACGTTGTGTGTAATTATTTTACTTTTTTATTCCATTTTAATT
>NZ_JBHILS010000092.1:0-1258 GCF_042193385.1 Bartonella sp. TT119HLJHH | reverse complement strand
GTTCGTTGTTTCCACTAATTCCGTTTGTGTGGTACTTAGTTCACTCATCTTGATTTCCTCCTATTTGAGCGCAATTCACCCGTGGCGTGAATCACGCTGGTGTTTAAAAGTTGGTTGGTTGTTACAATCCTGTTTCTAGAGACTGTGTGATATTGACCACCTCCCCGTCTGAAAAGACGAGGAAATGAAATCATATTTTAAACTAAGCAGCTTTTACGACAGATCTTTCTAAGACCTGTTTCGCTTCTTTAATGAGAGCTTTATATTTTCTGTTTTCTTCATCTACTCTGAAGGCATCAAGAAGACGCACATGAATTGGACCTAAAAGATATAAAACTTTTTCACCAGCGTTCATTCCCTCCCAATAGCTTGGCAAATCAAAGCGTGTATCACGATCATAATCAACAGATTGGTTTCTTAGTTTTTTCTCACACTCAATAAAGTAACGACGTGCCTGTCGTCCTTTCTTATTACGTTCAACCATGGAAAGCTCTTTCGCCATATCTAAGGTGAGATGATATTCTACTGCTATAGCATTGTTCGCTTCCATTTTTTTGTGGAAGCGAATAAAATCTTGCCTTTCAAGAAAAGAATAAGCAATGATGCGTTTTTTTATCCAAGTAGAGAAATCTTGTTTGCTTTCCAAAAATGCATGCAACTCACGTGCATTTACTGCTTGAACAGTTTCTTGATCAATTGTTTGTTCTGTAATTTTTATAAGAGTGTTCATAATGAACTCCTATGCAGTTAGATGTTTTTCATTGACATCCAATAAAGGATGCCGGGTGCTGAAAAACACGGTGCATAGTCCGTCGTTACGCTTTCCCCATAAAGAGTATTGTATAGCGTAACTACACCCGACAAAGTCATTATATGCGTGTAACATACAACGAGTCAAAGCCTTTAATGTGCGGAAAATAAACTGTTTCGGCAATTCATCCGCTATGCATCTAAGGTGTTTTTCAAGCACCTGATTCGACAATAGACATACTGATATTATTTTGTCAATTAAAAAGTTTGAAAATTGACGCAAATAAATCATATCGATTTTATCAGTAAATTCGTATTTCTTTTCCATGATTGTTTCTCTTAATGCATGCTTTGTCTTTTAAGCTCTTGAGACAGCAGCCCCATACCTTTTGTGGTGATTTTTGCGCAAGGAATGACCTTTTCTATTCCATTTGCGGTTTGAAGTGTGATAGTTGGACAATCCATAAGTTTCTTTTGGATTTTGTCTTGATACGGTAGCAAATTTCCA
>NZ_JBHILS010000091.1:0-1302 GCF_042193385.1 Bartonella sp. TT119HLJHH | reverse complement strand
TGAAATGTCATTAAAACCGTTTGCGATATCAGAGATTAGCGACCCGTCTCAAGTACGGGTCGTTTTGTATTCGGGGGAAGGTTTTGTGCATGCGCCGCTTAATGGCGTTTTTGATTTACTGAAAGCCGCTTTGAAAACGGAGCTTGATGGTTCACTGAAAGATTTAGAGAAGCGCTTAGAGGCATTAAGAGAAGAGTTTGAAGATTTGAAAGAGTGTTCATTTTAGGTTTAATGAAGGAATAAAGCATATGAAAATACCCGATCATAGTCATGAGTATTTGATACCAATAGCAACGAAAGAGGAAATCAGAGAAGGAAGTTCGCAAGATAGTGTTGTTGTTCCTAAGATTTTAGGGACGGCATCTTTGTATTCGTATGAAACTTTTGCACCATTAGAACAGGTTGTTAATGCAAGGCAAGAGTCTGAAAAAGCCATGGCGCGTGCAAATAGTGCGCAACAGGTTGCAGAGGAATCGAAAAGGGTTTCTGATCAAGCGCTTACAGAGGTGACAAAAACGGGTGAAGCGGTTACAGCAGCTACGACAACCGCTAATCTTGCAAAAGATACAGCGGATACAGCCAAGGGCTTAGCAGAAGAATCCAAGAGTGCATCAGATGCCGCGAAGCAAATGGCAGAAGAGGCGAAGGCAGGAGTCGATAGAGCTACAGGGGAAATAAGTGGTACGAAAGGTTCATTGGCTACGGCATTGCAAAGTTTTTCAGAGGTCAAGCAGGCAAGTGAGAATGCCGTCCATGTCTCGACAGAAGCAAAGAGATTAGCCGATGAATCGAAGTCCATTGCTGAACGTGCAGAACAAACAGCGAGAGATGCTTCCCAAACAGCAACAGAGACAACCCAAGTAGCAGCGACCGCGGTAGCGACGAGTCATGAAGTTAAGACGATAGCAACACAAGCAAGTCTTAAGGCGGATGGAGCCAAACAGACAGCTGATGATGCTAAGGATATTGCAGAAGCGGCAAAAGCTCTTTCAGAACAATCCAAGAATGCTTGTGATGAAGTCAAGGAATCTGTTGCAACTGTTAAGATAGTTGCCGAATCGGCGCAAACAGGAGTGGAACAAGCCTCGCAAACAGCTTCAGAAGCGAAGGGTTTAGCGGAAGCGGCGAAAAGTGCAGCAGAGAGTGTAACAGAGAAAGTAGATCAAGCACTAAGAGAGGCTAGCGATGCAAAATCTAAAACAGAAGGCTTAGAAACAATAGCCAATGAAGCAAAATCCACGAGTGATCATGCAAGCCAAACCGCTTTGAGTGCAAAAAGTTTATCAGAAGAAGCGAAGAGTG
>NZ_JBHILS010000090.1:0-1306 GCF_042193385.1 Bartonella sp. TT119HLJHH | reverse complement strand
TGCGGGGTTTTTTATTATCTGGAGGGCGTATTTTATGACATCAGAAAATACACAGCAGGCTCCACAACCCATTAAAAAGCGTATACCCCCAAAGGCAGGTCAAGGGCGTGTCAAAGGCGTTCCGAATAAGATGACGCGCATTTTAAAAGAAGCAGTGGTTAAGGCTGCTGAGAATGCTGGGAATAAAATTGGCAAGGATGGTTTGATTTCTTATTTGGAAAAACAGGCTATGGAATGCCCCGCTGCTTATTTAGCATTGCTTGGTAAGGTGTTGCCTTTACAGGTAACAGGTGAAGATGGGGGAGCCATTAAGGTGATAACGCGTGTAGAAATCGCGCCTTTGGTCAATGACAACACGACAGATTAGTATTGTTCCAAAGCTTATACCGATTTTTACAGATAAGGCTTTGGTGCGTGCTGCTTGGGGTGGACGAGGGTCTGGAAAGACAAGATCATTTGCCTTGATGGCTGCTTTAAAAGGCTATCAATTTGGTATGCAAGGGATATCGGGCACTATACTTTGTGCACGTCAGTTTCAGAATTCTTTGGCAGAAAGTTCATTGGAGGAGATTAAACGCGTCATTGAAGCGCACGACTTTTTAAAGGACTATTACAAGGTTGGGGAGTCGTCGATTAAGTCGATAGATGGTCGTATAGCCTTTCAGTTTTCTGGTCTGGACCGCAATATAGCCAGTATCAAGTCTATGGGGCGTATTTTGCTTTGTTGGGTTGATGAGGCAGAGCCCGTTACAGAGACAGCTTGGCAGACGCTTATACCGACTTTGCGTGAAGAAGGAAAAGATTGGAATGCAGAATTATGGGTGACATGGAACCCGTTGCGAGAGAATGCCCCCGTTGAGAAGCGGTTTCGCTTTTCAGACAATGAGGCAATCAAACGTGTTGAGATTAACTGGTCAGACAATCCGAAGTTTCCCAAGATCTTGAATGAAGCACGACTTGATGATCTGAGAAACCGTCCAGAGACCTATAAGCATATCTGGGAAGGGGCTTATCTTACAGCGGTTCAAGGCGCTTATTATCAAAAGGAAATGTTGGCAGCCGAGCAAGAGGGGCGGATAGGGCGTGTTGCTCGTGATCCTTTAATGCAGATACGCGCCTTTTGGGATATTGGGGGCACGGGCGCCAAGGCAGATGCCACAGCGATATGGATAGCGCAATTTGTTGGCAGAGAGATCAGAGTGCTTGATTATTACGAAGCACAAGGACAACCATTATCGGAGCATATAGGCTGGTTGCGTCAAAACGGTTATGAGAAGGCGTTGATGGTTCTTCCCCATGATGGGGC
>NZ_JBHILS010000009.1:0-85214 GCF_042193385.1 Bartonella sp. TT119HLJHH | reverse complement strand
TGTAAATGCTTTTCTTCCTCTGGCTTTAAAAAGTGATACAGAGTGATATATTTTCCATCACTGCCTTTTATAGGTTTGCCATTTTCATCATGCGCAACCTCACCCACTGGATGGTCAACATAAAATGCCATTTTACGAACCCCATCCCATATATCAAACCATTCATCTACCCATTTATTTCTCATACCTAAACGATTACGCAATATATCCTCAAGCGGTGCTACATTGAGCTGTCCTACAGCTTGGTGGGCTGCTGCGGTGTTGCGGTTGAGTGCATCAATGATTTGTCCAGTATCTTGCCCCCATCGCCCTTTGTCCTAGTTGTATCAGTAAGGATGATAGTCCCATCGCTGATAGCAGATTTGGTTTCCCCTTCTGCTCCATCCTTGGCTTTGCCGTGATTTAAAACATTTTTGGCAATGTTTTTTATCGTGTCATTCCCAGAAATGCTAAACCCTTGGCTGCTAGCTTGAGCATGTGCACTGTTGGTTATATCACTGGTGCTAATGCTTCCTGTGATCAAGTTGTTTTTATCTGCCGGCGCGGTGCTGGCAATGATGCCTCCGGTCAGCGTTGTTTTGTCTTTAACAATGATATTAAAGCCGCCATCACCAGCTTTGATGCCTGATTGCTCCACAACACTATGATAATCGCTGGAGGATTTATCCTTTTGGAAAGAGGCGCTCATGGAGCCCTCACCCATTTACTAAGGAAATAAACGTATGTAACATCAAACATATCATCATACAGCCTGCTAAAGATGAGAGCTTTTGTTTTTTTACCATTAGCTATGAACAAAAATCCTTTGAGGACTATCTCAATCAACTTATCAAAAATATATTAAACTTTTGTGTGATATTCGTAAAAATCCAATAAGCAGAAAATACGGTTTTTCAAAAAGACAATTAGAGAAAGCTGTAAACAACATTGATATTGAATATATCGTATATGCCTGAACTTGGAATTGCCTCTAAAAAACGAAGAAATTTGAAAACACAAAAAGATTATGACCGCCTTTTTGAAGATTATCAAAATACAACTCTCAAGGATAATTCTTGTGCAATAAACAAATTATATCAAATTTTTTAAACAAAAAGCGCGTTGCAATCACCTGTTTTGAAGCCAATGTAGCATATGTCATAGAGGATAACTCGCATTAACTCTCACTCAATTACCTGATTGGAAATATGAACTGACTGATAAAACAACTGAGGTCGATTGCAAAACTCTCCACCGCATTCCTGCACTAAGAGACTTTGATGATATTAAAGCAGGTGACCTAGGCGGCTTTATAGAGCATTAAGATAACTTATCTCATGAGAAGTATTGTTGGGTTGGTGACAATGCAAAAGTCTATGGTTATGCCAAGTTTTTTTGGAATACTCGTGTTTTTGCCAGTGCACAAATCTACAAAAATGCACAAGTTTCGGGTGATACATTTATTAATGGAAAAGCTAAAATTTATGACAGTCCATTGATTTCCATCAGAGCAAAAGTTGCAGGAAAAGCCGAAATCTGTGGTGATGCATTTATCATTTATTCAGAGAAACGCAGAGATCATCAATAATGAAATCATCACAACGGGCGAGAGGCAATAAATCATGTATAAGTAAGAAATTAAACCTACTTTGTATTCGCAGTTAGTTGTAAGAAATACTCACAATCTAGGTGAACTTTGTATCACTATCTCTGGATATAAGAGTGAACCCTATGTAGATACCATAATTTCTAAAGACAAAGTAGATGCTTTTTTAAGTGAAGATAATGTCGTGCAAATGGAACTTAAAAAATCGCAACGCTTTGCATTCTCATACGAATTCAGACCGTTTGCGGCACTGGATTTGAAATGATACCACCAAATTAAAATGAATCTTTCATATTGACGCTATATTCTGATCATTGTGCATATCTAAAATGAAGGGGAATAAACACGCCTCACCGCCCACCTACATCACACAACCAGCTATTGCTCGCGCTTTAAAAGAAGCTAAAAAACAAGGATGTGAACTCATAGGAATCAAACCTACCGGTGAACTGCTTATCTATCTTAAATCCGATATACCAATACCAAACCAAGCTAGTCATCCAGAAAAGTTATTAGATTTATCAAAGATATGAATATTACGAGTCTTCACTTTCTAAGATGTGAAATTGCCATGCTAAAACCACGCCCCCTCATCTTGTTAAAGAAACCACACGCCATGGTAAAATTATACGATATGTGCGTATTGTTCGTGGTCAACGCATTAGAATACGTGGAACCTATGGAATGCAAGAGTTTGTTGATAACTACCAAAGTGCACTTGCCGAGTTACAAGGGCTTATAATTCCTAAATCCAAAACCCGTAAACTTGTTGAAAGGTCATTTGCATGGCTGATTAAACAGTATTTTAACAGTATCAATAAGTGTAGCTTCTCTAAAATTACAAAAAGAACTCATCCTTATGAAGGTATGCGATACCATAGGTCACATTCCGTACCAAGAAATTGAAAAGAAACATATTATAGCCGGTGTTGAACGTCGTAAAAAAACACTTGGAATGGCTAGAGACTTTCTGAAAGCTCTAAACAAACTTTTTAAATGGGCAATTAAACAGGGTCTTTTAGAAAATAATCCAGCTTTAGGAGTCAAAAGATCACCTCTCAAAAACAAAGACGAATTTCCAGTTTGAACAGAAAGAGATGTTGAGAAATATTATCAAAAATGAACTTTAGAAACCCATGAACGTGTCTGGATTGACGTTCTTCTTTATACGGGCTTGCGTCGTGGTGATGCCCTTCGCATTGGTTGGAAAGATGTCAAAGATAATATCATTTATCTCAAAACAGAAAAGAGCCAATTTAAAATAGATGTTTTTCTTCCTATTTTACCAGAACTAGAGGAAACCCTTAAAATTGGTCCCATAGGTGATGAAACATTCATTTGTGGTAAAGGTGGAAATAAGCTTGTCAAAGAAAGTTTTGACAACCTCTTTCGTAAAGCATGTAATGCGGCGGGTATTAAAAATCAGCGCACAGATTGCGAAAATTAGCAGCGACACGTACTGCCAATGCTGGTGCTACGGTTTCACAAATGAAAGCGCTTTTTGGTTGGACCGAAAATAAATGGCATCCCTTTATACAAAGAGTGCAGACCGTAAAAACTTTCCCTTGGAGCAATCAAAAAGCTCCAAAAAAGTTAGCCTCACAAACCACCGCTTAACAAACTAAATTGCTATCAAAATTATTAATGAAATTAACGCGGTGTTTGAGATGTATCAGAAACCAGAGGAGAAATAGATGGTTGTGCCTGTTGCATTGTTTTCCATAAATTATAGTTTGTTTGCATATCCAACCAAAATTTTGCTTTACTAAAACCAGCTAATTCTAATTTAACAACAAGCTCGGTACTCATAGAAGCATGTCCGTTAATCACTCTTGATAAAGAAGCTCTTGTCATATGGAGATGATCAGCTAATTTTTGTATTGTTATCCTCATTTCTTCTAAGAAAGCTACTTTCAGAACTTCGCCCAGATGTGCGAGGTTATGCATCATTTTTTTCATTCCTTTCACCAATGGTAATCTTGATAATCAACAAGCTCCACATCTGTTCCTATAAGGCGAAAAGTAACACGCCAATTTCATTCACCCATATCGAATAGTACCTTGTAAGTTCACCTTTAAGAGGGTGCATTTTAAAGGTAGGCGCTCTCAACATTTCGGGCGTCGTGGCACTTGTTAAAGCCATTAAGATAACGCGTAATTTTTTACGTGATCTGGTCGAATAGCTTTTGTGTAACCTGTTGTATAAAATAATTTTAAGCCCTTATGTTTAAAACTCACAATTGCCATTACCGCCCCTTATCGTATATCATTGCTGCACGGTTAATAACAATAAGAGTCAAACCCATGTTAGAAATATCTGATTCTATATCTGGAAAAAATGGAGGGGAATAAGTGATAAAAAAGCTTCAAAAAGATTAGGGATAGACACCCCAAAAACATCATAGAATCAATGATTATAAAACCCCTTACTCTTGTAATAAGTTAGTGGTTTTAATTATCTTTTTTACACTCTTTTAGTGGTGCAAAACTATAACGATGTAACCCTATAACTGGTCCATATTTATCAAGAGCTGTACGATGCGCTAGCGTTGCATACCCTACATGCTTCTCTAAACCATAACCTTTATAAACTTGTCCTGCACATTCCATCATCCGGTCACGCGTTACTTTCGCAATAATAGATGCGGCTGCAATTGAAACTGAACGCTGATCGCCCTTAATCAACGCCATTGCAGGACAAGACAACTCAGAAGGAATATCACGCCCATCAACAAGGACATAGTGGGCTGGAATAGCTAATCCTATAATACAGCGACGCATTGCTTCTAAAGTTGCTTGTCTAATATTGGATTGATCAATTGTACGAGCACAAAGACTAGCAACTGAAACCGCTAATGCACTTTGCAAAATTTCATGATAAAGTCTATTTCGTTGAAGAAAAGAAAGTTTTTTTGAATCATTTAATCCATCAGGAATATGATCTTTATCCAAGATAACTGCTGCCGTTACCACCGGACCAGCGAGAGGTCCTCGTCCTACTTCATCAACACCGGCTATATGAAAAAAACCCTGTTTCTGCAAATTCAATTCACACGAGAAATTTGGCTGAAGCGGCAAATTAAACATCTTTGATAAATCACAAATACAAACAAATATACACTTATTTCTGTAGCCTGTTTATTTTTTGCAAGCATTACAGTTTTAAATCGCTCTTCAAACATTTAGCGAATTCTTACACAAAAGATAAAAACAAACCATGAGATAAAGAGTATCCTATTGTCCATTTTTTCTTCTAAAAAATTATTCTAGCATGTATTCATTTTGTTTAAAAAATAAAAAATAGATTTCTTTCGTTATCCTCTTCATTATGTATAATAGAATCAGGACAAAATAAAAGTTTTTATTTCTCAAATAGTTCCTAAAGTCATGATCGGTTTTACAAACCAATTTGGGTGCATCGATTTGATAAAAAGAGCTGCTTGTTGCGCTGCTTGTTGATTTTTAAAAATGCCAAAACAAGTTGCCCCCGTTCCAGACATACGAGAAAAAAGAGAGCCACATTCATCTAATACAGATAACACTTCGGCTAACTGAGGTGCCATTTTTAATGCCGGAGAAAAAAGATCATTACGCGTTGCTTGTAAAGCTTCAACCAATGAATCAACAGTCTTTAAAGCGACCGGATCAATTTTTAAAGAAGAATGATGACGCTTTTCTAACGCTTTAAAAACAGCTTGTGTTGAAATCTCTTGTCCATGATTAACCAATACTATTGCTAATGAACAGGCTTCTTTTAGTCGTATAATCTTTTGACCAATCCCTTTAACCAAAAGTGGCTGATGATATTCCAGTGCAAAAAGACACATGGGTACATCCGCACCAAGAACTAAGCTCATTTTTGCTAATTTTTCATAAGGGCAATCAAGATTCCACTGTTGATGCAACATGCTAATAACCCCAGCGGCATCACCTGAGCCACCACCAATGCCTGAAGCAACAGGTAATGTTTTTACAAGTCGAAAAAAAGCAGGTTGAGCACATTCCGGAAAAGTCTTATGCATAAAATCCCGTGCGCGAATAACCAAATTATCTGAATGAGAAATAAGTCCTTTTGCAAATGGCCCCGTTAAAACAAACTGGTCACTTTCACAAGGCGCATAGTGTAGGCAATCACCGCTGAGACTAAAATAAACCAAACTTTCTATTAAATGATAGCCATCAGCACGTTGCCCCACAACATGCAAAGCTAAATTCAATTTAATGGGTGTAAACACATAAGAATGTCTTTGGATCAAAGCTTTTACATTTGATATCATATGACGTAATATTAATCTATACAGAGTTCTTTTACAATAAGCTCTTTTTATCCATCCCTTGTAGCACCACCCCTATAAACAGCTTGGAATATTCTTACTCGTTTTCTAAACAAATAATAAAGAAGAGTTCTCAATACAAAATAAACCACATACTCTCATTCGTATCATTTCAAGCCTTTTTTCTTCTACCATCTGTTTTTAGATAAAAACCCTTCTCGAATGATTCGTTGCCTCACAAACCGTAACGCTGCCAAAGTGCCCGCTCTTCTGCCGCCATTAATGCACTGTCAACTGCTGTATAAACTGTATGAGCTGTTACTCCTGAAGGCGTTTTAGGACCTAAAAAACTTTTTGGAGGCGTAATAAGTCGAAGTTTTGCATCATTACCAAAGCGCTCTTTAATAACAGAACGTACATCATTCAATCCATCAACAAGACCAAGCTCAACGCTTTGTTTTCCACTCCAAAACATTCCTGTAAAGAGATTCGAATCATCTGATAATTTTTCAGCACGCCGTTCTTTAACCAAATCAATAAAAGTTTGATGCACTTCAAGTTGGAGAGATTTCAAATGCTCAATATCCGCCTTTTTTTCTGGCTGAAATGGATCTAATGTAACTTTGTTCTTTCCTGCTGTGTATACACGCCGTTCAATACCAATTTTCTTCAAAAGTTCCGGAAAACCAAAGGAAGCTGAAACCACTCCAATGGAACCAACAATTGAAGAAGGATCTGCAAAAATTTCATCTCCCGCACAAGCAATCATATAACCACCAGATGCTGCTATATCTTCAATAAACACAAGAACCTTTTTATTTTTTTCTTCTGCCAAGTCACGAATACGCTTGAAGATCAAACGCGATTGTACAGGTGAACCACCAGGAGAATTAATAATAAGGGCAACAGCCGGTGACTTTTTGTGTGCGAAAGCCTTCTCTAAAAGATTTGCACACCTACTGAGGGAAAGGGTACGAGATATAGATGCTGATGAATCCATAATTGCTCCTTGAAGGCGCACCACAGGAATTTCAAGTTTATCGGAAGAAAAACGGCGTGGAATAAAACTTTTAATAAAATCCATCAAAACAAAATCTCCTTATAAATTAAGAACAATTAAATAGGAAAGGATAACAAAAAGGAAGGACGCAATAATATCCAAAAGCGCCAATTAATCCCCACATGACAAGCAGAAATATAACTTCATCCAAAGTCAAACCTCCCTAATAACAAAGTTTGAACTTTAAATAATAAACTAAAAAACACAAGATACTATTAGAAAAGTTCCCACAAGCTTATATATCCATTATTAATTGCATCAACCCGTGGTGAAAAAGTATGGTCATTATTTTCATGTATCACCAATGCCGGTAAAATAGATAAAGCTGCTCTGCTTCCTCGTTTTGCGTAAAATAAAAGACGAATTGCTGCTGTTTTCGCACGTGCATGCACAGGAATTATACAAATACCACCAAAGCGTCCTTCTAAAGCACGCAAAATATCTGTCAGTGATTGTGGACGCGCAATGAGCCCTAAATATCCACCTGGCTTAACAATTGCTGCTGCAGTCCGCAACCAGTTATCAAACATCGCTTCAGGCATAACGTGTGCTTCAGATTTTTGTTTATCAGGTGTCTTACGATCAGTAGGATTATTAAAAGGTGGATTCATAATCGCAAAATCAAAGCTATTATCTATCAAACCTGCTTTTATACGGGTATTTCCTTTAAAGGTAACATCTGCTTCTAGCAAACAAATGCGACCAGCAAATTGTTTATTTTGTTTTAGCATAAGCGTTTTTTGAGCGTAAGATACCATAAAAGCTGAACGTTCAACTAAGGTAACATGAACTTTCAGACAACGCGAAGCAACAGCCAACCCTGCAGCTCCAGCACCTGCACCTAAATCAACAACCTTGCCCTTTAAATCACTTGGAACCAAACTGGCTAATAACATTGCATCCATTCCAGAACGATGACCATATTTATGGGGTTGAACCAAATAAAATTTTCCGCGATGAAAACTGTCTATTGTTTCACCACTCTGATTCGCTGCTTTATCCATTTAAAAGCCTAATGTTCATCTTTATACACTGCGTTTTTGCCATTCAGCTGCTATTTTAAATTTTTTATTATTTCATAACAATAAGATTACACTCGCTAAAGAACATTTCTTGCCAATAACATTCCAAGCTGACACTTTTAAACGACATCAAAAGCTTGAGTCAAAACCAAACCCCCTTTATGCTAATGAATAAAGTGAATTTTATATATGTCCATTGCAATACTCTAGGAGTAAACACATTGAGTGCAGCTATCAAACCAGAACAAATAAGAAATAATCAAATTTCTCTTCAATCTCTTGTCAATCTTACTCAAAAAGATATGGATTGCGTAAATCAATTTATTCTCTCTATGGCAAAATCAGAGGTTGAGATGATCCCTGAAATTTCTAACCATCTTATTTCATCAGGTGGAAAGCGATTACGCCCAATGATTACGCTCGCTTCTGCTCATATGTTCGGTTATCAAAGTGACGGGCATATAAAACTCGCAACAGCTGTTGAATTTATGCATACAGCAACATTACTACACGATGATGTGATTGACGAAAGTAATTTACGACGTGGAAAATCTACAGCACGGATGATTTGGGGAAATCAAGCAAGTGTACTTGTTGGTGATTTTCTGTTGGGTCAGGCCTTTAAAATGATGGTCGATGTCGGTTCCATAGAAGCGCTCTCTGTCTTAGCCAACGCTGCTGCAATTATTGCTGAAGGAGAAGTGATGCAACTTTCTGCCGCAAAAAATATAAAAACCAGCCCTTCAGAATATCTCAAAATCATCAATGCAAAAACAGCAGCACTTTTTTCAGCAGCCGCTGAAGTAGGACCCATTATTGCTGGCTATGGAAATAAAGAGCGTTCTTCATTACGTGAATATGGAACATCCTTAGGTTTAGCTTTCCAATTGATTGATGATGCACTTGACTATAGTGGTAGTGCTCAAAACTTAGGAAAAAATATAGGGGATGATTTTAGAGAAGGAAAAATCACAATGCCTGTTATTCTCGCATATGAGCGTGGAAATATGGTAGAAAAAGACTTCTGGAAAAAAGCGCTTGAAGATGGCAATAATAATGATGAATCCTTTGCACACGCGCAACACTTAATGGAAAAGTATGATAGTATCACAGATACAATAGAACAAGCACGCATCTATGGAAAATATGCAATTGATGCTCTTGTTCCCATGAATGAAAATCTTGCTTACAATGCTCTCGTTGAGACTGTTGAATTCTGTATTGCGCGCGTAAACTGAATTCTTTGCAAGAATCGCAGTATTTCTCAACAAAGTAATGAGATATGATCTATAGACAACACCATCAATTGATTATCTTGAAAAGGATTAGCTCCATGTGCTCTGCAACGGTATCTCGACTTTTTGCCCTTTTTATCGTGGGTATCATGCTGATGCCATCCCTCACCTACAGTAAAATAAGTGCAGCAACTCATACAAGCTCATTTACAGGTGCTTATTTAGCTGGAAGGGTTGCAAATCATGAAAATAAAACAGAACTTGCTATCAATTATTTTAAACAAGCACTGGTTTATCAACCTGATAACATTGAAACACAAAAAGAGCTCCTTGAAGCTATGCTCTCGGTCGGAAACTTTAAAGAAGCTGTCCAACAAGCCCAAAAACTCAAGGAGAAAAATGTTATAACTCCCTTTGTTTCCTTAACTTTGTCAGTAGAAAGTCTCATCAAGAAAGACTATAAGAATGCCAAGACTCTTCTGCAATTAAAGGAACTTCCTACGTCCAATAATCCAATACCTGAACTCATCGGCGCTTGGATTACATTTGGATCTGGACAAAAATCTCAAGCAATCGCTGATCTTAAGAAACTCAAAGGTCCTGTCTGGTATGATCTTTTTATATCTTATCATCTAGCACTTATGAGCGACCTTGCAGAACGGCCAAAGGATGCAAAAAAATATTTCATTAAAGCACTGAGTAACAAACAGGGAACTCTTATCGCTCCTAATACTTATGAGCGTATTATCATAGCCTATGCCTCATTCCAATTGCGCCATAATATGCGCAATCAAGCTCTTCAAACAATCCAGCATGGCGAACAAATGTTGTCAGGTCGCGAAGTCCTTAAAAACTTTCGAGAAAAAATTGAAAAAAATGCTTTCTTAGAGAGAGTTATTAAAACACCTCAACAAGGAGCTGCCGAGGTATTATATAATTTTGGAACAGCCCTCAACTACAAAAACTCAGGGCAAATTGCACGTATTTTTAAGCAATTATCTTTCGCCTTATACCCTCAAAATGACGCAACACTGTTTCAGCTCGCACACATTTCTGCTAAATTGAGCGATCCACATCAAGCAATTAAACTTTATCGCGCTTTATCCCCTAAATCTCCTTATTATAAAGATGGACAACTTCATCTTGCATTCCTTCTTGCCAATAACAACAATTATAAAGAAGCAATAAAATTACTCACATTGTTAAATAAAAAATTTCCCAATGATCGTAATATTTTAATAACGCTCGTTGCTTTTTATATGCAGGACAATAAATTTCTTGAGGCCATTAAAGCTCTAGACTACGCTATTACAAAGATAAAAAACTTTCAGCAAGACGATTGGAAACTCTTTTATCAGCGTGGTATTGCTTTTGAACGTTTAAAGCAATGGCCAAAAGCAGAAATTGACTTGCGAAAATCACTTGAATTTTTCCCAAACCAACCGCAGGTTCTTAATTATTTAGCCTATTCCCTTGTGGAACGTGGTGAGAAACTTGAAGAATCGCTCCGTATGCTGCAAAAAGCTTCTGCTTTGCAAGCTCACAACAGTCATATTCTCGATTCTTTAGGATGGGCTTATTATAAACTAAAAGAATATGATAAAGCAGTGCAAATATTAGAAAATGCTGTCAGATTACAACCTGAAGACCCAACACTAAATGATCATTTAGGGGATGCCTATTGGAAAGTTGGGCGTAAACGTGAAGCAATCTTTCAATGGAACCACGCAATTGACGGAAAACCAGAAAATTCTGAACAAATTCAAGAAAAGTTGAAATTTGGTTTGCAATAAATGATGCTTAACCATAAACCACATGAAATAATAAATAGAGAAACTAAAATTACTTTGGTTTTTTGTTTAGTCCAATATAAAGAGTATAAAGCGTGAAACTGCCTGAACATCTTAACCCCAAACGTTCTTTTCAGGGACTAATCTTAACTTTGCAAAATTATTGGGCACACTATGGATGTGCAATTTTGCAACCTTACGATATGGAAGTCGGAGCTGGGACTTTTCATCCAGCAACAACATTACGCTCTCTAGGTCCACGCCCTTGGAAAGTTGCTTATGTCCAACCCTCTCGACGTCCAACAGATGGCCGATATGGTAAGAATCCAAATCGTTTACAACACTATTATCAATTCCAAGTGCTTCTCAAACCCTCTCCGCTCAATCTACAAGAACTTTATATAAAGTCGCTACAAGCTATCGGGCTTGATACAAAACTGCATGATATTCGCTTTGTTGAAGATGATTGGGAAAGTCCCACTCTTGGTGCTTGGGGGCTTGGATGGGAATGCTGGTGCGATGGAATGGAAGTCTCTCAGTTTACTTATTTTCAACAAGTGTGCGGCATCGAATGCGCTCCAGTTTCAGGGGAACTCACATACGGTCTTGAGCGTCTAGCGATGTATATCCAAGGGGTTGATAACGTCTATGACCTTAACTTTAATGGTTTGGAGGGAGAAAACAAAATAAGCTATAGAGATATTTTTTTACAGCCAGAACAGGAATACTCATATTACAACTTCGAATTTGCTGATACAAAACTGCTCCACCAGCATTTTATCGATGCAGAACGCGAATGCAGCGCACTTCTTGATGCTGGAAAACCAAATAAAGAAAATGTATTCCATCGCTGTGTTTTTCCTGCCTATGATCAATGTATTAAAGCGAGCCATATCTTTAACCTTTTGCAAGCACGTGGCGTTATTTCTGTAACCGAACGACAAAATTACATTCTTCGCGTTCGTAATCTCGCGCGCCGTTGTGGGGAAGCCTTCTTACTCACAGAAGCTGGACAAATATACACTGGAGAAGCCTAATGTCTGATCTTCTTCTTGAACTTTTCAGTGAAGAAATCCCCGCACGTATGCAACGAAAAGCTGCTGCTGATCTTAAAAAATCTGTTACAGATCAACTTGTGAATGCTGGATTGATCTATGAAGCTGCTCGTGAATATTGGACACCTCGTCGGCTAACATTGGACATACGCGGACTTTCCACACGCTCCAAAGATGTCCATGAAGAACGCAAAGGTCCCAGTATAAAATCACCACAGCATGTAATTGATGGTTTTCTACGTGCAACAGGATTAAACGATATTTCTGAAGCGCATATTGGACATGATGATAAAAAAGGTCATTTTTATATTGCTAAAATTGTTAAAAAAGGTCGAGCTGCAGAAGAAATTATTGCCGATATTTTACCGGATATTATCCGCAACTTTCCGTGGCCGAAATCTATGCGTTGGGGAAAAGATTCAGCACAAAGTGGTACTTTGAAGTGGATTAGACCTTTACAAAACATTCTTTGCATCTTCGGACCAGAAATTGGTGAAACACATGTTATTCCATTTACAATTGGTTCTCTTAAAAGCAATAATTTAACTTATGGTCATCGTTTCTTAAGTGATGGAAAGCCATTTCAAGTGCGCCGCTTTGATGATTATATTACTCAACTTGAAACCCATAAAGTCATTCTGGATGCCGAGAGACGAAAGAATATTATTTTAGCTGATGCCCAAAATCTCTGCTTTGCAAATGGTTTAGAACTGGTTCAAGATAATCCCCTCCTAGAAGAAGTTGCTGGTCTTGTTGAATGGCCTGTTATTCTGATGGGTGATTTTGACAAATCATTCCTTGATATTCCTCCAGAAATTATTCGCTTGACCATTCGAGCCAATCAAAAATGTTTTGTCACCCGCAAACAAGGAGAAAAAGTAAAACTTTCTCATCATTTTATTCTCGTTTCTAATATTCTTGCAAATGATGAAGGCAAAGAAATTTCGAAAGGAAATAGTAAGGTTGTCCGTGCCCGTCTTTCTGATGCACTTCATTTTTGGCAAACCGATCAGCATGATTTGCCTGATCTTCAACAATTGGAATCTTCTATAAAAAAATTTGAGCTTGATATAAAAAAACCTCTCGATCAAAGAATGGCGCGACTTGATCATTTGAATGTAACTTTTCATACTAAATTAGGTACACAAGGTGAAAGAGTAGAACGCATTGCTACACTCGCACAAGAAATTGCCCCTTTGATACAAACAGATCCTCTTTTAGCAAAACGTGCAGCCATCCTTGCAAAAGCTGATTTGCAAACAGAAATTGTCGGAGAATTTCCTGAACTACAAGGTGTTATGGGAAAAAAATATGCCCTTCTTCAAGGGGAAGATCCTCGCGTAGCTGTAGCAATCGAAGACCATTATAAACCTCAAGGACCAACAGATCGTCTTCCACAAGAACCACTTGCTATAACCGTTATGCTCGCCGACAAAATTGACATGCTCGTTGGCTTTTGGCTCATTAATGAAAAACCAACGGGCTCAAAAGATCCCTATGCATTAAGACGAGCAGCATTGGGAATTATTAGGCTTGTACTTTCGCGAGATTGGAAAATCAATCTTATGCCACTGTTTCAGTTAGCAACAAATCTTTTCTTACAACAAAAAAATAAACATGAAATCTCTCAAAGAGAAAATTCACAATTGCAGAATCTGCTTCCAGAAAAAACAGAATATATTTTATCAGATCTGTTATTCTTTTTTCATGACCGTTTGAAAATCTATCTAAAAGAGGAAGGCGCTCGTTACGATGCCCTTGAAGCCGTTTTAAATAAAGATTCTGATGATTTTTTATTGGTTGCACGTCGTGTCGAATCGCTTATCGCTTTTATCAATACCCACGATGGAATGAACTTTGTAGCCTCTGTAAAACGTACTGCCAATATTCTTGAAAATGAATTTCAAAAAAGCACAACAATAGCGAATGAAATTAATCCTGAGCTCTTTGTCGAGAAAGAAGAAAAGCAGCTCTATCATGCAATCTGTGAAGTAGAAAGAAAGGTTCTTGCTCCCGTCAATGCAAAAAAATTATCATTTGCCCTCAGTGTGCTAGCGCCACTTGGAAAATTGATTGATATATTTTTTGAAAACGTATTGGTGAATGATAAAAAACCTGATGTTCGTGCTAACCGTCTTGCTCTTCTCAAACATACTCACATTGTTACACAATCAGTTGCAGACTTCTCAAAACTTGTCATTTAAAATCAAAGAGCCTATTAACTGATAAAAACAATGAAGATAATTTTTTCTTTTTTATGGCTTTTATTAAATTAATATTGAGAAAATTATGCAACCAAAGAGAGTGTTCTTTATCTCTCAAATATCATTAATTAAGATATGTTTTCATTTTGATAAATGATTCTTTCTCAAGAGACTCTTTAATAAGTTCATCTGCCTTGTTAGAATCTATTTCCCTTGCAATAAGAGTACGTGCTGTAGAAATTGCCAAATCAATAGCCGATGAAGAAACCATGCGTATTGCATCTGCTTCTGCTTGGGCAATTTTTTGTTCTGCCAATTTATTGCGGTTCTTTACATATTCTTCTGCTTTTGCACGGGCCTCAGCAATAATAGATTCAACTTCATGCTTTGCTGCTGCAATAATTTCTTGCGCATCTTTTTCTGCTTCTGCATGTTTGCGTTGATATTCAGCCAATATTTCCTGTGCCTCTTCACGAAGACGCAGAGCCTCATCCAGTTCATCTTTGATACGTTTCGCGCGCGCATCAAGATGGTGTATAACCCTCTGTGGTATTTGGAAATAGACTAAAAGAGCCAAAAAAAGAACTAACCCAACAAATGCCCAAAAAGTATCAGTCATCTTTATCTTCCTCAATAATCCGCAGTTTTAATAACTGAACGAACAACTTCCTTACTGATATCAATGTCAATCAATTTTTTCACAATTTCAAGAGCTACTTCTTCAGCGATAGAACCAACATTTTGCATCGCTTTATCCCGAATTTTTGCTATCTGTTTTTCAGCATCTGCGAGTTTTTTCTCTAAACTCTCTTCAATTTCTTTCCGTTCAAGCTCTGCCTTTTCTTTTAATTCTTCACTAGCTACCTGCGCTATAGCCTGCGCATTCAAACGCGCTTCTGCTAATTTCCGCTCATAAGTTTCAACGACAATGTCTGCTTCCTGCTTCATGCGCATTGCCTGATCTAAATCAGATGCGATTCGATCTCGCCGTGTTTCAATAACACCACCAATACGTGGTACAATTACACGAGAGATAAAAAGATAAAAAAGCCCGAAAGAAATTGCCAACCAGAAAAAATGCGAACCAAAATGCACAAAATCAAAAGGCGGAAACACACGATTTGCATGCTCTGCCACCTTTTTAATATGTTCTATCGACGTTTCAGTGTTCTGTGCATAAGCGCTTGAAACAAACATCTTCTTTCATCCTTTAAATAGCTTATTAAAGCCCTCTGTAACCGATGATAACTGACTAACACCTTTTCTGGCATCTCTCTGGTTAAGAGCTAAAAGGGTAAATCTTTCCTTATGCAAGAACAGATATACCCTTTTGATGATGATTAAACCCCAAAAAGAAGTAATAAAGCAATGAGCAATGAAAAAATCCCCAAAGCTTCTGTTACAGCAAAACCAAAGACGAGACGTCCAAACTGACTATCTGCTGCTGATGGATTTCGTAATGCACCAGAAAGATAGCTACCAAAAATATTACCAAGTCCTAAAGCTGTTCCAGCCATACCAAAGCAAGCAAGACCAGCACCAATATATTTTGCTGCAAGCACCATTTCCATGTTATTCTCCTTTAAAGCAAAATTGCATTATTCGACGGAAAACCGCCAGTTCTATTAATGTCCTGGATGAATTGCATCATTAAGATACATACAAGTTAAAACCGTAAAGACGTAAGCCTGAAGGAATGCGACCAAAAACTCAAGAGCAGTAATTGCTACAGTCATAATAAGCGGTAAAATCGAACCACCCACACCTACAAGTCCTACCCCAATCATTGAAACAACAAACCCAGAAAACACTTTAAGCGTAATATGACCAGCAAGCATATTCGCAAAAAGACGAAGAGAAAGACTAATTGGACGGGAGAGAAAAGAAATAACCTCAATCATTGTCACCAGAGGTAAAACCACAACAGGAACTCCACTGGGAACGAACAGTTTCAAAAAACTGACCCCATGCTTATAAAAGCCATAACCAATCACCGTCAAAATTACCACCATTGCTAACGAAAACGTGATCATGATTTGAGACGTAACCGTATAAAAATAAGGAAAGAGACCAATAAAGTTAGCAACCAAAATAAAAGTAAACAGAGAAAAAACTAAAGGAAAAAACTGCATTCCCTGCACACCAGATGATTCCCGCAGAGTCGATGCTACAAATTCATATGCCATTTCCGAAAGAGACTGCATCCGCGTTGGAACCAATCCGCGACTCGATGATGAAATAAAGAGAAAAATAGAAGTTACAACAACCGTAAGGACTGTAAACAATGATACATTTGTAAACGATAAATCCATATTTCCTATGGAAATCTTAATCAGCCTTGAAACCTCAAACTGATGAATAGGATCTGGAGCGTGCGCTGTCACTTCAACCTCATTTATCGGACCTCTCATTGGCCCCTTTATCTTGTTTTTGGCGCAATGCGCCTTTTTTTCCTAATTGACTGGAGGAAACATACCCCACAGACCGAAGAATACTCAATACACCAGCAGCAAACCCAAAGAAGAGAAAAAATACCAATCCCCAAGGCCATGAACCTGCTAACTTATCAAACCCCACCCCCAAAACAATACCAACTATAATACTTGCCAGAAACTCACTGGAAAGCTTAATTGCACCTGCCATCCTTCCTTGTGATTTTTCCCGCTTATTCCTATGCTCCCGCTTCTTTAATGCTTGCTTGCGCACTAAAGCTACGCTTAAGTTCCTACTACGACATTCCAAATCCTCTGAATGAAGACTCTCTCCTTGCTTTTCTTCTTCAGCCTCCTTACGGCTCATAACGGGTTTCTCGCCCATCGCCATCATTGGCTCCTTAATTAAAAAGCAACGTAAGAATACATTTTATAAAACCTTGCGCATCATATTGTTCCCGAATTTATTCGTCAAGATACTAAAAGAAATCTATCACCAATTTATCGTATAAATTTTATTGCAGAAATAACGTATTTTTCAATTTACATGCTTTCTTAAAAAGATATTCTGAGCACCTAAACCGATTTCATGACAGCACCCGTGAATGTATAACCAAAAGTTCCCGTGAATAATATAAAACTCATAGAACAACCATTTTTACGATTAACGAAAGGTGTCAACTGATACCATCTTATTTTCCGGCTCCCAATGTTATATCAATCCTAGTTTTGAAAGAGAACATAGAAAGCTAAAAAACAGTATGAGAGCGTTGGTTTACACCTTTTATTCAAATAAACTTGCACTTTTTATTTTATGAAAATGATAATAATCAATGGTTTCTATATGATCCTATTTGCAAAGTATTTTACATATGCCGTTACAGGTCCCATCACGAAATGAGCTTGAGGGTATTAAGAGAAGTTCCTTTAAATACAAGATATTAATAAATCTAAAATTTCAAATAGATTAAGCTAATAGAACACAATAAAATTTAAATACGATTACCATACCACTTTATACAATTTTAATCCACTTTTATGAACTTCGCTCTTTACAATTGAATATCGTTAGATTTAGCAAGTATTTTTGCTTTTTATTCAGACAAACTATCGTAAGCAAAAGCGCTTATTCATAAGCTTTATTTTTATGAAACGATAATCTAATACTGCTTTTCACACAAGCATTATAATTATATTCCCCTACCCTCATATTGCATCTATTCTTGCACTTAAATAACCCATTAAGAGAATTTATGGACTCTTTCTTAAATACTCCCTATCACACTCTTCTCATGACATGCAAATAAATGATTTTTATCAAGATGAAAGAGCTCTATTCAATAGCGCTTAATGATAAATAATCATCAATAAAATTAAAACTTTAGCAAATAAAATTTTAATTTTATGAAACGAGAAACCATTGAAAAAACTTATTTTTAAGATTCTTAGGTATAGATTTCAGTTACTGAAAAAATTAAAGAGTTATCATTTCTTCTTGGAACGTGTCGCAAAAGGATTATCAGAGGCTCGTAATGATATGCGAACGGGTATACCAGATATATCAAATGTTTCACGTAACCCATTGACAAGATAACGCAAATACGACTGGGGCATACTTTTGGGGCGCGAGCAGGAAATCATAAATCCAGGAGGACGTGTCTTAACCTGTGTGATGTATTTAACCTTAAGTCGACGTCCAGAAACCGCAGGAGGTGGATGATGTGCCACAACAGTTCCAAGCCATTGGTTCAATTTAGCCGTCGAAATGCGACGATTCCATACACGGTGCATCATCATGACATTTTCCATTAGTTTATCAATCCCTTGACCATATTGTCCTGATAAAGGAACGGCTCTCAAACCACGAACTTGAGGAAGAAATCGAGCACATTTTTCATGCAAATCAATCAATGTGGTCTGACTGTTTTCAATAAGGTCCCACTTATTGAAAGCAATAACTGGAACACGCCCTTCACGAATCACAAGATCAGCAATTTGTAAATCCTGCTTTTCAAAAGGTATCGTTGCATCAAAAACAATGACCACCACTTCTGCAAAACGAATAGCACGCAAAGTATCTGCAACAGATAGTTTTTCTAGTTTTTCTTGAATTCTCGATTTTCGACGTAAACCTGCAGTATCAAAAAGTTTAATATGACGACCACGCCATTCCCAATCTACAGAAATAGAATCACGCGTGAGTCCTGCTTCTGGTCCTGTTAACAATCGCTCTTGTTTCAACATACTATTGATAAGAGTGGATTTTCCTGTATTGGGACGCCCCGCAATTGCAATCCTAATGGGCTTACTTTCATCGTAAATAAGCTCCTCTTCTTCCAAATCCTTTACATCATCACCAACAGATGCAGGTTGTATCATTCTATCTTCTTCTTTGTTGTTGCCAAAAACATGCTCTGACCCAACAGCATCTATAATTGCATCACGCAGATCACTAAGTCCCAAACCATGTTCAGCCGATATTGGGCACGGCTCCCCCAAACCTAATGACCACGCCTCATACTCTCCTCCTGTTGCCGCTCTTGACTCAGACTTATTGGCAACAAGCACAATTGGCTTTCCTGATTTGCGAACCAATGAAGAAAAATTTAAATCACTTGGTGTTATTCCGCTCTTTGCATCAAATACAAATAAAATTAGATCCGCTTCATCAATTGCAACTTTTGTATGAGAACGCATACGCCCCTCAAGTGTATGATCACTTGCTTCTTCCAGCCCAGCCGTATCAATCACATCAAAACGTAGATCTTGAAGTTTTGCCGCATGAATACGCCGATCACGTGTTACACCAGGCTTATCATCAACCAAAGCCAATTTTTGCCCAACCAAACGATTAAATAGTGTTGACTTCCCAACATTGGGACGACCAACGATAGCAATGGTAAGGCTCATCGATTTATTCCTTATTTGCCTTGCCCTCAGCTTGTATAAGCTCAAGCATCATTCGAGCCCGATTTGTTATTTTTAAACCCAAAGCACCTTCTTCAGAAATTTTCTTAAAATAATAAACCGCTTCATCCATTTTATCCGCCTTATAAGCAGCTAAGCCTAAAGCTTCTCTTGCAGACATACGCATAGGATCGGTATCACTTGCCATATCTTTGATACGCTTTTCAACATCAGCTAATGTCCCTGTATCAACCAGAATATAAGCCGCCCGAATTTTTGCAACTTTCTGCAAAATCTGCGGTGCTTTCTCATCCGCTGCAACAGAATCAAAGATCTCCACTGACTTAATAATATCACCTTTCTCCATGAGTAAAGAAGCCTCACGTAAACGAGCAAGAAAAGGATACCCCCCAAAATGAGAGGTTTTAACAGTTTCTAATTGCTTTATCGCTTTATCAAAATCACGTGTATCCGCAAGATCAAGACTTTTTACAAATGCATCACCAATATAACCAGCTTTCTTTATTTGCGTATAATGATAAACTTGATAAGCAACTATCATGAATATAAAAAGAATAGCTGCTCCAATAATTGAAAAGCCATACCGTCTCCAAAAAGCAAGCGCCTTTTCCTGACGAAATTCTGCATTAACTTCAGCAATAAAACTATCATACGACATATATCATACCTTGAAAAAAGTTACTTTATCTGTACTTTTACGCATAAATGGATAAAGATGGTAGTCCTAATTAACTAAAAATCTTTAAATTGCTCGTTTATTTATTTTAAATCAATATGTAGCCAATTCAATCAGATTTTTGCAACAGTCTTAATTGAAAATGATGTAAGCCCCTATTTGTACACATTACAGCTTTTACATATATTGAGTCTTATGAAAAATTCACTGCCTTAATATTCATCATGATTGCCTATCATCTCAAGCGAACTTTCTCTCCATTATATAGAGGATAATTTTTTAAAATCTTCAACCGCAATCGTTGGTTGTATTGGATTACAGAATTATAATAGAAAAACCAATTCTTAAAAAAACAGTAAATTTCCACGAATATCTACTAAAACCAAATAGATAAATTTTTATCTGTATCAAAAACACCGAAGCGCCATGATGAAAGTGCAGTATAATTCCAAATCTTCAGTTAAAGCTCTTTATATAAAGTGTATCCCTTCAACTTATTATCTTCATACGATTAACAACCTTTTGTAATTGATCCTTAAAGTTTCTAAAAATATCTTATTGTAATGGCCAAACCCACATAAGCATTGGAACAGCAACAATAACGATCAACACCGCCAACGGAGCCCCCAAACGTGGATAATCACTAAAACGATATCCTCCTGGCGCCATCACGAGCATATTACTTTGATGTCCAATAGGTGTAAGAAACTCACATCCCGCACCAATTGCAACAGCCATCAAAAAAGCTTCAGGCTTATAATGAAGGGAATGAGCAAAACTTGACGCAATTGGTGCGACCATCATCACTGTTGCTGCATTATTCAAAAATGGCGTGACCAACATAGCTGTCACCAACATAAGCGCTAAAGCACCAGATGGCGGGAAAAATATTGCTAATTGGCTCAGCCATTGACCAATGAGATCCGTACATCCTGTTTTCTCTAACGCTTCACTCACTGGAATAAGAGCCGCTAATAGCACTAGTATTGGACCATCTAATGCCTGATACAGATCACGTGCGGGCAAAACACGAAAGATCACCATTGCAGCAGCAGCAGAAAAGAAAGAAAAAGCAACTGGAACAATATGAAAAGCTGTAAAAATAATTGCTATAAATAAAATAGCTAACGAGATGAAACCATGTCGTAAATTTCCAAACACAATATTTCGTTTTGCTAGGGGCAAGCATTTCAATTCTCTTAATAATTTGGGAATAACTGCATCCTGTCCTTGCAAAACAATCACATCTCCAAGATGGAAAATAATATCATCAAGTCTTCCCCGCACCCTTTCATGTTGACGACTTAACGCAAGCAAATTTACATTATAGCGATCAAATAAGGAAAACTCTTTCGCACTAATACCGATAAGAGGTGAATTATGGGTAATGACTGCTTCAATAATATCAATATCACTGTCCTTATCACCTGCAGCAATAGTTCGCCCCTTAGAAAACTCTAAACGAGCAGAATTCATCACGCTATCTAACCCTGTATGTGATCCTTCCAGCAAAATAATATCATTTTCAGACAAAACAAAATCTGGTAATGGTGAAATAGATACTTTGTTTCTGATGATTTGAATCACCATAACATCACCACTTGATGGCTTAACCAAATCAACAATATTTTTTCCCACAATCGGTGAATTTATTGGAATATGCACTTCTGCAACATAATTACGGATATCAATGGCATCATCAAACGATACACCTGAACGCACACGCACAGGCAAAAGCCAATAAAAAAGAACCAAATATAAAACACCAACCGTCGCAATAACCGCACCAACTGGTGTAAAATCAAACATAGTAAAAGGTGTTCCTGTTAAACGTTCTTGCATCGCTGAAATAACAACATTGGGAGATGTTCCTATCTGTGTCATAAGCCCCCCCAACAAAGAACCAAAAGCCATGGGCATCAAAAAGACAGAAGGAGAAACCTGAGAACGACGAGCAAACTGAAAAGCTATTGGAAGCATAATAGCTAAAGCACCAATATTTTTAACAAACATTGATAATACAACAACAGCAAGAACCAAAAACGCTAATTGAAGACGCACCGATTTCACGTCTGGCCATATCCGTTGAATAATAAATTCCATTATACCAGAGCGAGATACAGCAGTACTGACAACAAACACACTCCCCACGATAATAACGATATCATTACTAAAACCGCTAAAAGCTTCCTTCGGGCTGACAAGACCAGTAGCACAAGCTATCAATAATGTACAAATAGCAACAAGATCATAACGAAATCGATCCCAAATAAAAACAACCATCATGAGACCAATGATCAAAAAGGCCATTATTTGATTTTCTGTCATAACACTCACTTCTCCCCATTAAATTATAATGAACAAAAACATATCTGTTATGTTTTAAATATTCCTGTAAACAGCAGCAAGATAAAAGCAGACATCGGAATATTTTAAGATAATTTAAAAGTGATAAAAAATTATGATGCGCATAAACCTGCCTCTCCTTATTATGCGTGCTTTTCTATAAAGTGCTGAACCCAAAGAAAATTGATAAAAGTTGATAAAGCTATATTGCAAAAAAGATGAGAATAACTCTAATATAGAGAGTAGATAATTGTTGAAACTGGTACACGCTATATTTAAACCTTTGTCGTTGCTTAAAAGAATTTATCTTCACTCTTAATTCAAAGAGTGATAAAAATGAAAGAAGAAAGAATGGTCAATCTTAGTAGTGGGTATCAAAGTAACCTCAGATATTGGCTCACTTGCATTATTGGATTTGTTGCTATCTTGGCAATTATAATTGTTGGGGGATTTTATATTGCAAAACCTTATCTTGACAGTTTTGTAAGAAAAGAAATAGCCCGTCGTGCCATAAAAGCCGAAACATCTGAAGTAAGCATTCTAGGTAAAGTCAATTTGAAGAATGTGACATTACCCGTTCCAGCTGGTACATCACTTAAAATTGGTGCCATTTCTGCCCGTCCTCCTCTTTCCTTTATTCCCGGAACTTTTACATTTTATAATGTTGATTTAAAGCATAATGATATTCATGTGCAAATCCCCCAAATTTCTCTTCGGAATGTATCCTTAAAAGAAAAAGATAGAACGATAACATCACGTCTTTTACAATCAATGATGCGTATTGAGCTTTCCTCAATTATTGCTCCCAATATACAACTTTCTATAGAAAATAAAAATAACCGAACAGAAACGGTTAAAATCAAGAATTTCCAGCTTTCTGATTTTAAAAATAACCATATCCATTCAGTTAGTATCAAAAATATGGATCTTAAAACAGTCGTAGCAAATGGTACCAAACAGATGCAATTTATGGCTAAAAGTGATACAATAAAAGCCAATGATATCGACATAAACTATGCCTACTCTATCATTTTTGGAAAAAACAATGCTCTCAATCAAGGTAAAACCGTTACTGGCCCCATTTCTCTGAATAATATAAGTGTCGATATTTTTGAAGAAGCAGAAAAAAATAGCTCTTTCTTCCTTGGACAGTTTAAAACATCTGGTTTAAAGATGAAACCGCTTGAACAAACTCCTGAAAAATTAATCAAAGCTTATCTTAATGCAAGAAAAGAGAATAATAAAATCGCTGAAAAAGTAGCACAAAATGGTCTTCTTCTAAACATACTGCTCGCCATTACCTCAGCGGATGCCAAAGTTGATAATATCACCGTTGATATACCGCAGTTGAAAGCAACGCTCGAATCATTCCAATTCAAACCAAGTTTGTGGAAACAACCTATCCCTAAAAAGCTTTTTCTTTCTCTCAATAACCTTTCCGTTTTACCTAAAAAAATGAATGAAAAAGACTTAGAGTTCTTCAAAAATCTGAACTTTGAGCGCTTTAATGTTTCAGGAAAAATTGATATTTCTTACGATGAAAAAAAACGTATGCTCTTTCTTGATACAATGTCTTTCAATATGAAAAACGTTGGATCTGGGAACATCTCGGCTAAGGTTATTGATGTTGATGAAAAGCTTTTTTCTGGTCAGAAAAATATAATGATTGCTGCGTCTCAAGACCTTGGCATCAATGAAATTGATATACAATATACGGATGCAGGTTTCATTGATAAGCTTTTTTCTTATCTTGCGCAAAATCTTAATGACAGCCAACACGATCTAAAAAAGGAACTTTATGACGATTTCTATCTAATGATGACGCAGACCCCAAAAATTCTGATAAAAAATCATGCCGAAGCAGAAAAAATTTCAAAATCCTTAGGAGAATTTGCTAAAAATCCACAAACATTGATCGTTAAAATTAAAGCAAATGATAATAAAGGTCTCGCAATAGTTGATCTCGAATCTGCTCTACAAAATGATCTATCCAAGGCTTTAAGCAAAGTACATCTCACTATTAAAAATGAAACATCACCTTAAACATTTTGTGCTTTAAATATGATGATCTTACCTATAAATTAAGAACTTTATTCCTCTTTTTTCTTTTATATGATACAGAAGGTATCATACAGAGTCATTTATACAGAGAATATAGAATCTAAAATTGTCGATGCTTGGAGTTGTTCATGTCTGATTTATCTTCAAATCGCCTGCCTAATCGCGCTTCTCGTGTCACCAATCAAGCGCTTTCTGCTATCGAGCGTTTTCTCCATATTGAAGCTCTCAGCGGTGTTGTTCTTTTATTAGCTGCTGCTTCTGCACTTATTTTTGCCAATTCTAAATATGCTGCTTTCTATGAATCTTTTTGGCATACACCTCTTGGCTTTAATTTGGGTCATTTCACTCTTTCATGGGATTTACATTTCTGGGTTAATGATGCCCTTATGACTATTTTCTTTCTCGTCGCAGGAATGGAAATTCGACGCGAAATTCATGAAGGGGCTCTTGCCGATTTTAAACAAGCAATCTTACCAATTGTTGCTGCAATAGGGGGCGTTTGTGTTCCTGCAATTATTTACTTTATCTTCAATTTTAACGAGGGACATATGCGCGGTTGGGCTGTGCCAACAGCAACAGATATTGCCTTTGCTCTAGGTATTCTTGCTCTTCTCGGAAAAAAAATTCCTTCTAATCTTCATATTATTCTTCTATCATTAGCGATTATTGACGATATTATCGCTGTTCTTATTATTGCTTTTTTCTACTCAACAAACATTGATCCTAGCGGTTTAATGATTGCAGGAGCGGGTATTGCTTTGGTACTATTTTTTCAGTGGATCGGGCTTGCATCAGCATGGCTTTACATTTTACCTGGTGCAATCATTTGGTGGGGGTTAATGGTAACAGGCGTTCACCCATCGCTTGCTGGCGTAATCTTAGGGATGATGACTCCCGTTCTTCCTACCCGTACTCTTGTAGCGCCACTCACCATGCTCAGTAACGCTATGCAAATTCTTCAAGAAAAAAATACAAAAACAGATCTGCATCATATTTCAACAGCATTAAAAAAGATGCGCAAAGGACAACGGGCCATGATTGCCCCAGTAACACGTGTTCAAAAAGCATTGCATCCATGGGTTGCATACGTTATCATGCCAGTTTTCGCCTTCGCAAATGCAGGAGTAAGTTTTGCAAACTTTGATCTTTCTTCTGACAAATCATTCTTGATTGTTCTAGGTGTTGTCATTGGTCTTTTCATCGGTAAGCCTCTTGGTATTATCACTGCCAGTTATATAGCTGTAAAATCAGGGTTATGCCGCCTCCCCCCTCATATGACCTGGACAGGTGTTTTACTCATTGGTTTTTTAGCAGGAATTGGCTTTACAATGTCTATCTTTGTTTCAATGCTCGCTTTTAAAGATATTATTCTGCTTGATGCGGCAAAAATTGGGGTCCTTTGTGGCTCTGGTTTATCTGCCCTTATCGGTCTGGGATATGGATTTATTTATATTAAGCGCGATAAAGGAATTTCTCAGTAGTTCCTAACAAACTAACTGAAAATACATTTTTATGCAGAAATTCTAAAAAGTAATTTTGCCCATTTGTTCGATTTGGACGATATTTAATGTAAAATCCGTTGTCTCGCCTCATCTTTACACTTATGAAGGAGAAAACTAACATCATCATACTATTTACTAGCCTCTAATGTTGCAACAACCTTTGACACTCGAGAGGAATCATAAGAGATATTTTTATTCCTTTCTTCAATATTCTTTTACTCATGCACCGACTCCACTCATGGTGTGCACAAAAATGATTTTAATTGTTTCAATATGAAAGGCTTCGTGGTTTCAGAAAAGCTGTCTTTAGTTGGGACTATAATTCACTATAAAGAAAAATTTAATTATTATAAATCAATATCTTATTTTTAATAATAAGAAAAGATAAGAATAAGAAAAGTTCAATAATCAGTTAAGTAATTCCATGGCTTATTTTTCCTAATAAACCACCTTCCTCGTTTCTGATTTTATTGCGGTATTCTAAATAACTTTAATTTTTATCTTCTTAAAAGCACATTATTTGGGGATAAAAATATTTGATTTGTCATTATAAATCTTGAATGGAGTCCAAATATCGTAAGATTTTCTTATTTCAAATCTGTATATGATGAATCAATCAAGACTATTCTCTTACACGTCACAAGCTGAGGAAGAGTATGGATTATTTGAAGAAAGAAGACTGATTCACCATATCCATACAAGAGTTGTTCAACACGAAATCTAAAAATTAAATGATGACGACAAACTGACACCTTTGATCTAAGTAAAGGAGATGGGGCGCACAATGGCTTTACCGTTATACCATTCAGGTCGGTGCCGTGAAATGGACTTGGAGGAATTGAGATATATTTTTTCAAAACAAGCGCATAAATTAACACTATAATAGCGTTTTGTTTTATGTGAAAGGCATATACGATTTAAATAACGCAATAAACAAAAACGTAAACCAATGTGTAATATCCATTATTTAAAAGATATTGCTGTCAATCCCTTTGAAAGTTGTAAAGCAGAATTAAAAGGAAGTTGTAAAATGGAAGCTGGTTTTCACTTTTATGGCTTCATATTCTCCCCCAATTAGGTTTTATCTCCATTTCAGAAATTACCCCACTAGGTATACGCAACATCCTTATTCCTATCTGGCATACAAAAACAGGAGTTGCTCGTAGGCCCCTTATCCGTCTCAATATACCATCAAATATGCATCTGCACTGACATTAGATATTGATACAGGTAACAAAAAACAAAAGATTTATTTGGAATAACAACGTCATAACATCACTACTAAATTGACAATGGAGTGGAAAAATATTCCCGTTTTTTATCATCGACACATCGCTTGTCTCACTCCATGAAAGAATTAAACTTGAAGCATGTTTCCATAGGGAGCACTCTAGTTTACGTAATTAACTCGCGGGAAAAAAACTAGTCATTTAGGCTATTCTAAAACATATGATTGGTGGAAAAATAGAGCATATATATCGTTGTTCTCCCCTTTTCCCGCTCTTATTTGATATTTATTTTCTTTTTGTTTAAAGAGCTCGCTCTATATTTCTTGATACCATAAAATACTCTTCATAGATAATTTAAAAAGCAATATTTCCGAGACTTTCAAATTATACAACGCCACATAAAATACAAGAAGAGTAAAATAATATGGCTATATTTCTCACAAGAAGAGATTTACTTACAAAGACCACCATTTGCAAAATATGTAAACATGATAAAAAACTAGCATGATATACTGCAAAAACGAAATAATGTATTTCATGCATGATTGGCAGTATCACACAGAAAATACTTATAATAGAGTAGTTAAGGGAAGAAAGTTAACCTAAAGAACATATGGAGGTATCGAAAACTTTGAAAATCTTAATCATAATTCAAAAAAGAGAAATAGACATGAAAAAAATTTAAGTAATAAAATCATAAAAGAAATACACTATAACATTATCATTAATTTTGATCTATAGTTACATGATTTTATGAAAAGTACTTCTGAAGAAGCTATAAACGCATAAGATATAGTAATTTTGTAACTTATAGCGTAAACATAAATATTGTCTATAGAGATAGATTTTTTATTGCCTCATAATACGGAAAAAATTAAATTTGCAAGATACACATAAAGTCATAAACAATCATTTGAAGACAAACTAAACATCTCTAGAAAATACATCATCAATTTTATTTTTGGTAATTCCATCACGAATCTAATGAGCTCCAATTTCTCTAAGATTTATAATATTAAATCTGTATTGACGAGGCTGTCCCTCATGCAACATGCATCCTTTGAATAAACGCACTACATTGCTTCTTATTCTATTAAGGCTTATCGTAAAGACTTCTCGATCCCTCTCTATAGGCTCTAAGACGTTTGTAGACGGCATATTTTATATCCCTTCTTAAACAGTTTTTTACCCAAACATCTTTCTCTTGTAATATATAAGTGACCATTTTTAAATTCATCATGAATAAGTTTAAAATGAGAGAGTTTTGCTGTATTAAATATTCTATTTAAGTTGAAAATATAAATTGTCCTTAACAAAAATTATTAATATATATTAAAGCTTTGTTGGAACTAAAAAAATGCTCATCCCTTATCAAGAGCATAAACAGCATGTAATGTTCTAACCGCAAGTTCAGTGTAAGCACTATCAATCAAAATAGAAATTTTAATTTCTGAGGTTGTGATTGCTTGAATATTAATACCCTTTTCAGCCAAAGCCTTAAAAGCTGTAGCTGCAACACCTGCATGGCTGCGCATTCCAATACCAATCACAGAAACCTTAGCAAGATCGCTTTCAAATTGGAGAACATCAAATCCAATTTCTTTACGATTTTTCTCAAGAAGTGCAACAGCTTTTTCTACATCTGATGACGGTACAGTAAAAGTCATATCAGTTTTTGAGCCATCTTCAGAAATATTTTGCACAATCATATCAACATTAATGCGTTCTTCAGCCAAGGGGCCAAAAATTGCTGCCGAAATCCCTGGGCGATCGGCAAGCCGACGAAGGGAAATTTGTGCTTCATCCTTAGCAAAAGCAATACCAGTAACATTTTGTTGTTCCACGATTTCATCCTCATCGCAAATAAGTGTTCCAGAAGAACTCATTGGATCCTCCATGCCTAAAGCATCAGGATCCTCAAAACTTGAACGCACAAAGGTACGAACCTTATGAACCATAGCCAATTCAACAGAACGAACCTGTAAAACTTTTGCACCAAGAGAAGCCATTTCCAACATTTCTTCAAAAGCTACTTTTGGTAAACGACGCGCTTTCGGTTCTATACGTGGATCGGTTGTATAAACACCATCCACATCTGTATAAATATCACAGCGATCAGCTTTTACAGCCGCTGCTATAGCAACAGCACTTGTATCTGATCCCCCTCGCCCTAAGGTAGAAATCCGGTTATCCGGAGCTAACCCCTGAAAACCAGCAATAACGGCAACCTGACCTTCCTGAAAACACTCGATTAAAAAAGATCCATCAATATTAGTAATACGTGCACGACTATGCGCATTGTCTGTATGAATAGGAATTTGCCAACCAAGCCATGAACGTGCATTCACCCCCATTTCTTGAAGTGTCAAAGCCAACAAACCTGAAGTAACCTGTTCGCCTGAAGCAACCACAACATCATATTCACGAGCATCTCTATGCATGGAGGAAGCATCTCTCGTCCACTGAACAAGTTCATTTGTTTTACCAGCCATCGCAGATACGACAACGGCAACCTCATTGCCTGCATCAACCTCTCTTTTGACATGCCGTGCAACATTATGAATACATTCCATGTTTGCTACAGATGTTCCACCAAATTTCATGACAATGCGCGCCATTAATAACACTCTTACCTTTACATCTTTTATCTCAAACAGTAATGAGAATTAGATGCTGTATCAACTAACCATTTTCTCGACATAGCGAATATCTATCATTTGTGCAAGTTTCATTATGATTATATTAATTTCTCTTGACTTTGTATAAAATCTACTTGACCTGATCATTAAAAATAAAAGGAAAGCAAAATGATAGATAAAACGCCGACAACTATTGATCAAAGTGAAATTGATCACTTTTCACGTATTGCTACAGAATGGTGGAATCCACAAGGAAAATTTCGACCTCTTCATCAATTTAACCCAACACGCCTTGCTTACATCAGAGAAAAAATTTGTTTAGAGTTTAATCGTGACCCTGCTTCACTTACACCCTTTGACAATTTGAAAATTCTTGATATTGGCTGTGGAGGAGGCTTGGTATCTGAACCAATGGCACGTCTTGGTGCTATGGTCGTAGGCGTTGATGCTTCACAAACGAATATTGAAGTCGCAAAAATTCATGCAGCCCAAAATGATCTTTTAATTGACTACCGTACCACTACGGCAGAAGCACTCGCCAATGAAGGAGAAAAATTTGATATCATCCTTAATATGGAAGTTGTTGAACATGTCGCTGACGTTAATCTCTTCATAGCAGCTACAGCAAAAATGCTGAAACCACAAGGGTTGATGTTTGTTGCAACACTCAACCGCACGTGGAAAGCATGGGGACTTGCTATTGTAGGTGCTGAGTATATCCTACGTTGGCTTCCTAAAGGAACACATGATTATAAAAAATTCCTAAAACCGCGAGAACTTAAAAAATTCTTATCACAAAACGCTCTAACTGTCACTGATGAGATAGGTATTACTTATAACCCATTAAAAGACAGCTGGAATCGCTCAAAAGACATGGACGTTAACTACCTCCTTCTCGCAAAACGGTCTTAAGAATATCTCATTTACAACTATTGTATGCCTTGTAATAAAGAATTGAGCTTTCCCTCAGCCTCTAAAGCATAAAGATCATCACAACCGCCAACGTGATAATCACCTATAAAAATTTGCGGAAATGTATTACGTCCATTTGCGCGCTGTACCATTTCTTGGCGAAGGGATGTAGAAGCATCAATATCTGTATATTTTACGCCTTTTTTATTAAGCAAATCACGTGCTTTTGTACAATAAGGACAGTTAGGGCGTGTATAAATTATTATCTCTTTCATAGTATTATCCTCCAATATTTTTTAATAATATTCATTTTAAATTCCTCTTAAGAAGAGGGGAAAATAGAATCTTCTTTGAGAACACGCGAAAATGTTAGCACATCAACCTGTCGTGCACCTGCATCTTTTAATGTAGCAGCTGCTGCCGTAACCGTTGCACCCGTTGTAAATACATCATCAATCAGCAAAACAGAACATCCTTTGAGATATTTTTTAACCTTATGCGAAACCTTAAAAGCATTTTTTACGTTAAGTTTTCTCTCTCTCGAAGAAAGACTAACCTGCGGACGGGTATGCCGACAACGAACAAGCCAACTCGGTTTTAAAAGCTTTTTTTGTGATGCTGCAATATAACGTGCAAGCTCAGCAGATTGATTATAACGCCTCTCCCAAAAACGACGAAAATGCAATGGAATGGGAATAATAACATCACAATCATCAATAACCTCGCGTCCAGCAAACATCATCCACTTGGCCATAAATGATGCCAATTCTATATGATCACCATATTTTAAGCGCGTTACTAAAGTTCGTGCAAGCCCTTTATGAACAATGACTGAGCGAACACGTGAAAAAGGATAAGAATTACGAAGTGCTTCACCACTGAGAAACCCCTCCCCCATATCACAAACAAAAGGAGTCCCCATAACAGGACAATAAGGTTTCGTGATAAATTGAAGTTCTTTCCAACATTCAGGGCAAATCGTACCATAAGTAGAAACATTTTGCTTACATCCAGGACAAATTGGTGGATAAAGCATCGTTTTCAAGCGTTCAACGAACTTACTTAGTATATCCCCGCTATTTAACGCCGCTTCTCGAAAATACAACATTATAAATTTAGGCTTTTACAAGTTTCCCTCAGAACAAAAGTTCCTTTGTATTTCCTCAATTTATAATTTTAATTCCTTTAAAAACTCTTACCTTCTATAAATTTATTTTCTTTCATATTATAAACTTGACAGAGCTTGCACAAATAATGAACCTTTTCAAAATATATTCTTTCATAGATCGAAAGTGTTCCACAATATGTCGCATCCTTTAATTTTTGATCATAACCGCATTGAACAATTCCGCAAACGCGCTTTCCAAAAAGCAAAAAAAGGATATGACTTTTTACTCTCTCACATGGCAGAAGATCTCTATAAACGTCTTAGCACTGTTGATCGCCTCTTTACATTAGCTCTTGATTTACACAGCCATACAGACCTTGCTGCGCAAGCTTTAATGAAATCTGGAAAAGTTTGTTCCATAGAACGCATTGAAACCGATACGCTTTATCAAAGCCATGATAAAAAATTCTATTTACGTCATCGAGAATTTCTTGATTTACCTCAAAGTTACTGTGACCTTATTGTTTCACTTCTTTCATTACAATTGACCAATGATACCCCTGGTGTTCTAAGCCAGATAAAAAATACCCTTAAACCAGATGGCTTATTTCTTGCTGTTATGGCAGGAGCTGGTACATTAAGAGAATTGCGGGAAAGCCTGCTGCAAGCTGAAAGTGAAATTTATGGTGGAGCAAGCCCTAGGATCTACCCTTTTGCCGACATTCGTGATGCAGGCGCTCTTTTACAGCGTGTTGGCTTTGCCCTGCCTGTAGCAGACGTTGAAGATATCACAATACGTTATAATACAATGTTTGACCTTATGCACGATCTTAAAGCTATGGGAATGCAAAATGCACTCATCAATCGTTCACGACGCCCTGTATCCAAACGTTTTTTTCTCCGCGCAGCTGAAATCTATGCACAACAATTTAGTGATCCTGATGGACGTATTCGTGCACATTTTTCTTTTATCTGGCTCTCTGGTTGGGCTCCTCATCCCAACCAACAAAAACCCCTACAACCTGGTTCAGCGCAAATATCTCTTACGAATGTTTTAAAAACTAAAAAAACATAATCTAAAATTATTTTTTAAAAATACTTTTATCTGTTGTCCGTAATATTTGACTGGTGACCGTTCCAGCTATCATTGAATCGCTCACGTTTAGAGCGGTCCGTCCCATATCAATTAGCGGTTCAATAGAGATAAGTACAGCAACCAAAGTAACAGGAAGCCCCATAATTGGTAACACAATCAATGCAGCGAAAATAGCACCTCCCCCCACACCAGCAACACCAATAGAACTCAATGTTACAACACCAATAAGCGTAGCAATCCAAGTCGGATCAAGAGGATTAATACCCATAGAGGGTGCAATCATGGTCGCAAGCATCGCTGGATAAAGACCAGCACAACCATTTTGTCCAATTGTTGCCCCAAAAGAAGCTGCAAAACTCGCAATGGATTGTGGTACACCTATCCACTGTGTTTGTGCTTCAATATTCAAAGGAATACTTGCAGCACTTGAACGACTGCTAAAAGCAAATGTCAAAACCGGTAAAACCTTTTTGAAAAAACGAAAGGGATTAACTCCAGAAATACCAAGCAATACACCGTGAATTCCAAAAATTAAAATAATACCGACATAAGAAGCAATAATAAAAACCAGTAAATTTAAAATATCTGCAATACGCGATATTGCTCCTACTTTTGTCATAAGTGCAAAAATACCATAAGGTGTCAAAGCAATCACAATACGGACTAACCGCATAATCCAAGCTTGTGCCACTTGAATAAATAAAAGCGCTTTTTCTCCTTTTTCTGGCTCATCTTTCTTTAAAAGGAGAACCGATGCACCTAAAAATGATGCAAAAATAACAACACTGATAATTGACGTACGTTTAGCTCCACTCAACTCAGCAAATGGATTTTTAGGAATCATAGACAAAATCATCTTTGGTATATTCATATCTCCAAGTTTAGAAATATGACCTTCAAGAAGAGCAGAAACATTTTGCCCTTCATGCACCAAACCATCGGTTGTTAATCCAAAAAAATTAACCACAAGCACACCAACCAATGCTGAAAGAGCCGTTGTAAAAAGCAATATTGAAATTGTTATTATACTCATCTTTCCAACAGCATAAACAGAATGTAAATGAGCAACTGCTGAAACGATAGAGATAAAAACCAATGGCATAACAATCATTTGCAACAATAAAATATAGCCCTCACCGACAATGTTAAACCATTCAACGGATTTCAATAAAGTGCTTTCACCCTCTCCATAAATAAACTGCAAAACACTTCCAAAAATCAAGCCAAGGATAAGCCCTAGCATAACACGTAGTGAAAGACTCCATTGCATTCTCTTACTTTGGGCAACCCACAGTAAAAAAATAACAAATAAAAACAAATTGATGAAAAAATTAAATGTCATTGTCTATGCCCAGTCCATATTCACTATTGTTATGATGACGTAAATAACATGCATAATTCAAAATCAATGCATAATATCTGAAATTAAAGTATAAAGCTTACAAGGCTTTTACAAGATCATTATTTTTTCAATTTATAGCTTAAAAGAGAATTTTTTATCTATTAATAACGGTTTAAAGAAAATAAATAAAAATACTTTCCTATTATTTAAATTTACACTCTCATTAAAAATAATTAAAAAAGAGAAGTATAAACAACATTCATTGCATCTTAATACTGAATAGTTCCAACATATCTTATCCTATAAATGCCCTTATCACTCTCTTTTGCTATTTGAATTAAAAAGAGTTTTCCAAGCAAGGATGAATTAACAATCGAACATTCATGATTTTTCTAGAAAATACACCAACAAGCTACTTTTGCTAATTTTATGAACTGCGCTCTCAATAACAAAAAAATCGTAAATGTAGCGGGCTTTGAAAGCTACAATGCCTATTGAAATGTAATACCAACAAAAATATCATATATTTCATTTGATATAACCACATTAACTGATATCAATCGTCATAATAGCTATATTCAATATCCGACTATTGATCGAAGATAAGGCATTAAATCACTCAAAAGCGTACCGTAACATTTATTGTTTTAGCTTCTCTAATACCTTTGTTTTCTGTATTAATATCATTTGGATATATCAAAGTGAATAGATCTGAATCTGTACAATGAACTTTATCAATCACACCTCAATAAAAACTATAGAGATTCAGAATATCGCGAAAAAGAGGAAATAGCAAAAGAATATATATATAGAAGTCTTTCAGAGTACAATAAAATTTGTCACAAGCTGGCATCATCGTTATATTTTAGCCCTCAATGTGCCCGACAGCCCTTGTATTAAAACGGTTTATAAGCAGCATTTTTAGTCCTTTCTTCTATAGTTTTTTCTCCACACGCCAGCCCCACTTGTGACGTACAAGCAAGTGATTTTGATTGATCAAGATAAACAGATTTGAAATAAGAGAATCTTATGGTATTGGGGGGTCTAATTCAATATAAATAACGCCATATTATCTTTATAATCAATATCTTGTTACATCTACAGAATATGATAAGGTATCGTAAAAAAATATTTAATGGAACTACAAATTGAACCTTCATAATTGGATATTTTAAAGCATTACCACACAATACTTGTCTTTTGTGAACACTGTATACTGTTGTTTGGCAAATAATCCAAAGACAAAGATCTGCTCAGTAATTAAATATGATACTAATTTGATTCATTGAGAAAAAATGCTTCTCTCGCAAAACTTGAAACAGACTTTAATGATCTGATGGCTGAATATGTAGAAAATTTTTAGATTCTCCAACTGATATTAACCGAAAAAAACAAATGATGTGTTCAGAAAAACTAATAACATTGTAATTCCCTTACCCATTTTAAAAATACAGCGATTGTCTACATGATGACAGTATAATTATATCGTATAATGATAAAAAAAGAATAAGAATCCTCATGAGATCTGGCTAATAAAAAATGGAAGCAATAAAAAGTTACGCAGCACACTCTATGTTTTTAACGAACAAAAGAAGTGTTTGTAGCTTACCAGCACAACAACTAAGGTTTTGTATTTTTTCCACAAAACAAAATACTTCGTGTTCATATAAGCATCGTATATTGAGTTATAATCATTTATTATTCTAACATTAAGCAAGATATTAAACGCAAATTATATTTTTTTATCCCTTTTAAAAGTGAAAAATATTGTTTTCAAACCTATCCATCAGCGTGATGAGCCAAGTGGATAAAAATATTTGATAACCAGCTAAATATATCTCCTATGATCTATCTTTAGGATAAAGATACAACATTGAGGTTACAGAGATATCGTGACAGTATTAATCTGGATATAAAGATAACAGTGCCCAAAAGAGCTCTGTATTGTACCCCTTATGAGAAAGGTTGAAAGCAAGGGACAATATTCTCTCTAAGACAAGTTGGTGAATGCCTCCCACAGTGATATGCATTTTTTAAAAAGTACAAAGCGCCTTTGCCTAAAATTTAATAGGCACATTCTAAAAATACAGGTTCTACAGACTCATTCCAAATAGAATAGTAATAAGACAACAATTTTTCAGCATCTGTTTGCCCCATTGCAACAACCTCTTCTAAAGGATTAAGAAAATTTGTTTCATCAAAACCATTCTCATCATACTGTTTGCGATTTTTTAAGCCCTTGCGTGCAATAGCAAGAGCTTGACGTGCTAATTCTAAAAGAATGGTTTGACGAAAAGGGGTTCTTAATCCTTTTTGGGGAACATGTTGGCGCAACTCTAAAACTTCTTCAAAACACCAATCTTTTGTTAAAGCCTCTGCCTCATTAAGTGCTTCTCTATCATAAAGAAGCCCAACCCAAAAAGCTGACAACGCACAAATACGCTTCCAAGAACCGCAATCAGCTCCTCTCATTTCTAAAAATCTTTTTAAGCGGACTTCAGGAAATAACGTTGATAAGTGATTAATCCAATCTCCCATGTTTGGAATTGAATTTGCAACTTCTCCTCTTAATGCTCCATTCATAAACTGACGAAATGTTATATGTGTACAATCATAATAACGACCATCCCGCACAACAAAATACATTGGAACATCAAGGGCCCATTCAACGTAATCAGCAAAACCAAAACGCTCAGAAAATATAAAGGGGAGAACGCCTGTCCTCTGATTATCCGTATTACGCCAAATTTCAGAACGCCAAGATAAAAAGCCATTTGGGCGTCCTTCTGTAAAAGGTGAACTCGCAAATAATGCGGTCGCAATAGACTGTAGCTTCATAGATACTTGCATTTTTCGCCGCATATCACTTTCAGATGAAAAATCAAGATTAACCTGAACTGTTGATGTGCGATACATCATATTAAGACCATTATGCCCCACTTTCGGCATATAATCAGTCATAATCTGGTAACGTGACTTAGGCATTTTCGGCGTTTCAGCCAAAGTCCACTTTGGACTAGCTCCAAGACCTAGAAAACCTATACCTAATGGTTCTGAAATTTTCTTGAGAAGAGTTAAATGCTTCATCAACTCGTAATATGTATGACCTACTGATTTTAATGGTGCACCAGATAATTCAAATTGTCCCCCTGGTTCCAAAGAAATAGCCCCCTGATCAACTGATCCTACGAGCCCAATAATATTCCCTTCATCTAAAATAGGTTCCCACCCTAAAGCGCTTTGCATCCCCTCTAAAAGCGCTCGGATTCCTCTCTCACCTTCATAAGGAACAGGAAGAAAACCATCTCTATAAAACGGAAATTTTTCATGTTCTGTACCAATACGCCAATCATCTTCTGCTTTATACCCCCCTTGGAAATAGCTAACCAAGGAATCTAAGTTATAAATTTCACTTTCATCGGTTATATCAAGCGCCATAACTTATCATATCCTATCATTGGTATTATCTTCTTAAATGACTTATTTAGAATGATTTTACAGACTTCTCAATCCATTGACCAATCTCCCACTGTAGCATTAAGAAGAGCTAAAGCAGCGACAGCGGCAGTATCAGCGCGTAAAATACGCGGACCTAATGATATTGGAACCACAAAAGGATGTTTTTTTAAAAAGCTCCGCTCTTCTTCACTAAAGCCACCTTCCGGTCCAATAAGAATACCAGGTTTTGTAACTTTAAACTTCTTAAAAGAAGGCAATGGATTATGCGATTTATGCTCTTCATCACAAAAGAATAAAGGCTGTGTCTCATCCCAACGTGCTAAAAGCTCTGCTAATGATAAAGCAGATACGCATTCAGGAAGAGATAAAATGCCACACTGTTCAGAAGCTTCAATAACATTGGCTTCCATACGCGCCATATTGATACGCGTAACCTGTGTATGATGCGTTATAACAGGCTGCAAAATCGACACCCCCATTTCAACAGCTTTCTGCACCATATAATCTAACCGCGCGTTTTTGAGTGGAGCAAAGCAATAAATAAGATTGGAATGCGTCGTTTGTAATCTTTCTTGATGGATAAGCTGAGCTACAACAAATTTTTTTTTAACAATGATAAGCTTAGCAAGCCACTCACCATCCTGTCCATTAAAAAGTAAAATTTCTGCTCCTGCTTTCATCCGCAAAACATGCACAAGATAAGAAGCTTGTGCCCCCTCTATTTTTATTTCTTCATTCAAAGCCAATGTCTGTCGGATAAACAATCTTTTAAGTTTATAATTTATGCGCATAAAAATCTTATCAAAGCTCACTATCGTCATCGAGAAAATAAAGAAAAGTATATAACAAAAAGAAAAAATTATATCTATAGAACTATAATATATTAAAGAATTATAGAGTTTTTTTTAGCTTTATGAGATGATAATAGGAACCAATAGATCTTTAAGTGATTCTGCTTTCATAATAGTTTAAATAATACACCATTCATCTTTGCATTCAGTCATTGATGCATCCGTGGAGGAAAAATATGTCTGCTAAAAAAGCTACAATTATTACGATTACAACCCTCTTAGCCTTTATTTTGATTACAGTGGGAATTGGTTCTGTTGGAGCAGACGGGAAGCATACAATTACCAAAGATGGCTATGGTATTTCTTCTGCGATTCAATAAGCACTGGCCAACATCCTCCTTAAAATTTTAATGTTTTTTAGCAACTTTTCTAAGATTTGCATAAATATTATGAATCTCTTGTATTTGAGAGATTCCATAAGAAGGATTTTTATTCTTCTCTTCAGTCATTTATCTATATCAACCACACTTATTATGACGGAGAGGACGGTTTTTACTGCTTCACGACGAACGGACTTAAAATGAAAGAATCTTTCGATAATGGGAGCTCTGATTTAAATTTAAAAACAACCTTAAATTGCAAATAGATGAATGATCATTATAAAATAGAATGTTATACAGATGAAAAACAATACTCAATCTGTATCAATGTCTTTTGTAATCAAAAAATTACCAAGATATTGCCCTTTAGAGCTCAGAGTAAATGTAAAAGGCTGTGCAAGGCTGTTAGCAAGACATTGAACATCTTTACATAAAGTTTCTGATCTATAATTTTTGCATAATTGTGCCTGTAGTATCAATTCATTCTGCTTCCCTTGAGCAATAGCAGTTGCAATGGTTCCTTGAATGGATAAACTCAAGTCTGCTGTACGCATCAATGACTCTGTCACCTTCATCGTACCTTCTGAAAAGCTTGTCTGAATATCCCAATGATCAAATGTTGTTGAAAAAGTATCATTATTCATTAAAAGAAATTGTTGTTTATTTGAAAGTTTTGTTTGTAATTCATTCAGATCATACCCTAATAGCCGACCAGAAGACATCTTTAATGTTAATTCACCTTGCATTTTCGTAAAAATTTCTGGATAAGAATCAGCAAGTGTTCGTACCGTTGCAGTAAAATTTGTTTTGCTTTGTATAAATGGAATAAATCCTAAAGCTTCTAGAGCTCTCTGCGTATCAATAGAAGTACCTGAAATATTTCCTCCAATATGCATTTTTTGTCTAGCTGACGTAACTTCAATATTACTTTGAATGGATCCGCCAAAAATATTCGCATGCCCAAGATCAAAAATACCATGCCCATTTCTTATTTGTATCGCAGCAGCTAAATTTGTGAATGCAATATTCCCTATTTTAGCTTGTGGTGCTGAAAGTCGTATATCCACGCCAATACGATCAAAAATTCTCATATCAAAGCAGGTATTTTTCTTTTTACCTGAAAAAAACATTGAACCCAAGAGGCTAAGGTCTAGGTTATCAAAGGCTAAAGAGCCCATGACATTTGGTACATAATCTTGAAAATCAATTTCTAAAGCCCCACGTGCATTGGTTTTCCCCATCGTAAATGTAACATTGTTCATTTGGATATGCATTGGTTGCGCTAAAAAATGAGATTCCCATACAATGGGTATTTTTAATTTATGTCCCCAAAATTGATTCCCACCAACCCAAGATAATGTCTGATTCCATCCCGGAGAACGCATCGATACCTTTCCATCAAAAATATAATATTCAGATAACCGAGCCTGCCCTGTAAAAGTTATTCCCCCACGTACAGAATTGAGACTTGCTTTAATCTGGCTTTTGCCTCCTGCAAGAAGCAGCAATGCTTGAGATGCATCAATTGATAACTTTGTAAATTCTCCGCGCCAACGAGCATCTGCACGCAACCGTACTTCCTGAGTCGCTTCTGCCCAATCTAAAGTTGCATTTAATCCTGTTATTTTTTCTGTTACTCCTGAAAAACTATCGTGATAAACAAGAGCACCATTTTCAATGACAATCCGCCCAAAAGGTTGTTTTAAAAGGTGCTCTAGTTCTGGATGTTCAGGATTACTTTTTAATATTTCACGCGCATTGCGTATTGCCAACCCTAATGCACCTTGTGAGCGAGAAAACCGATCAAAAAAATCTGCTATTGTTTTAACAGGCTTTTCCATAACAAATTGAGGACGCATAATCCGCGTCTCTGAAAAAGAAATATGTCCCCAAAGAAGATCGACGATAGAAAGATCAACTTCTATTGATTCAGCTTCCATTAATGGCGCAACATCATTCATTTTTGATGTTAAAGTAACGCCAGAAAGAAATGCTTTAGGATAAGGAAAAAGATGTAACCGCGGTGGATCACGCAATTGCACATTGTAACCCGTCCATGCACTCAAATCCTGCGCTAAACGAATACGAATCGCATCTGTAGAGATAAGATAAGGTAAAACGAGAATCCCCACTCCAAATAAAAAGATAATTGTAATAAAAACTCCGCTCAAAAATTTTATTATTCTGATGCGCACAATATCCCTCTATACTTCCCCCCCTATAACAGATTAAAAACAAACTTAAATGATCATAAAAAGTTTTTATAACCCTATAATTCACTATATCTACTTTGTATCTTCATTATTTTTGTTCTTTATCCAAAATTTATTCAAACAGCAATGTTGCTGCTTCTTTATAAAGCAATTATTTAAAAGTCTTCAAAATCATAAATCCACAATATTATAAAACCATTCTTACTGTTCTCATATGAATATTGCTATAAAACTCTATCGTATTATTAGAAAATGCTTTACAAAAAAAACAAACAGCCTTACCGAAAGGATCTCTGAATGAATAATATTATTGACGGAAAAAAACTTGCTGAAGAGATTATTGTGAAAGTTAAGGCCGAAACAACAAAGCTCCGCCATCACTATAATATACAACCTAGTATCGCTGTTATTATCGTTGGAGATGATCCAGCAAGTCAAGTATATGTCGCCTCAAAAAATAAAAAAGCCGAAGAATGTGGGTTTCTTTCAATCAAACATGCCGTTTCCAAAGAAACACAAGAAAAAGAACTCCTACAACTTATTGCAACATTAAATTCTGATCCCAAAATTCATGGTATTTTGGTACAGCTGCCTCTCCCTGCTCATATGAATACAAATCGCATAACACAAGCCGTTGCTTTCCAAAAAGATGTTGATGGGTTTCATTATATTAATGTAGGAAAACTCGCGGCAAACGCACTTGAAGATGCGATTATTCCCTGCACACCAGCTGGTGCCATGATGATGATTGAACAACACTGTGGGCAAGATTTATCTGGACTTGATGCTGTCGTTGTTGGACGCTCTAATATTGTTGGAAAACCTATGGCTGCCCTTTTAACAGCAGCCAATGCCACTGTGACAATTGCCCATAGTCGTACCCGTGACCTTGATGATGTGTGTCGAAGCGCTGATATTCTCGTAGCAGCTGTAGGTCGCCCACAAATGATTAAAAAAGACTGGATAAAAGATGGTGCAATTGTTATTGATGTCGGTATTAACCGCGTTGCTGCACCAGAAAAAGGGATAGGAAAAACACGTCTTGTTGGTGATGTTGATTTTGAAAACGTAAAAGAAAAAGCTGCTGCGATCACCCCTGTTCCAGGAGGCGTTGGGCCAATGACAATTGCCATGCTTATGGTTAATACACTCAAAGCCGCCGCGCGATCACACAATCTTCCTATACCAAAATTCTAAGAATCGTAACAGTTCATTGTGCATGGTTTCATGGCGCAGACTCATCTTGTTCATTTTTGCATTTTTCATGTCATAAAAACAGATGCTCCTTGATCCGCACGATTAACGGATTGACGAAAAACATGAAAAAGTTCACGTCCAACGCCATGTTCGTTTTTTGAAAGATCAGGAGGTGTGATTGTTCGCGCGTTAAATTTTTCTAAATCCTCCAAAAGAGTTAATTTACCCCCATGAACATCAAGGAAAACAATGTCACCATCCTGCAAACGTGCAATGGGGCCATTATCCACTGCTTCTGGTGTCACATGGAGGGCAGCAGGAATTTTTCCTGACGCTCCTGACATACGCCCATCGGTTATCAATGCTACCTTTTGACCGCGATCTTGTAAAACGCCTAAAATGGTCGTTAATTTATGAAGCTCTGGCATACCATTGGCTTTTGGTCCTTGATAGCGAATGACAGCGATAAAATCTTTATCATGCAACGCTCCAGATTTAAAAGATTTTTGTAGTTCTTCTTGATCATTAAAAACAAGGACAGGAGCTTTAATCTGCCAATACTCTGGTTTAACAGATGAAACTTTTATAATAGCTGTTCCCAAATCTCCTGATAAAACACGAAGACCACCGTCAGGCTGAAATGGCTTTTTCCACCCTACTAACACCTTATGATCACCACTTTCCTTGAGAGCAGCTTCACGCACCACATGACCATCAGCAGAAAGCTTTGCTTCAATTGCATAAGCATTGAGATCTTTACCAAAAACCGTAGAAACATCTTCATGTACTAAACCTGCCTCGATAAGTTCGCGAATAATAAATCCCATCCCCCCAGCTGCATAAAAATGATTGATATCCGCTAAACCATTTGGATAAATTCGCGCCAAAAGAGGCACAACGGATGAAATTTCTGCAATATCATGCCATGTCAATTTAATACCGCAAACAGCAGCCATAGCAATCAAATGAATCGTATGATTGGTAGAGCCTCCTGTTGCATTTAATCCTACAATGGCATTTACAAAAGAACGCTCATCAATGATCATACCAAGTGGTCTATAATGATCACCAAGATTTGTCATTTCAAGTACACGCTTCGTAGCTTCCTTTGTTAAAGCATCACGCAACGGTGTATTCGCATTAACAAAAGAAGCTCCAGGCATATGAAGCCCCATCATTTCCAGTATCACCTGATTTGAGTTAGCGGTTCCATAAAATGTACATGTTCCTGGCCCATGATAAGAACGTGCTTCTGATGCTAAAAGTGTTTGGCGATCTATTTTATTTTCCGCGTAAAGTTGACGTATCTTCGCTTTTTCATCATTACCTTGACCACTTGTCATAGGACCAGCTGGTATAAAAATTCCTGGTAAATGACCAAATGTTAGTGCACCAATCAATAAACCTGGTACAATTTTATCACACACCCCAAGATACAATGCTGCATCAAAGACATCGTGTGATAAGCTTATAGCTGTTGCCATTGCAATTACTTCACGCGAAAAAAGAGAAAGTTCCATCCCCGCATTTCCCTGCGTAACACCATCGCACATCGCGGGAACACCACCTGCAACCTGTGCAACACCACCAACCATACGAGCCGACTCTTTAATTAAGTGAGGAAATTTTTCAAAAGGTTGATGCGCTGAAAGTATATCGTTATATGCCGTGATAATGCCAATATTCCCAACGATATTTCCCTTCAAACGCTCTTTATCTATTGTACCACAAGCAGCAAAGCCATGAGCCTGATTGGCACATCCTAAAAAACTCCGTTTGGGGCGATGGACTTGTGCTTTTGCAATACGATCTAAGTAAATTTCTCGTGTTGATCGAGAACGTTCATAAATCCTTCGTGTAACTGTGGAAATTGTCTTGGAAAGTGCCATATTTCTCTCCCCCTTTCATTGTTTCTTCCCCTCATTCATTGAGAGAGATTACGTTTTTATTCACCTTGTGTCGCATATTCTGATTCACCTATTTCATTTTCTGCAGGCGACCAATAAACCTGTACAAGATGAGGGGAATTACGCAAAATTGCCCGAATAGGCATTTCTATTTCAGATCCATCTTGACACGCTTCTTCAAAACAATCGCGTTTCTGAAAACCTTCAAAATGGAGAATAATACAACGAGATTGCATAATAACTGGCAAAGTTAGTGAGAGTCTTGGCTCAACAGCGCTCTTGGCATGAAGGGGTAAAACAAGTGCTTGTGTTCGAAGATCAAGCGCTTGCTTTAAACGATCAGCATCAGGAAAAAAGGAAGCTGTATGTCCATCAATTCCCATTCCTAAAACAACAACATCAAAGGGTTTAGGCAAAGTATTAACACGATTTGCCGCTGAAAAAGCAGCAAGTTCAGCAGTAATTGCTTTATGATAAAGCCCTACAAAACGCGCTTTTTCGGCAAAATTTTGTAACAAATGACACCGTACCATATGTTCATTTGAACGTTCATCGTGTGTAGGGACAAAACGTTCATCGACCAAAGTGATAATAATCTTTTGCCAATCAATATCCGCTTTTGACAAATAATGAAAAAACAATTCTGGTGTTTTACCACCAGACACCGCTAAAACGGCTCTCTTGCGCTCAAGAACAGATACACTAAGCTCTGCTGCTACTCGATCTGCTAATGCCAAGGCTAAAGTCTGAGGAGTTTCAAAATCTAAACGGTCAATATTCATTCTATACATACTTATTGCTCTAAACTAAATTGTTCCATATACGCCCATCACGTTCTATGAGGCTCGTCGAAGCAGATGGGCCCCATGAACCAGCGTTATAACTGTGAACAGGCTGTTTTATTTCTTCCCATCCCTCAATGATTGGATCAATCCAACGCCAAGCAGCCTCAACTTCATCACGACGCATAAACAGTGTTTGATCTCCACGAATAACATCCATTAATAAACGTTCATAAGCATCAGGATTACGTTCAGAAAATGCGGAAGCAAAACTCATGTCTAATGGAATGTGACGAAACCGCATACCGCCATAACTTGGATCCTTAATCATCAACCATTGTTTTACACCTTCATCAGGTTGGAGACGAATCACAAGCCGATTAGAAAAAATTTCATCTAAATCCACATTAAAAATATTATGAGGAATAGGTTTAAAAACCACAACAATTTCAGACATTCGCGTGAACATGCGCTTACCTGTTCGTAAATAAAAAGGCGTATTGGCCCAGCGCCAGTTATCAATCTTAACCTTAAGCGCTACAAATGTTTCACTCTTACTCACTCTTCCCAAATCATCGAAATAAGACTTTACAGATATACCATTTGATAGACCAGCAAGATACTGTCCACGTACAGTATGCTGCCCTACATTATGGACATCAAGCGGTGTTAAAGACTGCAAAACTTTAAGTTTTTCATCGCGCACAGCATTAGCACTGTTGGTAAATGGTATTTCCATCGCGACCAAACAAAGTAATTGTAGCATATGGTTTTGAACCATATCGCGGAGAGCACCAGTGCTTTCATAATATTCTGTACGCCCCTCTAACCCCAAAGATTCAGCAACGGTTATTTGAACATGATCAATATAATTGGAGTTCCATAGCGGTTCATAAAGTGTATTAACAAACCGCAATGCCATTAAATTTTGAACAGTTTCCTTCCCAAGATAATGATCAATACGAAAAATCTGCTCTTCATTAAAGGTGCTTGCAAATACATCATTAAGTGAAACAGCTGTTTTTACATCACAACCAATTGGCTTTTCAATGATAATCCGTGTTTGTGGTGTCACCAAATCATTTTTTTCCAACTTCATCGCAATATCAGTAAAAAGTGACGAACCAACAGCCAAATAAAAAGCTCGAATATCCGCTGAATCTTGTGATAGAAGGAGGGCTAAATCCTCCCATCCTCGATTTGAGGAAACATCAACAGAAACGTAAGTTAAACGTGCAAGAAAACGATTGAGTTCTGTTGAATTTAGATCTTTTGGATGGATATGTTTTTCTAAAGAAATGCGGACAAAACTTTGATATTCTTCACGACTTAAGGAAGTGCGCGAAACCCCAATAATACGTGTTGGCTCACTGAATTGCCCAGCACACTGACAATGATACAAAGCCGGCAAAAGTTTGCGCGAAGCCAAATCACCATTGCCACCAAAAACAATACAATCAAAGGAAGAAACTGGAATAATTTTACGCACCATGAACTTGTTTATTTTTCCATTCGATTATGAAATCCCATATCACTTATAAAAGCTTCCATCATTAAAGCAGACAGATCCTAAATAAGCCATTAATTTTCTTCATTTCAAGCAATGTTTCCATTAAAGGCGATCCAATAAAGAAAACCAACGCATTGCTAAAAATATAAGCGGATAACGCAAAACGCGTCCCCCCGGAAAAGATGAAATCTTTAAGTCTTGGAAAGAGGCAAAACGTTCATGATTCCCAGTCAACCATTCTGCGTATAATTTTCCCACGAAAGGAGCCAGCATAACGCCATGCCCTGAATAACCACCACAATAAGTTATCCTTGAGAAAAGTTGTCGAACATAGGGCATGCGCTCAACTGTAATGGCAACCGTTGCTCCCCACCGATGACTGAGATTGATAGAATGTAATTGAGGATAAATTTCAACAATTTGCCGTTTTATACGTTCATCTAAATTTAGAGGATGCTTATTATCATAACTTTCTACACCACCAAATAAGAGACGATTATCAATACTTTTGCGAAAATAGCGAACCATAAAACGGGAATCATCAACCGATTCCCCCCCTATAAGAATTGAACTATGCTTTGGTAATGGGGCCGTTGCTCCAATATAAGAGCGAATAGAAACAATATTTTTTTCAATAAAACGCTCCAGACCAAGTTTATACCCATTTGTTGCAAGTAAAACATGCTCTGCTGTTACACTGCCTTTTTCTGTTATCACTTTCCAATGAGCTCCCTTGCACCTTACGGTCGTTACTTGTGACTTCTCATAAAGCTTAGCACCAGCATCTTGAGCTCTTTTTGCCAACCCAACAATCAATTTTAAGGGATTTATATGGCCGGTATCCGCATCATAAATACCACCACAATAAAAAGTTGATCCAAGTCGCTCAGATGTTTCAGCCTTATCCATAAAAGTAAGCGCGTGATAGCCATAACGCTGCATCGCCTCAATATGCCGTTGATAAGAGAGAAGCTCACGCCTTTTATGCGTCACAGAAAGCTGTCCTCCTATCAAATCACACGAACAATTAGGCATTGCGCATAAAGATAAAATATCTCTTTTAGCTTCTTCTGCTAAATCAAATAGAGCCTTACTGCGCTCAAAACCATACTTTTTTTCTAATGTTTCTACCCATTGCCGTTGCCCTGTTCCCAGCTGTCCACCATTGCGCCCTGAAGCACCATCACCAAAACGTGATGCTTCAAATAAAACAACATCTACTCCAGCCTTGGCTAAATGATAAGCAGCCGAAAGACCCGTAAATCCGCCTCCAATAATGGCAACATCACACTGTCTGTTTTCACAAAAAGAAGGATAAGAGGGACGTTCTCTTAAAGCATATTCATACCAAGAAATTCCTGGAGAAATTGAATTATAACCAATCATCGTCATAAAATTTAAACATTCAGCAGGAGATATTCACGCTCCCACGGACTAATTACTTCCATAAAAGTTTCAAACTCTTGTCGTTTGATTGCAGCATAAGTACTGACAAACACATCCCCTAAAATAGCACGTATCACTGTATCTTGTTCAAACAAATTGACTGCCTCAATGAGTCCACGTGGTAACTCAATATTATCAGCGTTTACATTATTTGTCGCTGGCTCATCCGGCTCAATTTTTTGTTGCAAACCAATAAGACCACACGCTAAAGAAGCCGCAAGGGCTAAATAAGGATTTGCATCTGATGAAGGAAGTCTATTCTCAACACGCCGTGCTTGAGGAGCAGAACGGGGAACTCGAAAAGCTGTAGTACGATTATCATATCCCCATCGCAAATTAACAGGAGCCGAATTATCAGGGACAAGACGTCGATAAGAATTCACATAAGGCGCAAGCATCACAAGTACCCCTGGCATATGTTTTTGCAATCCACCAATAAAATGCCGAAAACTGACACTTTCTTCACCATTCTCCTGTGTAAAAATGTTCACACCCGTTTTCTTATCAACAACCGATTGGTGAATATGCATCGCAGAACCCGGCTGCCCTTGAATGGGTTTTGCCATAAAAGTTGCATACATATCATGTTTTAGTGCTGCTTCACGAATTGTTCGTTTAAACATAAAAACTTGATCCGCTAACTCAATAGGATCACCATGACGTAAATTAATTTCAAACTGTCCTGCTCCTTCTTCATGAATGAGGGTATCAATTTCCAATCCTTGTGCCTCTGAAAAATGATAAATATCATCAATCAAATCATCAAATTCATTCACACCGGCAATGGAGTACCCCTGTCCACCACCAATTGAACGCCCAGAACGACCAACTGGTGGAACTAACGGATAATCAGGATCGGGATTTTTTTGTACCAAATAAAACTCAATTTCTGGGGAAACAACAGGGCTTAAACCCATTTTTGTGTAAAAATGAACCACCGTTCGTAAAACATTGCGTGGTGTGTAATCTACAACCTGACCATTTTGATACACAAGATCACAAATCACCTGTGCCGTAGGCGCATCTTCCCATGGAACAATGCTTAATGTAGAAAGATCAGGCTCAAGGCGTAAATCACCATCTGCTTTAGGATATTCAAAACCATGACCATCTTCAGGATAATCCCCTGAAATTGTTGCCATAAAAACTGCTGAAGGCAATGCCAATGATGTTTCCGATGTAAATTTTTTAGAAAGCATCATCTTGCCCCGTGGTACCCCTGCTTGATCAGGCGTAATACATTCAATATCCTCTACCTTACGGAAAGCAAGCCATTGTGAAACTTGTTCCCAATTGCGCACACCACGTAAACTTTTGAGAAAACGAGAGACAGGTTTAAAATTCTTACTTTTCGTTTGTTTAACATTTTTTACAGCCATAACATACCAACTTTAAAAACAATCAAGCCCTATTCTTATTGTATCAGCCCCTGCATAAACGACACGAAAAAAATTTATCAACTGATATTTTTGAAGAATACTATAAGATCCATCAAGGTAAAAGAACTTTACGCTCAAAAAGCTATCCTATCACCATAGTGAAAAAATTGATATTTCACGCGATACATCGGTGCGAACCTTCTCCTTATATAAAACAGTGAGAAATACCATAGGGAAAGTAACCTAATTCCGATTCAAATAATCATATATAAACAAACATTGGCGAGATATTTAATTTCCTTTTGGCTAAAAAACAGAATTTAAAATATCATCACAAAAACCTATGTAGAAAGTAATTTAACTGTTGATACGTATAAAGCCTATACTCCTATAGACTTTCCGCCAAATTCTTCTTTAGAAATGGGAGAGCTATACAAACCGCTAGAGTAAGCCATGAAAGCTTTAGGGGAATTAGAGATGATTGGCAAATTTTTTCCTGAAACTTGTGTAGCTTGGATCTTCCCCGCGTTCATGAATAGTTCCCAAGTCCTATTTATTTCCTGCTACGTAAGCCACCGCAAGCCATTTGTTCGCTTTTTCCCACATAATTTTACAGATGTAGAATCAATCTTATTGTGATGCGCATATCCAGAGATTACTTTATCCTCTACATTAGAACCAAAAACATGAACAATACGCAGAGGTTCCGGTAAGAAGGCCAACCGCTCAATCTCAACCTACACGAAAATGTATGTGCAAGCGAATGCTCCCCCAAATAGTCCTACCCCCCAATAACTTATTGCTACAACAATTGTGGACCAAAACGTATCAAGCAATCCCACAAGTATGCCATTGAGCATAGCTCCTAAAGTGCCAAAAGCAAAAGACAATAAGATGAACGGAAGCAACTCCCAAGAGAAAACAACAACACGGGCTGAAGAAATATCAAAGATGGTTGTAAGGATAAATTCATAAGAGAAATAAACAATCCCTGATAAAAACAAGACATAAACTACAGCAAAAACTGTGACACTCATACGCAACTGTTTTAGAGCCATATTATTCCTATCCGCTCTATACCACGCTGCTATTGTCGCAGCTGCGCTGGAAATCCCCAAAGCCACCACAGAAATAAGCATATCGAGACGCATTCCTATCGTATGCGCAGCCAAAGCTTGGACCCCATAAGCCATAATCATAAATGCAATGACAGAAGGAAAGCCTTCCGCAATAAGAATACGTATACCAATGGGTAGCCCTACTCGCAGCAATTTTATTATTCGTGAAATCTCTAACTTTGGCCTCAAATAATTAAAGCGAAAATAATGAAAAGCAGAATTGCGGGACAAAATTATTGCTACTGCAATAACAATCAAAATACGGATCAAACTGCTCGCAATTCCAGCACCAAAGACACCTAATCCGCTTGCAGAACCTATACCAAAAATAAGCAGCCAAGAGATAAGAAAATTTATAGGGATAGCTGCAAGCATAACAAAAGTTAAGGGCTTTGGATTACCAATTGCGGACAGTAATCCGCGGCTATTCACATAAAGATAAAAAAATATCACCCCTATAGCAGCGCCACGATTATATTCCTGCGCTATAGCAGCAATTGCCTCATCTTGACCAAAAAAACACAAAATATTCCTCGTATTGAGTAAAATGATCGTGCTCATCATTCCAATCAAAAGGGAAAGCCATATTCCTTGATCAAACCATGCCTTTAATGCATATCTATCTTGTCTGCGAAAGCTTTCCGCAAGTTTTGGTGCAACCGCGGTAATAATACCTAGCCCAAACAACATAACAAAACTAAACATACTCAGAGCCAACATTATACCACTCAAAGCTTGAATACCTAAATGCGCCACAAACGCTGCATCTGTGAAAGAAATCATCATCTGAGAAATAAACCCAACAGCCAGAGGCATGCCAAGAGAGAGCAATTGCTTCAGCACAACAAACATTGTGAAATATCTTTCCATATTGAAGGGCGTATTAAGCCTAGACCTTTTAAACAAAACTCATTGATTTTTTCCGTAAAATCTGTCCATCGCAAATCTTGCACAAAGAATGCATAATGAGAACGCATAAGCTTAAGAGGAGAAGCCCAGGTCTTAAAGGAAAAGCGTAATGCACCTTTATTGGTTTTTTGGACTTCATGCCATGCGTTTTTTTGTACAACATTATGCCCCCAAGCAATTACAATCGTTGATAAAATATCCTCAGCAAGCGTTTGTTCATCTGGCACATCCATTTTCAGTATTTTTAATAAAATTTTTTGAAAGACTTCTTGGTACAAAACTTGATATGCTCCCCCTAAAAAACCAATTCTTGGCAATAAAGAACTGTTGAAAAATATAAAAAACAAACGAGGGACTAGTCGTCCTGCTTGAAAATTTTGTACAACGCAATCAACTTCAAAATCAAGATGCAGATCCAAAACAATCTGAATGTCAAACGCTGTCTTTTAACTGGAGAGGACGCACACGTCCTTCAATCGATAGCCAAAATAGATCTGTGGCGGTGGACATGAAATTTTTCCATAAAGCTTGTGATTTTAGCTGACAAGCATTATGAGTTACTAAGACATCATCATTTAATGACAAATTAGAATCGATATCTACAGAAATGCCCCTGGACAGCATATACGCGCTACCTAAAAAATGCGTTTACTAACCCCAAAAGGGTAATTTTATCTTATTAAAAACAAACAATAAATTGACAAGAAGCTTTTTTAGATAAAATCTCTGCTCATTGAAACCATTTGGCTCTTTTGAGAAAAAAATCACGAGAGAAAGGTCTTTGCTTTATTATCATTCATACGCAAAAAAGTCCGAGATGCACAGGTTTCTGAAGGAAAAAACAAGGGAAATGAGAATTAAAACAGTTGTAAAAATGAAAATGGTACTACAGATGATACATCGGTGCTAACTTTTGACTAGTATAAAAGATCGACGCATCAAATTAAATATATTTTACAAATAAGCACGAACATTTTGCTCCGCACTAGGTTTTATATAGCTGCAGAATATCTCCTTTATTCGACAGCAGCTATTGCAGCGCCCCTAAAACGACCACACTTTGGAATAACCTCCTACCAAGCTACCCACTCGCAACTAAAGATTCACCATAAACCAGAAAGCACTTTATGACTAGATGCACTCCAACAAAGTACAATACCTAATAAGCAAAGCGATAAACTCCATACGAATAGTCATTTTCTTCAAAAAATAATAATTTGAGTCCGCATTCGAATCCAATCTGGCGCATTTATGATATCATAGCTCCTACATGCCGACAGCATAAATTTGTCATCTAAGGATAAATCCAATGGGATAGATATATCTCTTAATAGATACATCTCTTACAAGAATATCATACTCATAACAATTTGAACCAACGACATCCGCTAAACTAAATTCACCGCTCATATCTCGAAAAGACAAAATTTGTGGCACTCTATTCTCGTGATACTGTGCAGACCGAGCACACATCCCCAGAGCCAAGATTGTAATTAAGTTCATACCATTCCGCTCTTTTATAGAGCTAATATTTGAAAATAAATAACCATAATCTTCAGATATAATACGCCTAGATTCAATAATTACCGTAAGCTTATGTAAATCACAACCCAATTGTGACAATGCCTCATAAATTTTACGAGAGTATTCGTCATTGACCGTCACGGCATCGCAGAACGCTGTGGAAGTCGGATATCCCTCACCTAGACTGATATAAAAACTTATCTGATCCTTCAATGCGTAAATATCCTTTCCAGCCTTAGTTAAGGTGGATACTATTAACTCAGTCGAATTCAAATTAGAGCCCACATGTAAATGCACCCCATTAAGCCTAATCCTATTGGATTCTAGCAAAGATAATGCGGCACGTAACTTCGCCGCAGTCATACCAAAACGCGATCTATCCCCGTTTGCCAGTACATGGCACAATCTCAATGAGATTTTAGGTAATATGTCAAAATGGCGGGCAAGAGCGATGATGTCATGTCATTCGATAATATTATCACACTGGACATTTATATGTTTTCTAATAGATAATTCTATCTCTTCTCGAAGTTTTACAGGGATATAAAAAATGTATCTCTACCTTTAAAACCATCTTTTTGTGCTAATGATATTTCATAACCAGACGCAAATTCCAAGTCCCAGTAACATAACAAGAATGCCCCGCACGTCCATTAAAATACCCTGCTTTTTCTCGCTCTAGGCATTCATAGCCCGACCACGTAAAACAGGATACCAATTACAATATCAGACCATAAGACTGCAAGAGAAAGTTTTTTTATATTTTTATCTTTCCATTGCCTCTTAAACAAGCTAGCCTGTTCATATAAGAAGTTATATGTATAATACATATAACTTCTACAAAAGGAGGATTCATTATGTTCCGTGAAAATCTTTGGTAATACACTCGGGTGATTGGGTCACCAGTCGCCCGTCAATAATATAGTGCGCGTTAAGAAATTGGGGGAAGTAAGCTATGCAACTCGTGGATCATCCTTTTGTGAAGTTCGATCAACTCAAGCCGATTTACAACTTCACATATCCGTTATTTCGCACTATTTCAAATGAATTTTACGATTACCTAGACTTTAATAAACTAGCGCACAGTAAGCAGATTCCACAAGCGCGTACCATTTCTCTTTATTTGCATATTCCCTTTTGTGAAACCATCTGTTCCTTTTGTCCCTTTCAGAAAGGGGACTACAAGCACGTTAAACAAATCGAATCTTATATGTCAGCGCTTACCACAGAGACCAGAAACAAAGGAAATTTCATTCGCTCGCTTAGAGGGCCCATCCGCAGCATCTATATAGGGGGCGGCACACCATCGCTTTTGTCGGCAGATAATATCCGACACATCGGAAAAGTATTGCATGCCGAATTTGAGCTCTCTTCCTTAACCGAATTTACACTGGAAAGCGAACCGAAAAGCGTCACACGTGATAAACTTTATGCTGCCCGTGAGATCGGCGTTAACCGGATAAACTTCGGTGTACAGAGTTTCATTGAGCGTTTCCGATCATTGTTTAACCTCACCTCAACACGTGAACAAATCAACAATACCGTGGCTTTGTCACAAGAGATAATTGGACATGTGGGTTTCGACCTACTATATGGCATGCACAGCCAGCAAGCCGAAGAACTATTATACGATTTGAAGCAAGCCAGCGAGCTTCACCCTGAAACCATCAACCTCTATGCAATTAACAATCTGGCTATCACGTCGCAACTGCATAAGTCTTACGCACAAAAAGGGCTAAAGCCATCCAGCCTACAGCATCGACAGATGCTTCGATTATTTAGCGATATCGTTATGCGCAGCTGCGGCTATGCGCCGTGTAATGGGCATTCCTATATCAAAATTGCCAATAACACTCCTCTAACGCTCGCTAAAACGAGTTCAGCTAATTATTTCCGCTATCACAAATATTTGTATGGTTATCATGACGATTATGTGGTTGGCTTCGGGGCGTCAGCAATGTCGATTCTTGGCTCACTCGTCACACGAGCCAATCCCTATCGAAGCGGATACATTACCGACATACAACTTAAAGGCAAATCCAAAGTATACTACAATTGGGTATCAGCGGAGCAACAAGCCTCCACGGCTTTGTGTATGCGGCTACCTTATAACGGCTATGCCAAAAAAGAAAGAATTGACTGGATCGCACTCCCCTCTTTCGTATACAATAACCTACAACAGCCCATAGGTGCAGGTCTCACCGCAGAAAGTGATAACAATCTCCAGCTGACTCAACGTGGTTGGCAATGGTATTCCAACCTTATGTATTTTCTTCTACCTCAGGAAGACAGGAATATCTTGGACGACTATGTCGCAAACATGCTGAATACAACCGCCGTACTTGATGGACCAGCGGAAACCTGTGTGGCATCTTAAGGAGAAAAGAATGTTCACGCTTTTTGTCAACAAGAACATACGCTATTTTTGCCTAACCGTTAGTCTGCTCGCCTTACTCAGCGGTGCTTTGCGCACTGCCATCCCGCTATTAGCAAGACAATCTGGATATGGCGTAGTCGGAGTAAGTTGGGCGCAAGGTCTCTTTTCATTAGCGTGGCCAATTTTCGGCATCCTTGCAGGCGCTTTACTTGATCGCTGCGACAAAATAAAACTTGCCACCTCGGCTCTCCTCATCTTCACGCTACTGCATATTGTCCTGTTCGTACTGCTCATGATACAGATTGCTCCAGCCGAACAAATTTTCTTCTATGCAACCATTGCTGGATTCATCGTCGTTTCTGCCGAAGCTTATATAATGACGATTCCACCACTTATCATGGAGGGAGAGCGATTGATGACCTTCTACTCTATTGTCTTGTTTTTAGATTTCGGGGTCTCCTATTTTCTTGCCCCTGTCATAACAAGCAGCATTTTAGCGCATAGCACACTGCTATTTCTCGGCCTTTTAATCGTGCTTTTTATCACATTGATTTTTACCGCTCGCCGTGCTGTTCCGACATCGCCAACACCTGATAAAGAAAACATCACTTTCCGTTATATCATTGCCGGCTTTCATTTCATTTTTTCAAATCGGCATCTTACCTCCCTTACATTACTCACATTTTTTCTATCGGTGGTATTTGGAGCATTCCTAACCTCGTTCATCTTCTTCGTTACCGACAGTCGGTATCTGGGCCTACATAGCAGCCAATATGGCGTGATGTTTGCAGCCTACGCGCTTGGAACAATGGCAGGTGCCCTATTTGCACCGCGTATACGTTATGCACCGGTGCGCCTAGCTGTTCTCACTGACGGTTTAGGAACGGTTGTCTTGCTGCTGATTCCAGCCTTTTCAAAAAGTGCTGTCATCGTATGGAGCGTCACCTTTATCGCTGGTGTTGGAGCAAGCTTATGGTTTATTGGTGTTACCGCCTTCAGGCAGCGCCTCACACCAAAGCAACTTCTCGGGCGAGCTAATTCTGCTTTTCGAGTGATAGGCTATGCTGGAACGCCGGTCGGAAGCTTTTTGGTCGGCGTCCTTGGTTCTTTTATATCATTGCAGTTTGCTGCCATCTTTATCGCTGGACTACTATTGGTGGCTATCGCGATAACGCTTCCATTTCTTTGGCAGGCTGATCATATAGACACACCCAACCTTGCCACAAGGTAACAGCTGCTTTTTAAAAAAGACACGGTCGAAAAAGGCACACATACCCTATTACGCAATCGATTGATCTGTTCTTTGGACGAGGAAATTATCACCATAATGGCTGATAGAGACAGCGGCATTATAGAAGCAGCCAAACAAGCGCTAAAGACAAAACAGCCCCTTTACGTTGCATTGGGCGATGATCTCAACGCCCTATATAAAGAATGCAGAGAGCTTATAGCGTACGGAGCGCGATTCTTAACTAAAAACTCCGCCCTAGCAATGCCCACTTATACTTCAGTTAATCCGTCACTCGCTGGACATCAAATACCTCACCCCTTTACTGCTCCTCAAAATACATTTGCTGCATTTACACGCCGTATTCTTCCTTTGTAATTAAAAGAGCAGCCCTCCTTTCCTCATTTAGGATCTCTGCCTACACAATGCAGCAACAGATGCGACCATATATGCAATCACGCCTTAGGACCTGCATAGTAGAAAGCTTAGTTCGAAAGATTCATAAAGCCTATATCCCAATAAATTTGCCGCCCAATCCACCTTTTAAAAGGGCGACTTTATATAAACCGTTAGAGCAAGCTATGAAATCCTTAGGTGTATTAGAAATAATTGGCGGTTTTTACCTCAGACCAATGTTGATTGACTTTTACTCGTGCATATATGCAAGCGGTGCTACTCTTTTCTTAGATAGAAAAGACATAATCATTACCGTCTGACCTATTATTGTTTGAAAATAAAAAAAAGTATCAGTGCGACTGATGATATTGAAGAGCTATCTCATTATGTGGCTGTACTTAATTACGGCATTGGGAAGCTAGACACGCAATCACCCGTTTCTGCGCGCCTTCTGCATGATATTCATAAGATTTTATTATGCGATAAACGCGGTACGTCCAAAAGCCTTGGCGAATTTCGCAAAGCACAAAATTAGCTTGGCGGTAAGCAACTAAAGACAGCGTTATTCGTGCCACCCACTCCTACCACAGCCCCCCACTCTCTCTACCACCATCCCCCGCTTAGAATCGCGCCAACTCATCACAGGAGCTTCGTTAAACACCACACCAGTCTCAAGGGCGGTAAAATGCGCCTTGCCGCATTTAATCTTCAGCATTTCTTTAAGGCGCAAATCAAACTCGCTATTCGTTCCTTTTGTTTCCAGCACAAAGTAAAGCTTTTGTTCGCCATCCCGCTCTAAAAAAACCGCCCAATCAGGCGTATAAGAACCAATGGGAGTGGCTATTTTAAAACTTCTTGGCAGTTTAAAAAACAATCTGACTTCTGGATCATTTTCAAGACTTTGTGCAAACTCTTTCTCCACACTGCTTTCATAAACCACATGATCATACACACTCTTCTCACTCACAACAGCTGTACGCTCTAAATTCGCCACAAGCTCTTCACTGGTAAAAAGCTCTTGCACACTATATTCTTGCCCGACCAGCTTTAAATATTTAATGCCATCAATTGTAAGATTAACATAGGTTTTATTGAGTATTTCTTCTATGCGCTCTAAAAAAGCTTGTGGATTTTTCACAAACTCACGCTCACGACCACTCTTTGTCAAAATACCAATAATTGTCTTTGCTGTTAATTTCAGCTTTAAGGTCAAATAATGTACAATGTTCGGCAGTGCACAAAAACTATAATCAAGCGCACTCTGCTTTAATAACTGCTCTTCATAGGTCACACCAGCACTATCCAGTTCTATCTCGGCTGTCTGATAAACCAAATGCGCGGGCGCAACTGGCGCCATTTTTTCCACTGCATCCACTGCTTTGGCAACAAACTCTGTGCGATCAAGCTTTGCACGATAAGTGGTCTTTTTATTGATCTTCTCCCACAAGGCCAAAAACTCTGGTGAAGCCACTGTTTGCTTTTTAAGCTTAACCCGCACCTCGCGCGTAGCATTACGAATAATCGGCATGGCTTGGCTCGCTTCTAGCGCCTGCAGCACAGCCTGCTTTTGCCCTTTACTAAAACGTTCACTTAAATCCAACGTCCCAGTCGCCCATTGCGCTTTTAATGTATCTGTGATTTTTCCTGCTGATGTAAGCAAAGCTTTTTCACGTAACTCAACCAATATATCAGCAGCCTCTTGCGAAGACAGAATCTTTGTTTCCGTCACAGCTGTCATATAAATCAGATCTTGCAGCATCTCAACATTAATAAGCGCGCCCGCATTAGTTTTTTTCACAATTTCTTGACGCAATTCGCGTGGCATTTCCTCCGCCCCTATAGCATCAAATTCGCTCGCTACTAAATCTTGATCTACTTTAACGACACCCGCCTCATCAATAAAATCTTTTGCAACAAGTATTTTAACAATTTTTTGTGCTTGCGATACTTCCACTTTAGCGGCCACATATTTTACATCTTCATAAATACGGCCAACCAACTGCTCCATCTGCAATGTACCAAGTTTATAACCAATATCCGCTTCTAATTCTTTTTGCAATGTACTCACAAACTCAGCAAAGCTTTCATTCACCATGACATGCAGCACATTTATATCTTTATCTTCTACCTGTTCACCTTGTTGATTTACGCACAAGCGCAAACCGCGACCAATCTTTTGCCGTGCGGTAAAATTCGATTTTTGCTCAATCAACATACACACTTGAAACACATTCGGATTATCCCAGCCTTCTCTCAAAGCCGAATGTGAAAAGATAAAACGCAAGGGGCATGCAAAAGATAATAACCACTCCTTATCACGCATAATCGTGTTATAAGTGTCATCATCAGCTTGGCTGTCGCCCTTTGTATCCTTATACACGCCTTTCTTGTCTTGCGAGAAATAACCGCCGTGCACATTTCGAACATTTTGCGCAAACTTAGCTCACAAGGAGGCATATTTCTTTTTCGCCAACAGCTCTTCATAACATTCTTCAAACATACGCTCATAAAGTGCTGGCTCTTCATCAGAGCTACGATATTTAGCCACCTCATCAATAAAAAAAAGTGATAAAACTTTAATCCCTAAAGGCGCAAGCCGCAATTCTTTATCTAAATGTGTTTCTATAGTGCGATAAATTTGCGCGCGTTTAAGCTCTATTGTATTTACATCACCAAGTGCGTGGCCAAATTTGACAACTTCAGTATCAGAAAACTCAACAGCTTCATCCCCCGCCATGCAATTGATACCCGAAACAATATAACCCCTATAAAGCTCACGCCCGCCCGTAACGCGATACAGATCATCGCCTTGTCTCACTGTAACTGTTTTGCGGCTCACAGTGCCATTCTTTCCCGCAATATCCAACTCTAAGCGCGCCTTAAAGCCATGTTTGTGTGATACGGATTTCAAGGCAATATAGGGACGGTTAAAATCTTGCTCTATCTGATTAGAAGAGACACAAATTTGCTTTACCAGTCCTTTTTGATAAGCATCAACAGGTGTTAAACGATATAAAAGATTAATCTCCTCTTTATGCGTGGCACTATAGCGGAAAACACAAAGCGGGTTAAGGCTCGCAATAGCCTCTTTCGCTTTTGCTGTACTATCCACCGATTGCGGTTCATCTATGATCACAATCGGATTTGTATCTTGGATATAGCGCATAGCACTTTCGCCATTCAGTCTATCTTGCGGAAGGTTGATAATATTTTCTGCTTTTTTAAATGCATCAATATTGATAATCATAATTTCAATATTGGTAGAGCTTGCAAATTGGCGAATTTGCGAAAGATCTTTTGAATTATAAATAAAATAACGATAGGGCAGATTATCAAACTCTGCTTGAAAATGCTCCCTTGTTACCTGAAGTGATTTATACACCCCTTCGCGAATAGCAACACTTGGTACGACGATAATAAATTTGGTAAAGCCATAGCGTTGATTTAACTCAAAAATCGTCTTGCTATAGACATAAGTTTTGCCTGTTCCCGTTTCCATCTCAATAGAAAACTGCTTTTGCTCTAGCGTCTTACTCGCCAAGAGTTTATTGTTCTGTTGCACCTCTTGTAAATTTGCTAATATGCTTTCATCACTGATCAATAATTGATTACCATAACCAAATTCATTTAGCGCTAATTGTCCTTGTTCTGAACACAAGAAAATAGAAGAATCTCGTCGTGGTTGGCCTTTAAATAAATCAATGACGCTTTTAACGGCATCATTTTGAAATTCTTGTTGTTTAAATTTAAGTTTCATATCGCCGCCCCAAGATTCCCATCTTCAATCTCATGGAGGATAATAGAAAGGAGGACACTAGAAAGTTACATGATAGCATATTTTTAGGCTCCCATATGCGCGTGGACAGTAGCACACCCTCCCCCCAATTAGTGCAGAAATGACGTCGCTCTTGGTACTGGACGCGTTACGTCGGTGCTAACCTTCTCTTATTTTTTGCAGAACAGAAAGGCGTATCAGGCTCTCTAGCCATACTTAGAGTATGCAAAGTTATTCATCACTCTAAAACACTTTAAGCGCGCAGTTTTATGTTTTGTATTAAAGGATTTTTGCTTTCAAAATATACGAACAACATCACACAAAGTAGAATAAACAAGCTGCCCCCAACATTAAACCAAACCTTCTCTGTAACCATCACTGTTGCACCGAAACAATTAACAATAGCGTGGACAAAAAAAGGCGCACACGCATAAAATTTAGAGCGCGTAACAACACCACGATACGCCAAGCATGTATTGAAAATATGCATGAGTATAACGCTCATTAAAGCACACAAAAAAATACTCGCTTGCGTCCAGGAATAAAAAATTACATACTCACTGGCTAATAACCTAGATCGAATAGGCCAGCCATTATAAACAAGGAAAGGTCCTAGCGCCTTATAAACTAATTCGCATAAACCCCAGCCTATGCCAATATTCAGCGGCAAACGCCACAACAAACTAGGCGAGCACCGATAAAACTTAGTAACTAACCAACGACGCATGGCTTCTTCTGCTACAACAAAAAAAACCGTAAATGTTAAAAATAAAAAAACAAGCGCCAGCCCCTGCTCTGCACGACTCTTGGTTTCAACAATACTCATCATATAAAGCGTTTTTATTACAGATTGCTCCCAAAAAGCAATAAGCCCGAAAACAATGCAGCTAGCAACAAACCATCCCACAGCACCAGCGACAACCAATTTGAACTTCAGAAAATGATGAAGCACACATAGAAGAAAAACAACGCCAAGCACTTGCAGTAAACGTAAGGCATCAAGTTTATGTTCTGTTTCCGAGTAACGCCATACTAACAGAACAATCACCCCAAAAACTATGCCGCTCAACAGCACATTTATCCAACTAAACGTAGAGCGAAAAAAATTATAAATGACAACACCATAAATAAGGCCTGCGAGAAGCGAAGTAATAAATAAAACCAACATTATTATGCCCCCTCATTTACTACAGCGTAACTGCTATTTTTCTTCATGGATAATCTGTCTTGCACAAAATCATAAATTTGCCGCATAAGAGCAAACATAAGAATAGTAGCGATTGTATAATGCCCAATTGCAAGAAGTTCTGGCTCAGCGGCCTGCCATGAAAAGCGCGCCCAAGCCGCCAAGCATTGTAAAAGCAGGATAAGAACAAAAAAACGCCATTTCTTGTCAAGGCAAACCACAAGCATTAAGAAAGTTGATAAAAGATTCAGACCTATAATAAACGCATAATATATTACCGTCTCAAGTAAAGAAAGTAAGGCGTCCCTATCAAGACTAAAGGCCCCTTTTAGGATTTTCACAGCTTCTGGTAGAGATGTAAGCAGTGCAAGCCCTATAGCAGCCCCCCAAATCCCCATTCCCACGCCCAGTCCTGCCTCTACACCATTGCCATTATCTTCTGCCACCCAATGAGAGAGCAAAAAAAACTGCATAATCGCCATGCCTATAGGGAATAGACCAACAGCAAAAACAATATTAGGCGTACTATAAGCAGAAAAATCTAAAATCAAACTGCCTATCATACGCATAAAGCCGTATAGAAAAAAAATCAAAAGCACATAACAACCAGCGCTTGACCCAATAATTGCCTTCGTGCCTTTAAACGTTTTAACCAAAGAGAGTAACCAGCGGTACCCCAATATAAGCGAAAGCGCCAAAACATAATAAGGAAAATAACTCACAGCGCCATAAACATAAAGAAAAACAAGACACAAAACAACGAGCAAGAAAACCAAATGTTCAACCAATGTTTTTTTCTTCATCAAAGGAAAAATAATCAGCACCAGACAAAAAACGGCGCCGATAACAGATAATGTCAATTTGTCAAGCATTATTGCAAGCCTCAAAAATAGAATTTATTAATATTGCATAGCCTGAAGAAATGTCAAACATAAACAAAAGACCAACCGCAAAATGAATTACAAAAGGCAGATAGAAATAGACCTTGCGCTTATCTTGGAAACCAAGATACATAAAACGCGTATTTACAACATGCATCAATACAATCATGCCCGCGGCAATAAGATAGCTGATCGCTTGTGGACAAGATTCAAATGCGGACATAGCCCACCATTTGTGGCGCCCTATCAACACGGTAATTCAAGTAAAGAAAAAGAGCTGGGAGGGTCTTATAGCATAAGTCTAGAACACCCCAGCCCAGCCCGAAATAAAGGACCTCACGCGCAGCTAATTCTGGCTTATATACGCGAAGCAACCACAAACGCAAAAGCTCCGCAGTTAAAACTGATATCAAAAGGATAAAAAAGGGATAGTTTGCAGCAACCAAACTCATGTAATGCACCACCTGCTGCTGGCTATTATTAGCAGCAGACAAAGCAGGCAATGGCAACAAAGAACTCAAATATATAAAACCTGCCCCAATACACAAGGTAGCAACTGCACCACAGAACCCAAGAACTAAATATTTATATAAGTAGTGCTCGTGCAGAATTAAAAGAATGCCAAGATAACATACCAAAAGCAAAGATAAGTCTGGAAGCCCACGTTCACTATGTGGATAAGCGAAGATGATAGCGCAGGAAAGGCCAGCTAGCCCCCCCCAAAATGACGCGCTCGCCCAACAAGCCATTGTTTTTAAGGAGACGAGTGCTGGAACTTATCCCAAAACTAAGCAGCATTCCAAAAATTAAGTCAGACATATAATTTCCTTAAAGCGCCTTGCCCTCCCAAGCATACCAAGATATTATTGCGGGAGAAAAACTCCCTGCTAAGAGGCTGATAGCGTACCCCTTAGCAAGGCCTTTACCTTGTTAAAAAAGCCAGGTCAAACAACAATTTCACCACTTAGAGCGAACACAATCCCAACCAGCTTTAGCAATACTCGCGGATGCACCACGGGACCCCGCCTACTATTGCTCCAGAAACTGCCCCTCCTAGGTTGGCTGCTCTAGGCTGTTAGGATAAACCCAAAGAACTATAGCCTCCTGTCTTCTCACTCAGTTTTCCTTTTAAACGGGTTAATCACGCTAAGCTTCACATTCTTTGATTTAATGTAACGCGCGTACACATAAACAACATACAGCAAACAAATCCACCTTATAACCATTCTATAGTCATCATCTGTATGAACAAACGCTACATAATAAGAAACAAAGAGGCTAAAAAACAGCTCTGCAAGAACATCAAGGACCAACCAATAATATTTCTTTGTAGTAACAAAGAGAACCATCAAAAATGTCAAAAAAACTTGGCCCGTTAGAATAGCAAAACCAAACACCGCATAATCAAACATTTTTTTCACTGCCTCCCCGTTTGCAAAACCTATCTGTTGATAGATTTCTCGAAGGTCTGATAAAAGCAATGATGATACAAAAAAGACGCCTATGGCAAACCCACAGCCAATGCAAATGCTTAAATCTAGCACTGACATAGATTTTTCCTTCAAAGCTTTAGCAATTAGGACATAGCGAGCCCCCCCTATCATCAACGGAATAATGAAAAGCAGATAAATATAGCTCGAAAGCTGCAGATCAAAAAAATCTAACAGAAGGTCATCACTCATAACAATAAAACCAGCTGCGATGAAAAAAATGGGGCAACTTGCGATAATGGCCAAACTAAAGCATTTTATATTGTTTACTATATTGGGTATAAATTCAATGCAAAAAGAAAGAAAGAACATAATTATAGCAACATGAGGAGATGTTATCGGCACACCGCCTATATCCTCAAAGACATACATGAGGGGAGGAACAACCAATGCCGCCACTATGAATGTAACCATGTTCTCCCTGCCTAACATGCTTTTTCCATTAATAGCAATAGTTTTGAGGAATAGATACAACATGCCAAACCACAGACAAAAATAAACGAGCACTAAACCAAACGCGCCCATAGCTCCTCCTGTACAATATTTCAAACATAAAGGTGGCACCTTTTACAGTACCACCGTTCTAGGCTTTAGGATAACCCAAAGAACTACATCAAAAGTGCATCAACATCCCACCACCTGAATTAGCAAAAGATTGACCCAAAAACTGTGTGCCACACTGGGCAGCAGCCATACCATAACCAAGATAACCGCCTATGGTGTCTCCGAATTCATTGCCTACAGCTTGCCCAAAGCTTGCTACGCCCACGCCAGCCATAGGATTACGCCCCGCTGCCCATCCTATGACGAAACCACCCGCAAGGCCAACCTTACCACCATACTTGCTACCAAACACAGTACCAGAGTTATATTTGCTACTAAAATTATCGGCACTGCAATAATCGTACGAACTACTTGAAAATCTCATTTATTTTCTCCAATTTAGTGTATAGATAAACTCCCCCAAGGTTACTTATGTCCCCGCGCCAAAATGGCCTACCCATAATCAACCACCGAAACACCGCTGGAGATATGAATGCACTTTCATGCAAATTCATATTTATAATATATAGTTGACAAAACCAAGGGAATTGCGTCAAAAATATGGCATATTTTAGTAAATTTATGCTTACTTATTTTATGTGTTCAAACTTAATGGTTTGTATTATGAGCAATAATAATGAAAGTCAAATAAGATTCTTTTGGTTTACAAAATATACTAAAAGTATACAAATATACTGATAGAGATATTTATTGTGGCAATTGCAATCAGAATCATAGATTTAGTTAACCCGTTTATATTTCAAGCGATTATTGATCGTATCATTCCGTTTTGAGCAAAATTTGAGGAAAATCATCCGCGCAAGGTCTCTGCTCCATGACGGCTCAAACGCAAAAAAGCCTGCCAAGCACGGCTTTTAACCGCCTCACAAAACGCCAAAAATAAGAATTAGAAAAGTTGTAACAAGATAAATGGTACTGCAAGCGATACATCGGTTCGAACGTTCTCTTTAAAAACACACCGTAATTACAAGCGGCTTCAAAAAACAGCCTTACTAATATAATATTAGCTAGAGGGTTACATGTATATCGCAATAATAATGCACTCATTCCCGCAAGAATGCTCCACATATTATGGCGTAGACTGTACAAACTCTGCCGCTCTTGCATACTCAGGCGTAAGGCCACTTAGTCGTATAGCAGCCGCAGTTTCAACGTAAAATAGCGGACGCTTCTGTATCATAATACTTGACAGAAGCATCAACAGCTAAGGATATAGGAACTAATTTGGATTCTTTCGAAATGCTATATATAAATTTAATGTGCCGCCCCAAAACACACCATCAGTGAACCCACTTAAAAGACCAAAAAGAAGATTAAAATCAAATGCATATTTCAAATCAGGTTCAATCTTGAGAAAAACAATCAATGTGAATTTGATGACAAAAGCGATAAGAATAAATATCAGCGTCAACGGCGTACCAGGCAGAATAATGAAATCCGTTCCTTCTTTGATTTTTAAACGCGCAGTAGCACGCCAGAGCAACCAGCCAACGCCAACGCCGATCATCAGCCCTGCCAACATTGAGACTGCTCCCCAGCGCAGGAACGCCAGCTCTTTAATCACATCGCTTGCGCCCAAAAAAAGAAAGACTAACGGCAATAGAAAAAGGCGGTTAACCTTCATTTCCCTATCTTTCAATGCGATTATTCCCCTCGCAATGAGAAAAATGAGCAAAATCCAGGCCCATAAAGGGGTTCCAGTCAGAATGTTAAACAATGACATATTATGCTCCATGATGTTTGATGCGATAAAAATATCGCATCATGTTAGAAAAAAAGGATACCAACACAAGCTAAACCCATATTGATCCACCAAAGCTGGGGAGTCCCTTCAAAAAAACATTGGGCAGCCCATTAGCAAAAAATATGATAACCCAAATCCATGTAATATATTTATTGATGAGATACAACATAATATGTCTACGTTTTTCCTCACCAACACCAGCACTGGCATAAAAAATAGTAAAGGGTTTCTTTAGTAAAAAGCTAATCAATTTTATCTTCACCCGCTATTATACTCATCACTGCATTTCCCCTTATGCTCAGTATAGAAGAATAGAATATTTATTTTCATGCATATTGCAAGCTTACTGTAAAAAAACAAAACCTTATAGGGAAATTATAGCGATTCTACTTAAACAGAGGCCTTAGGTTTGTATCACGCGTGCCACCCACAAGATGCATACCGACCATAAAATGAGCAATTTTATAACATATTGAAAAATAAATATAAATTGAGCGGAGACCTTTTTAAAAAAGTCTCCGCTCAATGAGACGTTTTGGCCATTTTGGGCGAAAAAGAGGAAAATACACCCGCGCAAGGCCTCGGCTCTGTTATCAGTCAAAGGCAAAAAACGCCGAAAACTGCGTCTCTTAACCGCTTTACAAAACACTGGAAAGGAGAATGAGAAAAGTTGTAAGGAAATCAATGGTACGGTTGGTGGGATTTGAACCTACGACCTCTGGTGCCACAAACCAGCGCTCTAACCAACTGAGCTACAACCGCATAAAAAGCAAATGTATCATAACTGTTCACGATTTCGTAAACATTTATTCTTTGCTTATGTGACATAAGGAAGATCAACAAAGTTTGCAAGCCCCTTTAAAAAAATCTCGCAATTTTTTGTGAAGAAAAAAGCGTTTTTTACAAAGGAAATTTTGCCCACTGCTCAAGACTATGATCACGATAGCCTTTTATGTTATCAACGCCATCTTGTTGCATCATCTGCAAAATCTCTTGCAGAATAGTTATGACAAGATTTGAACCTTCATAAACCATCCCACTGTATAATTGAATCAAATCTGCACCAGCTTTTACTTTTTCCAAAGCCGTCTGTGCATCCTTTACACCGCCAACACCGATAATTGCAATCTCCTTCCCTAATTTTTGACGCATTTTTGCAAGCACAATAGTAGAACGTTCAAAAAGTGGACGTCCAGAAAGCCCTCCCTCTTCATTACTGAAGTGACTATTGCTAAGACCTTGGCGTGAAAGAGTCGTATTGGAAACAATCAGTCCATTAAAATCAGAAAGTTTTATTTCTTCAGCAACATCATCTAATTCTTTCTCTGATAAATCGGGAGCAATTTTTAAAAAAATGGGAATGGAGAATCCATGTTTGTTCTCTTGCTCATTTCGCGCTTGCGAAATTGCACTCAACAAAAGATGTAAACTGTCACGGGCCTGTAAATCACGTAAACCTGGTGTATTGGGAGAAGAAATATTAACCGTAAAATAATCAGCAACATCATAAAAATGAGCAATACCAACAGTATAATCATCAATCTTATTAACTGTATCCTTATTGGCTCCAATGTTGACTCCTACAACACCAGTTTTTTTACATGCACGCAATCTGTTGTAAACAACTTGATGTCCGTCATTATTAAAACCCATTCTATTAATAATTGCTTCATCTTCTTTTAAACGAAAAAGCCGTGGTTTAGGATTTCCAATCTGAGGCTTTGGTGTCACTGTCCCAATTTCAGTAAAACCAAATCCTAAACGAAAAATACCATCCACAACCTCTGCATTTTTATCAAACCCCGCTGCAAGACCAATAAAATTTTCAAACTCAAGCCCAGAAACAGTTACACACAAACGTTTGTCGATAACCTTTTGACAGCCATTAAATCCACTTTTCAGCCCGAGAATCGCTAAACCGTGTGCTTGCTCTGGATCCAACATAAATAAGGCAGAACGGCCAATACAACGAAAAAAACTCATCAATTCTTCTCCACAACATAAAAATGATCCATCGCACCTCACCTCTACCTTTTAACACAAAAGATTACCAATCAAAGAGAGCATATTATCCAAATAATATTCCTCTTCTAAAAGAAAACTCATCACATAATAGCCATACATATTTATATTGGTTATACTATGTAAAGAACTTTTTATTCTTAAAAAATGTTTCTCTTTTTCGACATTTTTTAAAGATTAAAATATGAATCCTAATCTTATAAAATTCAGCATGAATTGAAACATCAATGGCTCTTACCATAGTCATGGTTTTATGACGTCTTATGCAGGAAAGCTCATAATTTTCTTAAAAATGCAGGAAAATTATCTCTATTCCCAAAGTTCCTTTGTATAATATTGTTTTCAATAGAAACAAAGCTTGTTCTATAAAGCTATTTTTTCCTAGCATTTATAGGATACATGGTTCATAAAATCATCTAAATTCATACTATTGTTGCACCATTTATGAGCAACAGAATGCTCAATCAATTTGTACTCTATTGATAATCTGCGTTGTTTTCTTTGCCATTTCTGATGTATTAAATACAATTTTGCATCTATTAAGTGCTCTGCCTAACATATATTTTAAGTAATGACAGTTGATTATTGAACTCAAACATCATACCAACGACTTCCAAACCAAAACGATCTTGCAAACCCTAGAGCTCTGCTATTTACAAACTGATACAATCTTCCAGCAGATGAAATGTGTCTCTTCCATCGGAATTATCGCCATTTTAGCTCATGCAACCCAATACAAATAGCTAAGCCATAATGCCCTCTAATTGCTATTATCGCTTACTGAATTAAGAGGAGTTAAATTATAAGTTTTACTCCTGTCTCATCTATCTATTTCTTCCATCAGTGCTGAAATATATTTTTTATTCCTAAATTCTCTTTTTATAACAATACGTTATGCCAATATATGTACTTCATTTGAGAAGCTTTCTGATAGCTCAACTTTCAACACTACTCACTTGTGGTATTGTGTAAAAATCTCTCTTTTTAATGTCATCATAAAGATCTTGAGGCAATTATATAAATTAAGCTATAGTTTTCTACTTTCTGTTGCAAAAAGCAGATATAGTTTTTATCAAAAAAGCTTTTTTCTAGGAAATGTTCTATATACATTCAAATAGAACTCTAAAGCTCTTTATTAAACCTTATAAAGTTCTTTGAAAATAATATTAATATTGTAATATAATCCTAAAAATAAAATCTGCCCTTTCCTTTTTCATCAAAAGCGGTAAGTAAATTACCGTATATCGCTTATATAAGGGGAAAACGCAATGCTTAAAGAATTCAAAGAATTTGCCCTAAAAGGTAATATGATTGATCTTGCTATCGGTGTGATTATAGGGGGTGCTTTTGGTAGCTTGGTCAACTCAATTGTCAATGATATTTTTATGCCAATCATTGGGCTGATTACAGGTGGGATTGATTTTTCTAATATGTTTATTCAACTTGCTGGCGAAAAACAAGCAACATTGAGTGCCGCCAAAGCAGCTGGAGCAACCATTAGCTATGGACACTTTATTACTTTACTTATCAATTTTCTCATTATTGCTTGGGTTCTTTTTTTATTCGTTAAGGCTATGAATAAAATTCGTAGAAAAGAAGAAGAAAGCCCCAAAAAAACGTCTTCAGAAGAACAACTTTTAACAGAAATTAGAGATCTTTTGGCTAAGAAAAAATAATTTTATACAAGATTTACATCATGGAACACGAGGAAAAAACATTTCCACAGTTGTTCCATAATTGGGTTTTGAGAACAGTAAAAATTGCCCCCCTCTTTCTTCCACCATTGCCTTACACATTGGGAGGCCTAGGCCTGTTCCCATAAAAGCGCTATCACCAGATCGGCCATCTTTGCGCTCTACTTGACCATAAGGTTGCAGTGCCTGTATAATTTCTTCTTCGTTCATCCCTATACCATTATCACTCACTGAAATTTTTACACGTTCTTTTCTATAAGAAACGTGAACAATAATCTGTCCACCCAAAGGTGTAAAACGAATAGCATTGGAAAGAAGATTCCATATAATCTGGCGAAACACTTGTTGTGATACAGGAATAAATGGAACGTGAGGTGGAGCAACAATACGCATGATAATGCCGTTCTGATTGGCTTGAGTTTCAAGAAAAGCTATCGTCGCACGTAAACAAGATATCACATCAAATGTTTCAGAAATAAGGGAAGAATCAATCTGGTTATTGGAACCAGAATAATTTATCTTTGAGCACTCTAGTAATTGATTAATCAGCAATAATATATGTTTTCCAGAGGAAATAATATCGCGTAAATATCCATGATAGCGCTCATTTTCTATCGAACCAAAACGGCCTTCTCTCATAATTTCTGCAAAACCAATAAGAGCATTCAAAGGTGTTCGTATTTCATGAACAACTCCAACGATTTTATCCTCTTCTGCTTTTTTTTCTCCTGATGGAACTGTTTGTGTCCTATCACGCAACATAACAGCATAATTGCCTTGCTTTGCCAAAAATACAATCGTTATCAAAACGGTTATATTTTTATGATTTTTTGTCATTAAATCAGCGGTTTCACTGCGATTTAAAACCTGATTTTTCTCCTCTATACGGATTGATTTAAAATATTTTTCAACCAAAAGTCGGCTTTGCAAAGTAAATAATGAAGAGAATGGCTGTCCTCGTAGTTCATTTATTTCATAACCCATTAATGCTAAGGCTGCCCTACTCGCTGATTGAATAAAGCCCTCTTCATCCAACCATAAAACACCATCAGTTGCTGTATCCAACAATGATAAAACTGCAGCTGGCTCTTTTATGAGAGCTTGTTCTATAGCATTGACCGGCAATGTTTGTGCATATGGTAACTGAATAGCTGTTTCTTCAACTAAATTTTCTTCTTTTACCGATGAATTCAATTCATCACGCAAGTGCTCTGCAATTTCACGAAAAGCTAAGCGTTCTATCTCCGTAAGACATGGCATTTCTGTTGCTAGCTTTTCATTTCTTTTTTCTTGGACTTTTTTTTGTATTTTTAAAACGCCAAAGCCACGAAACCCCTTAAGCTGCTTTTTAACATCAAAAATTGGCAAAGCCGATAATTCAACATCAAGCCATTGTAAGCAACCATCAACAGGCCATTGAACAATCTCTTTACTCCAAGGCATAGCCGCTTCAATAAAACGACTGAGAACCAGATATCGATCATCATTAAATTGATGAGCAAGCTCATGAAAACTACACCCTAAAATAGAAGAAGAGAGAGGACCAACAACTTCAGCTAGCTCTTTTGAGACTTCACAAAACAAACCATTCTGATCGATTTCCCACGTAAAAGGCCGTGGCAAAAGCTCTGGTGTAAAACGAAAAGCTTCTTGCTGACATTTTAATTCATTTGTATTTAACTTTAACTCATCCGCTTTTAATGGCATAATTAAAACAATGTTGGATTTACTCTCAAATGAATAATGCTAATTTGTTTACAATTATCTGTTCTGGTTAAAATAACTTGATATCTCATATAAATTGTCTGTAGCAAAATTTTGACTGTTTCATCAACAAAACAAGAATAAAAAGAAGCTTCCAGCTCTTGTTGCTTATTCACCCATTATGTAATAAATCTTGTTACAATAATGGTAACATCTCCCTCGCATAAATAGTACTCAAAAAGAATACACTTATTTTACACATTCATGCGCCTGTTTTGAAAAGATATCTCCCAAGATCCCCAAGCTTATTTTACGACGTCATCTGTAAATGGTGTAATGTAAAAGTCCCTATAGAGGATATCAAGGCATCGTGCATTACCATTTTTATACTTATAAAAGAGCTGGTTAGCACCATCATTATACTAATTTCAGCCTCTAATGTTACCAATAGTTCTTGGCATTTGAAGGCATTCATACAAAGATCTTTCTTTCATTAGAATCGCTACAAAAGAAAAAACAAAAAATATGCCACCGCACTATTTTATTAAAAAATTTCTCTGTAAAAAAGAGAACACAAATTATCTGTTTTCATATAAAGATTTGTTTAATTTCTTTATATTCCAGATCATTTAGAAATGTTAAAAACATCTCATAATCTCCTTTGATATCAGCTTGTTTACCTCATCAGAGGTCTTAATACAAAAGATCGCTTTTGCTTTATTACTCTCCATTTAAATTTTTAATATTATATAAAAAAATAAAACAAGCACATTTAAATAATAACTGTCAGATATTTAAAAAATTGCATATTTTTAAATGCGTTTGTTTATTTTCCTTCATTGAGTAAAATTTCACGTTTTCCAACATGATTAGCGGCTCCAACAATGCCTTTTTCTTCCATCCGCTCGACGAGAGAAGCTGCTTTATTATAGCCGATTGAAAGACGGCGCTGAATATAAGAAGTTGAACATTTTTTATCACGCATAACAATTTTTACAGCTTGGTTATAAAGTTCCTCACCCTCTTCATCAAAATTTTCTTCCTCAGAAATTCCAGCAACTGAATCAGCAGAAGTATCCTCTTTGTTATCGTCTTCATTATCAGTTACCGTTGCTAAATAATCAGGTTTACCTTGCATTTTAAGATGTGCAACGATGGATTCAACTTCTTCATCAGAGACAAAAGGTCCATGAACACGCACAATGCGTCCACCACCTGCCATATGAAGCATATCCCCCTGACCTAAAAGCGTTTCAGCACCTTGTTCACCCAAGATCGTACGACTATCAATTTTTGACGTTACTTGAAAAGAAATGCGGGTAGGAAAGTTTGCTTTAATTGTACCGGTGATAACATCAACAGAAGGACGTTGCGTTGCCATAATAAGATGAATACCTGCCGCACGCGCCATTTGCGCTAAGCGCTGAATGGCATTCTCTATTTCTTTTCCTGCCACCATCATAAGATCAGCCATCTCATCAACAATCACAACAATATAAGGAAGCTGCGTGAGATCCATGGCTTCTTCATGATAAAGCATTTCCCCTGTTTCCTTATCAAAACCCGACTGAACAGTACACATGATCGTTTCGCCTTTTTGAGCCGCAAGTGCAACGCGTGCATTAAAACCATCAATATTACGCACACCCAACTTAGCCATTTTGCGATAACGTTCTTCCATTTCACGAACAGCCCATTTTAAAGCTGTTACCGCTTTTTTGGGATCTGTTACAACAGGTGTTAAAAGATGTGGTATGCCATCATAAACAGAGAGCTCTAACATTTTAGGATCAACCATGATCAAACGACACTGCTTTGGTGTCATACGATAAAGAATCGACAAAATCATTGTATTAATTGCAACAGACTTTCCTGATCCTGTTGTTCCCGCAACCAATAAATGAGGCATTTTTGCTAATTCTGCAATGACCGGTTCACCATTAATCCCCTTCCCTAAAGCAAGAGCAAGTTTAAACTCACTTTCACGAAAAGAACGTGTTTGGATTAATTCCCGTAAATAAACGGTTTCACGAACCGCATTGGGTAACTCAATCCCGATAACATTACGTCCAGGAATGACAGCAACGCGTGTAGAAATAGCAGACATAGAACGCGCAATATCATCAGAAAGATTAATAACGCGCGATGACTTTACGCCCGCGGCGGGTTCAAATTCATACATTGTTACCACTGGCCCTGGATGAACATGGATAACTTCACCCTTAATGCCAAAATCTTCCAACACACTTTCCAAAAGTCCAGCACCACGTTCTAATGTTTCTTGAGGAATCATCGTACCTTCATGAAAAACAGGTTCCTGTAATAAGTTGATCGGAGGAAATTCATAAACATCACAGTCAATAGATTGAATATTTTGCATAAAAGCAGAATCATAATTACCTAATGGCATACGAGTAGATTGCAATGTTTTAGTTTTACTGTTTGCTTGCATCACAGAAAAATCTTTTGAATTCTTTGTGACGGCTTTGTTTATACAATCAACAGTATTATTGGCGACAATATTATTGGTATTTTCAGTCTCTATACTAGCCCCTGCATCACTTAACGCCCCTGTATTACTTAACGTATGAGCAGAATCTTCAACAGAAAGCTTAGAATGACACTCTTTAGTAGTATCATTATTTGTATGCATTAAATCAGAAATTTTCTCAACACCTCGCATCCTTTCCGCTGGAGATTCTGATGTAATTGAATCATAGAGTTGTGGAAAGCGGTATTCAAGAACACGGTAAAGAGCAGTTATTGACTCATCAAAGGCTGTGGGAATATCCGGTGTAATTTCATTTGTCGTGTCAATTGATATTCCATCCTCTTTTGAAGTTTGAGTCTCCACATGTTCAAATATCAAAGATTCACACTCAAAAAATGCATCATCGGAAAGATGCAAAGCAGGTTTTATTTTTTGTAGCACATTTTCTCCTGGTAATTTATGTTCTTGTTTATCCTCCTTAAGCGGAATATTTGCTGGTGACATACCAGTAATTTGTCGTGACAACTGCTGTAAAACTGTTGAATGACAAACTGACGTTTTATTCTCTATTGATTGAGGATTAATGACTTTTTTTGTCGATAGAACATTTTTCGTTTTCTTGTTACAGCGTACAATATCTGTCATTTGTTTTTGATCTTGCTTCGTAAAAATTTTAAATTGTTTTGCAAAAACTGGATCTGTTTCTATACGACGACGCAAAATCTCAACTTCTGGGGTTCTCGTAAAACGGACATTTTTTCCGAGGGTAAATGCCTTTTTCCATACTTCCGGATAAGGAAATATCTCAGTAATCTTAATAGATAAATCTTCTCTTGATGCACCTTCTGTACCATCATCAGAAAAAGAAGAGGTAGGAATAGATTTTGTTTTCGAATTATGCATGGCACCCAACAAATTTATAGCAATGAGAAAAATAATCTTTTCAAAAAGAATTCATAGAGACTATCATATGAAGGTTAATAACCTTTTGCTGATGGTTACTTTTTAATGAAAAAAATAATGCCATAATGCATATTTATTCTCCTTATTTACGACGTAAATTGCCCAGTTTATGGTGCCGTATAGCGCGTATTCCATTCGTTTTGAAGAAAACTTCATGAGAAAAAAGATTCAAGAAAATTGTCTATACCTCTCTTTCCCTCCCTTTTCATAAAAGAAATTAGTCTCAATAATACAAATAGTTATATAAGCATTGCTCTATTAAATTCTTCATGCTCAATTACCATAATATAATCTAGTTTCTCGCGTTTTTATAAGATTACCCTTGTTATCCTCGTTTAAAAAGGCTTAGACTAAGACAATCATAATGACATAAATACAAATAGAAAAAAGGGAGCGAATTATGTTTAACAAACGGAAATTTTATATCAATGGTCTATGGGATGATCCAAGCACTCCTCACGACTTTGACGTCATTAATCCATCAACAGAAGAGGCTTGTGCTGTCATTAGCCTTGGAAGTACAAAAGATGCTGATAAGGCAATTAACGCGGCTAAAGAAGCGTTTCAAAAATGGAAAACAACATCACCAAGCGAGCGTCTTGGATTCGTTGAAAAAATTCTAGAGATCTATGAAAAACGTTCCAAAGACATGGCAAAAACCATTTCAATGGAAATGGGAGCACCGATTGATATGGCGCTTAATGCGCAAACTGCAGCAGGAGGTTCCCATATTCGCAATTTTATTGAAGCTTATAAAGAGTTTTCGTTCCAAAAAACTTTAATAAAGGGAAATGAGCAAGCAATCCTTCACTACGACCCTATCGGCGTTGTAGGATTAATTACGCCATGGAATTGGCCCATGAATCAAGTAACGCTTAAAGTTATCCCTGCTCTCTTGGCTGGCTGTACTATGGTGTTAAAGCCTTCTGAAATTGCGCCTCTTTCTGCTATGCTTTTTGCTGAAATTGTAGAAGAAGCCAGACTTCCAGCCGGTGTTTTTAATTTAATCAATGGTGATGGTGCAACTGTCGGCTCTTACCTCTCAGCACATCCAGATCTAGAAATGATCAGCTTTACGGGTTCAACCAGAGCAGGAAAAGATATTTCTAAAAATGCCAGTGCTACTTTAAAAAGAGTCTGTCTGGAACTTGGAGGAAAAGGAGCGAATATTATCTTTGCTGATGCCGACTCAGATGCTATTCAACGTGGTGCACGACATTGCTTTTATAATAGTGGACAAAGTTGTAATGCACCGACTCGTATGCTTGTAGAACAGAGCATCTATGACAAAGCCGTGAAAATAGCCAAAGATATTGCAGAAACAACAAAAGTAGGACCAAACTGCCAAGAAGGAAATCATATTGGACCTGTCGTTTCAAAAAAACAATATGATAAAATTCAAGATCTTATCCAATCGGGAATTGATGAAGGTGCAACTCTTGTTGCAGGCGGGACTGGTTTACCAAAAGGAATGGAACGCGGTTATTATGTCCGTCCAACAGTCTTTGCTGATGTAAAACCTCATATGCGTATTTTTAAAGAAGAAATCTTTGGTCCAGTTCTCTCGATTCTTTCTTTTAGTACAGAAGAAGAAGCTGTCGCTTTAGCGAATGAAACTGAGTATGGTCTTACAAACTATATTCAATCGCAAGATCGCAACAAATGTCGTCGTATTGCGGCACAAGTACGTTCTGGAATGGTAGAAGTTAATGGGCATGGGTTACCCAGTGGAAGCTACTTTGGAGGTGTAAAATTTTCTGGGCGCGCTCGTGAAGGAGGACATTGGGGAATTAAAGAATTTCTCGATAGTAAAGCAATTTCGTACTGGTAAAATCTTATTAAAAACTTAATAGGAATCGTATGGTAATACAGAAAATAACGGATGAAGGTGCTCTTGGGCAACGTCTTGATCAGTGGTTTGCAAAACAATATCATAATGTGCTCTCACGTTCGCGTTTGCAAACCCTCATCCGTGAAGGCTATCTTAAAATTGATGGTCAATTCATAAAGGAACCAAAAACAAAATTAAAACCTAACCAAATCATTGAATTGGCAATGCCTGACCTTCGTGATGCAGAACCTAGTGCTGAAGCTATTGCATTGGACATTCTTTTTGAAGATGATCATATCATTGTTATTAACAAACCAGCTGGTCTTGTTGTTCATCCTGGCAATGGCAATTGGACCGGTACATTGGTTAATGCCCTTATTTACCACTGTGGGAATAGTTTATCTGGTATAGGTGGTGTTAAACGCCCTGGCATTGTCCATCGTCTCGACAAAAATACAAGCGGTGTTATGGTTATTGCAAAAAATGATCTGGCTCATAAAAGTCTCAGTGCTCAATTTTCTGATCATGGACGTACCTGCGCATTAGATCGACGCTACCATGCCTTGATTTGGGGAATACCTCAGCGCAACGTCTGGACAATTGATGCATCACTTGGCCGTTCGCCCCATAACCGGACAAAGCAAGCTGTCATCCATAGCCAAAACCCTTATGCTCGTCATGCGGTTACACATGTTTCTCTACTTGAAAAATATGGTTCTCATGCTGACTCTACATCTTTTGCTAGCCTTCTGGAATGTCGCCTAGAAACTGGACGCACCCATCAAATCCGTGTTCATATGTCTCATATTGGGCATCCACTCATAGGCGATACAGTTTATGGAAACGCTTTTAAAACAAAATCAAACACATTCAACCCCACTATTAGAAATGCAATCGATCAATTCAACCGACATGCACTCCATGCTACCAGTCTTACTTTTGAACATCCTTCTATCGGTAAAGTTATGTCGTTTTCTACACCATTGCCTCAAGATATGGCTAAACTTATTAAGCTTTTTAAAAAAATGAATTGAAACTTTTCCCCTTCTCAAGATTTCATAATAAAATATCTTTTTTTGAACAAAATTGAAAAATATGCTAGAGTGAGGTTATGAGGATAGTTAGCTATCTGAAACAGAGAATTTGCCTTATTAGGGAATTCAAACAAAAGGAGGGTGCTATATGGCCCATATGAATTTGTTATCAGTAATGACAGGTGATGGTGGTTTAAACCGTTACTTGGAAGAAGTCCGTCGTTTTCCAATGCTTGAGCCAAAAGAAGAATATATGTTAGCTCAGCGTTACCGTGAGCATAATGATCTAAAAGCTGCGCATAGGTTGGTCACCAGTCATTTGCGTCTCGTAGCTAAAATCGCTATGGGATATCGAGGCTATGGACTCCCCATTGGGGAAGTTATTTCAGAAGGAAATATTGGACTCATGCAAGCGGTTAAACGTTTCGAACCAGAACGGGGTTTTCGTCTTGCAACCTATGCAATATGGTGGATTAAAGCATCAATCCAAGAATATGTATTACGGTCTTGGAGCTTGGTGAAAATGGGGACAACAGCTAATCAAAAGCGCTTGTTTTTCAACCTTCGTAAATTAAAAAGTAAACTTCAAGCACTTGATAGCGGCGATCTCAATGCAGAACAAGTGAAAGAAATTGCAACCCAGTTGAATGTCACAGAAGATGAAGTTGTATCAATGAATCGTAGGCTTGGTGGTGACACTTCACTCAACGCACCAATTCGGACAAAAGAAGGGGAAAACAGCGAGTTACAAGATTGGTTGGTGGATGAATCTAACGATCAAGAACAAATTTTAATTGAAAAAAGTGAATTAGAAAAACGCCGTTCCATGCTCATAAATGCCATGGACAATCTCAATGAACGCGAAAAACGTATATTCAAAGCGCGTCGTTTAAGCGATGTACCACTAACCCTAGAAGAACTCTCTGGTGAATTTAACATCAGTCGAGAACGAGTAAGGCAAATTGAAATGCGTGCTTTTGAAAAAGTGCAAAACTCTATCAAAGATTTTGCTTTATCTCAAAGTCAAGTATAAAATTCTAGAATTAAGTATAAAGTCAATTGTTTGCGCATTCTAAGGTGAAAATGAAAAAAGCATATATTGACTTTATACTGGTAAATTAACCTATAGAATTCTTTGAGATATTGATATGTGAACTTTATTGAGTACGTTTAGTATAATTGATAAAAACGGCTGTAGAGAAATCTCCACAGCCTTTTATTTTTTTGCATCTATGTTTTATTTTTTTGACCAAGAACTGTTAACTTATCTTGTTGTGCAAGCCATTGTCCAATAACTTCATTAAAAATAGACTTACCTGTTGGTCCTTTTGCAAAGGTTAATTCACTTATACGCCCGTTTTTATCCGTTAACACCAAACGCATCCAATCTAATTCTCGCATCAATTGTAAATTTCGATCAAGAAATGGATGATTACCACTCAATGCGACAAGAAAAAAGTCATCGTTAATCTTTGCAGCAATGGTTCTTGTTAAAGCCTGTCCAATGGATTGTTCACTTGCTTTAAAGGTTAATGCTTGAACATTGCTTATAGCTTTACCTAAAAATTTATCCGAAAGAATAAAAATAAGGTCCATAATATATGAAGCAGGAAATGACTGATCGGTATTACGACGTAAAATTAACCGTAATGATATCCCTTCATCAGGAATTGTTATATCACCTTGTATAGTTGTTTCTTCTGGAGCCCCCTTCACTTGAGACTCTTTTATAAGCGTCCAGCGAGCACTTCCCGTTGCTATCTTTTCTGCATCATAATTTGTACGTGCTTGATAGAAAACAGCTTCACCTGATTTTTCAAGCAATTGCAAATTGCTGGCAACAACTGTTGAGATTCCTTCCTCATCTGAAGAATCTGTCGCTTTTTTTAAACCAACATCAATTTCACTTCCATCCTCTAATAAGCGTTGTGTTAACTTCCTTTTAATTGAAAATGCCTTTGGTACTCTATGAGAAGCTTGAAGATTTTCTCCTAACAACTGATGATCATTTGATATAAATACACGCCCACCAACAAAAAAAATACCAACAGTTAAAACAACAAAACCAACAACAGAAATAGCACTTATCACAATACGTCTTTGCACCAATGATTTATTAGTACGACGTAAAGCTTGAGAAAAAATATGCGAAACAATATGCGGATTATCTTCCTGCGAAGAAGAAACCTTTAACACACCGCTATTAACATGCTGAGAAGGCAAATAAGCCTCCATATTAACAGGCTCTGCATCTGGTATATCTGATACACAAGGCTCATCAAATATCTTGTTATCCATTGAACGTATAACAAAATCCTGATTTCTTTTTATGTTGACCACTGAAAATTCATTATTCTTTGACCATAGGTTTTTTTTTGTAACTTTCTTATCTTCATTTATATTTGTGGGATTCCACCCAATAACTGAAGCAAGCAACTTCTTTTCAACTGCTAAATATTCTTCCTCAACAGTTGCAATAGAACTTTGAAGAATCTTTCTTTGTTCATCCGCTATTATTTGTGGTATTTTTGCTGTTAAAAATTGATGTTCTAGTGTTTCAGTAGCCCGCTTATAAATCCGCTTACGCACTTGCGGTGTAACATTATTTTGTGCATTAATCGCCTTTTTTAAGATTCCAACGAAATCTACCATTTCCTCTATAATCTCTCTTAAACTGAGAAAAAAACAGCAGTAAAGCTAAAAAACTTTATTTTAGCCTTCTAAATTGATTGTCATTTATACTGGTACAACTATTATAATAGTGTAAAATGAATATAAAAAATAAACAATGCTATTTTGCACCTTTCTCTCACACGCTCTAAAAAATTTTCTTTGTAAAAAATACAGAAACGAACAAAGAACACATATAGAAATCTAAAAACAATAATCAATTTGCAAAGGGATCTGTAATGAGAATAGTATCTTCACGCTCTGGACTCGTGGATAATAAAGCCACTTTCGTATTAATCAATTCTTCAATATAGCGTATATATTTAACAGCCTGCACTGGTAAATCTTCCCACCTCAATACATGTGCTGTTTTTTCCTTCCAGCCTTCTAATGTTTCATAAATAGGCTTCACCCGAGCCTGAGCCCCCATGGAAGAAGGTAAATAATCAATCCTTCTACCATCAAGCTCATAACCAATACAAATTTTTATTTCATCCAAACCATCTAAAACATCAAGTTTTGTCAATGCTATACCTTGAACACCGCAAATTGTTACCATCTGACGGACTAAGATAGCATCAAACCAACCACATCGACGCTTTCGACCCGTTACAACACCAAATTCATGTCCACGCACTCCTAGAAATTCACCAATATCATTTATCTGTTCTGTCGGAAACGGACCCTCTCCAACGCGTGTGGTATAAGCTTTTGCAATACCCAACACATAATGAATTGCACTAGGCCCCATCCCTGAACCTGTACATGCCTGCCCAGCGACTGTATTCGATGACGTTACATAAGGATAAGTTCCAAAATCATTATCGAGTAAAGCACCTTGCGCACCTTCAAAAAGAATGTGTTTTCCTCCCCGATACCCTTCATCTAAAAGACGCCACGTACAATCCATAAAGGGCAAAATTTTATCCGCTACTTGCATCAATTCATCATAAAGCGCTTGAGAATCAATCTCTTCAACACCCATTCCACGACGCAAAGCATTATGATGCCTCAAAAGCCGCTCAATCTTAGCCATAAGCGTATCTTTTTCTGCTAAATCCATCACTCGAATAGCACGCCGTCCCACCTTATCTTCATAAGCCGGTCCAATACCACGCTTTGTTGTACCAATCTTTAAACCAGATAAACCGCTTTCTCGAATCGCATCAAGATCACGATGCAAAGAAAGAATCAAAGGAGCATTTTCAGCAATACGTAAAATTTCTGGTGTAATTTTTATACCCTGATCATATAGTTTTTTTAATTCTGCAACAAAATGATGAGGATCAACAACAACACCATTACCAATGATTGATAACTTTCCACGCACTAAACCAGACGGTAAAAGTGATAATTTATAACTCACTCCATCAATAACCAATGTGTGGCCAGCATTATGCCCCCCTTGATATCTCACCACAATATCTGCTCGCTCAGATAACCAATCTACAATTTTACCTTTGCCTTCATCACCCCATTGTGTACCGACAACAACTACATTGGCCATAACTTTCTCCGTCTGTTTGGTCAAAAAAACCAGCATTCAAAAACAAATGCTTCTTTATAACGAAACCTTAGAGCAAGTGCGACTCCTCATTTCAGATTTTTCTCAATCTTTAAGTGATTAAATTTTTTAATTTATGATATAAATTTGTCATTTTTGCCACAAAAAGCGAAAAAATAGAGATTTTAATTTGTGCTTTACCTAACACCTGACAAAGCATTCATTCCCCCTCTTAATCTTTTACAATTAATGTAATACTTAAAGGCTGTTTGTCTAATACAAGAATACGAAAGATTATCATAATCTCTCGTATTTTTTCTGTTTAAAAACGCGTTGTGAAAATCGCCAATAATTATTTAAAGCTGTGCTTTTTCAACTTGGAACGCCCATTCAAGCCATTCTGTTAAAATTTCAAGATCGGAAGCTTCAATTGTTATACCCGCCCAAATTCGAAGCCCAGGAGGAGCGTTGCGATATGAACCGATATCATAAGCGACCCCTTCCTCATCAAGACGTTTCACAACCGCTTTTATAAAAGATACTCGCTTTTCCGTATCCAAAGCAGTAATCACTGGATCCACAATATCTAAACAAATAGCGGTGTTAGAACGTACTTCAGGATCTTTTGCCAAATATTCTAACCATGGCGTTTTGCGAACAAAAGCATCAAGTACAGAAAAGTTTTTCTCAACCCGTGCTCTTAATGCCGCGGCACCTCCTAGAGACTTTGCCCACTTCAACCCATCAAGAAAATCCTCAACACAAAGCATAGAAGGCGTATTGATTATCTTTCCTTTAAAAATATCTTCGTTCAACTTTCCATTTTTCGTCATACAGAAAAGTTGGGGCATCGGCCAAACTGGAATATGATTCTCAAGCCTCTCAACAGCACGAGGACTTAAAATCACCATACCATGTGCAGCCTCACCTCCCAAAACTTTCTGCCATGAAAAAGTGACAACATCTAATTTTGAAAAATCAAGATATTGCGCAAAAGCTGCAGATGTTGCATCACAAATGGTTAATCCAGCCCGCTTATGCGGAATGAAATCCGCATTAGGAATACGCACCCCAGAAGTTGTGCCATTCCATGTAAAAACAACATCACGATCAAAGTCAAGTTGTGTTAAATCTGGTATTTCACCATAAGGAGCTTCGAAACGACGCACATCAGAAAGCTTTAATTGCTCGACAACATCTTTATTCCACCCAAATCCAAAACTTTCCCACGCTGCCATATCAATGCCACGCTCACCTAATAGAGACCATAGAGCCGCCTCAACAGCACCGGTATCTGAACCTGGCATAATTCCTATACGATGATCAGAAGGAACCTCAAGGATCTCACGAGTTAAATTAACAACTTCAGCAAGTTTTAATTCTGCTTCTCTCGATCTATGTGAACGCCCAACTAATGCATTTTTAAGAACATCAAGAGTCCAACCAGGCCGTTTGCTACAAGGGCCTGAAGAAAAATTAGTATTATTGGGACGACGGCTTGGTTTTTGTAACATTATCATTATTTCTCCCCTTTTGGATGTTTGTTTTTCTTTATAAAGAAAAACAAATCACTATAAAGACTACTCAATAGTCTTTAAAAAAAATCAAAAATGTTTTCTCTTTATTTCGTAAGCTTAAAATTCACGGAAACTTTGTAAAAAAATCTTTTTTAATCATGCTGTTAGATCGATTCTTTTATTTTTTTCGTATCACCACCACGATAAGAATAGCATTCTGATAACAACACACTAACGTATCATAACATACCTATCAAGTTTATTTTATAATAAAAATTCATTGATCACTCTCTAGAATAGGGAGATAAACTTATTAAAAAATCAATTATTTTTCTTTTGATGACTGGACAGAGAAAATTTTAATGTTATAACCACAAACAATTTACATGTTTTATGAAACATGCCCAGATAGCTCAGTAGGTAGAGCAGCGGACTGAAAATCCGCGTGTCCGTGGTTCGAATCCGCGTCTGGGCACCATTTTGTATCTTTAACATATTGAAATATATAGATTTTTTCTTTAAACCGCCATTTTCAGACCACCTTTCAGACCACCTTCTACGGTTTATATAATTTTATCTAATTTGTTCTTATTTGCTCCTTATTTTTCTTTGGAGTGAAGTCTAAGATCTCTTTTTTTCTCCATCTCACTGCTCTCCCTAGCTTATATGGCTCCGGAAACAACCCCTGAAGCACCCAATTGCGAATCGTTGTTGTGGATACACTAAAAAGCTGTGCACACTCACGTGTCGTTACATATCTATCTCCATCATCAAATATCATCTCATTACCTTTCTCTTTTTTATATTAATTAAATGGGCGGGGGTGCTGGGAGGAGAGAGCACCCCCATAGGTTCAAGCAGCTTTTGTCAAAATCTTTTGCATTTCTTGTTCTATTTCCCCTAAAAAGATTTCGACAGCTTTATTGATCTCTTCAATGTGTTTCTCATCGCGGTTGACGCGTTTGATTTTCATTCTCAAACCAGTAGATTTGCCTACAAAGTTTGGATTATAGCTCATGAAATCACACCATT
>NZ_JBHILS010000089.1:0-1346 GCF_042193385.1 Bartonella sp. TT119HLJHH | reverse complement strand
AATGAAGAGACCATAACAATTATCTACACTCTCTCATAAGCCTGACACTGTCAGTCAAAAAGGACTTTAAAGAAAGAAAATCATACAAGCCTAATAGCCTAGATTTGATTATCTTTCTCTTGTGGTTCTTTTATGAGCTCTACGGGTGCATCTATTTCTGCCATTTCAGTAGATGAGAGCTGTTTTGTGTTTTCATCAACAATAGGAGGAGAGAACACTCCATCCTTATAAGTCCAGCCGATCTGCGCTTCACTTGAGGGGATAGCTTCACCATCAAAGGCGTGAACATAATCTTCTGAGGCTACAATAATATTTGTTACCACACCATTTTCAACAACTGCATATTTCATAAAAAACTCCTAGATAAAAAATCTCAACAAGATTGCTCCGTCACCACCATTGCCGCCATCTCCACCAGATTTTCCTGGAAAATAGCCACCGCCACCGCCGCTGGTAAAACCATTTCCATCACCACCATTGCCGCCTTTCCCACTGTAACCCCCTTTTGCGATACCATCACTGCAACCACCACCAGCCCCCCCATAAATAGAGCTTCCACCATGTCCAATGTTTGTTTTGTAGACAATAAAGGGGCCGTCGTTACTTCTATAGTATGCGTAGCCACCACCACTCCCGCCACCGAAAGTAGAACTGCTACCATTAACATTACTGTTACTAGAGTAGTAGCTGCCACCGCTACCGCCGCGACCACTGCTGTTGGCACTTCCTTCACTGCCACTAGTTGCGTATCCATAATATCCACCACCTCCGCCACCGCCTGCGGTAAGAAGTCCCTGAATTATTGTTTGACCACCTATGCCTCCCCTCTCGTTATTACCGCCTTTCCCACCACGTCCAATTTGAGCATTTTTTGAGTTTCCCAGCTGGTATCCTTTGATTTTAATACGTACGCAACCGCCGCCACCTCCACCACCGCCTTTTATATTACTGCCGCCTCCACCGCCACCCCACGCCCATATTTCAATATCGGTGTAGCTATTAACACTATCAGGAAATGGAATGGTACCACTTTCTGTCATGAGGATTTCAAGGGGATTAAGCGCGGTAACTTCTTTCAGTTTTGCAATCTCATTGCGTATTTTTTGAAGAACAGTGGTAGCCTCATCTTTTGTGTAAAGTGCCTTACCATCAACAGTTGCTGGACCTTTAAGCATGCTTCCACTTGCACTTAGACTTGTCACAACTTTATTATTGTGGGTGAGATTAAACGACGAATTACCCAACAGTTCTAAGCCACCACTCATAGTGACTTTGCTGGTAAATTTATTATAATTCTGCCATTCATTTGGGCTGGCTAAGCGTCCATAGCTTGTGAGATCTTCATT
>NZ_JBHILS010000088.1:0-1414 GCF_042193385.1 Bartonella sp. TT119HLJHH | reverse complement strand
TGGATTTAGAAGCAGATGTTTGGTTGTTACCAGAAACATCTTTGAAAATTCTCACAACAATGGAAACAAATTTAAGAACAGCATGGCAACAAGAACAAGCCATTGGTCGTGAATTAAGTTTGTCGTGGTGGATTTCAAAACTAATGATTTCTGGTGTCCAAAAAGTGATCGCCATTGCACCAACACAAGACAGTAAGGTTTGTGATGAAGAAGTTTTATCGATTGGAAAAATCACCTTAAACTTCAAAGGGTATACGCGCTAATGGTTGGTTCCCTACTTCCCACAAACGCAACGGAATTTGAAAAGCGCCTTGCCGATGCTTGCGATTTTCATCAAGATATTGATGGTTCTGTTTTGGGGATTTCACGCGCAAAACTGATCACACGCCCTCCCCGCTTTTTGCCGTGGTTGATTGAAGAATACGGGCTTGGTGAACTGACACCTTATGTTCCAAACCTCTATGATTTGATTGACCAAGGGCTTCAATGGCAGAGGATACGTGGCTCCCTTGCGGCAATAGAGATAGGGCTTGAATGGCTAGAGATTACAGCACGCTTTCAACCCGCCTGGACGGGGCGCGCATGGTGGAACTCCTTTCAACTTGATTTTGATCAGTTGCCTGAACGCAAAAGCCTTGAAGCTATTGAAGCGATTACAGATCTCTCCAAAAGTTTGCGCTCTGATTTTCGCCGTGGGACCTATGGTTATGATGTGCAAGCTGTTGAATGCAATATGTCACGGCTTGATGACAGCATGTTGGAGTATGAGAGCGGTGTTTGCTTAACAGCTGGGGGCACTTTGTTTTCCTTTGGGCGCACAACAGAGATCAATCACACGCTCTCAAGAGAAGAAGGCAGGCTTATTGGTAATTGGATAGATGATGGGGATGAAGAGTTAAGCTGGGAACAAATCGATTATCCATGGGACATGGCAAATTTTCCGTGGTGTTCGGTCAAAAAACATGAACGCGATATACTCATGGCAGAGTGGTTTAGCAACCGCACGCTTTATCTCGTGTTAAGAGACAGCCAAAATAGCGTGATTGGGTATCGCAGATGCTATGCTGTAGCGCCTGTCGAACAAGCTTTGGATGGTGTGTATAGCCATTGTGGTAACAGATTCCAGCCCTCCTCGATGGGCACGGCGCTTTTTCTGGCAGCCCGCACAGATTTTCACGATGTTGACGGGAAACAAGCAGCTTTTGTTTCCATTCTCGTTCACGGCATTCCCAAACAAGATGTCCCCCTTGATATCCCCCCTCTTGATATCCCCTTTGGCAAGCTTTGGTGTGACGCCAATGAACTAAATGGCGGTATAGAGATACTCAAAACGCCTGTCACTATTCCTTTGCGTGCCGATGTTCGCGAACAATTCAAGATTTTATTGAGGTTTTAATATGAAGCATGAAAGTGG
>NZ_JBHILS010000087.1:0-1442 GCF_042193385.1 Bartonella sp. TT119HLJHH | reverse complement strand
TGGTTATTTTAATCGTTTATTTAGATCGCTAGCTGTTTTGATCATAAAAGCCGTGTCTTAAAGGACGCGGCTTTTTTTAATTCTATCTTTTAGAAGCCGCTTTAGTCAATTTATCTACAGTCTTTATCTATCTACAAAAGGATATTAAACCTGTAGAAATCTCTTTTCTTCCTGTAACCCATGCCCCCAAAATAAGTTGCGTATCTCCAAAAACACGCGCCCTGCCACCAATAATTGCCTTTCCATAAGCACGTACATTGCCGTAAACCTTCGCAAACCCATTAACACACGCCTCATCACAAATTATTGCATTTTCAAAAACCTTCGCATGCCCCCAAACCATAGCAGCATTATAAACCTTGGCATCATCACCAACCCAGCAACTGCCATCATGTGATAAGTTGTATTCACTTTCAATAAAGCCCCCTAAATCTCCTTTTTTAACACCTCCAAAACTTCTTAAAGCTCTAATGCGATAAAGTGTTCTAACTCTACCATAGAGATGGTCTTTAACTTCTGTAGTTTCATTAGTAAGTTCATATTTTTTGGATACATTTTTAGTGGTCATAGGTAGCTCCCTAATCTAATATTCAAACAAATTTTTAAATGAAATGGTTATAAGGAGGCGCCCCCGCACCGCCTAGTTTTAAAGGGTTATCTATATTTACCAAAAGAGATGGTTTCATTCCCAAAAAGACGCGCACGCCCAGAAACCAATACCTTACCAAAAGCATCGCTATGACCAAAAATTTTCATACGACCACCAACACGTGCTTTATTTGATATTTCTGTATCACCAAAAATTTTTGCATAACCTGTAACACGTGCATCGTCTAAAACACGAGCTTTACCAAATACTAATGCATAACCAGATATCCAACAATTGCCATCATGCGATAAATTACCCTCATGTTCTATAAAACCACCAACGTCACCTTTCTTAACAGTACCAAAGTCTCTTAAAGCTATAACACGACGAAACAAGCGATTACCAAACTCAATAGCACCTAATGAAAGTTTATATTTTTTCTGTTGAGTATTTTTTGATACGAAATCTTGTGCAATATTGTCATTTGCAACGGTATCAATAATGGGAGTGGTTTGTTTTTTTACTGTAGCTTTCATGCTAGTAATCCTTATCGTAAAAAAGGTTTCTATTGACAGCCCATAAGGGCGTCGGGCGCTAGAAACACGGCGATAAGTCCGCTGTATGCTTTCCCCTAAAAGGGTATTGTATGGCATAACCACACCCGACAAAATCGTTATATGCTAGTGATAGCATAAAAGAAAGTCAGTATTTTGAAGATGGGAAAAACCTTATCGTGGTTTATCCGCTTATCGCTAAGTGTTTCTACACACCTGACGCCTTTCTAAACGAACCTTTCCTTAATGTCAATACGTATTTTTTATTTTTTTCAATTTTTTTCATTTTGATACCTACC
>NZ_JBHILS010000086.1:0-1480 GCF_042193385.1 Bartonella sp. TT119HLJHH | reverse complement strand
TGTTCTTTGAGCTCTTTACGCATCGAGGCACTTTTGCCACAAAGGCGCAAGATCTCTCCATCACTGCCACCACAACTTACAACCGATTCGACAACAAAACACCCCATAAAGGCACTGATGCTGTTCTCATAGCCAAAGATCACCTGTAGCGCACTGTTGCTTGAGGGAATCTCTAAATCATTGCCACCATCATCAAACTCTGCTTCAAATGTATCGGCTTCATTGCCCGCATGGTCCGTAATGGTTGCCGTTAAAAGACGCTGGTAAAAAACCTCATGAACAGGTTTGTCTCCCACCTTGACCATAATAAAAGGGTGTGTACGCATTAATCCCATAACCGCTTCACCATGCTTTGGGGATTAGACAACACAAATTCAGGCAGAATGACCTTTAAGCCCCGTGGTAAAAACACACCATATTTGGCAATCTCTGGATTAGCTTCCAGTGTGGCTTCTAAATAGCCTTTGAGTAAACCAGCTTGCCTCCGGTCTCTGAACACTGCCATGGCATGGTGAAAGCAGAGGAGATCGAGGCTCATATCCTCTAGCTCTACAACAACATGCTTTTCTGGTATCTTCATAGAGGTTGTCCCACTTGGATTTGTCTCTCTTGGTATTGTCCTTGTGGTTTTCCGCCATTAAAAAAGGGCAAGAGCGTAATGGAATAGCGGATGCGCTGGGATTGACCAGAGCGACTGATATAGTCGTGGTCTTTATTGATCGTAGTGATTACTACGGGTCCATGGAGAAGGACACTATAGGTGGTATCATTGATCCAACGAAGCATCTGCACCGGCTTTGCTCTTCGGATAGTTGTAGTGATGGCATCTATCGCTACCCGGTCCCCAAATTCTTCTGGAAACCAAACCCCATGAATGGTTTTTGCATCATTGCCATAGCCGGTAAATTGCAAACTGGGTGCCTTGCCAAAACGCTCCATACAAACCCATGAGGCAGAAAACTCTTCTTCAAAAGATTGGAAATTTAGCCAGTCCACATAAAATTGATGCGGTCCTAACATCATCAAAGGATCTCTCATAGGCTCCCTCCCCTCATTCTGTCCCGCCATGCAGGGCATTGGCGCGTGCCCGTTGCAAAGCATGGGCAACCGCACGACCAGTGGCCATGGGTTCACGCGCCCCATTAACATGCACTGTGACATTTTGATTGTGTGTGATGGGGGAACGGTCTTTGTCTCTTTGCTCTCTCGCAGATGAATTTACAGGAGAAGCTCCCGCAAATTGCACGATGGGTTGGATGGCTGTTTTACCCCCCAAAAAACTTGGCAAAAACTCTCTTACATCAATCGACCCAATCCACCCCTTAATGCGGCTAGGCAAAGATTTACAATAATCCATCAATTGTGAGATAGACGACATAAAGCCATCGACAATCGAATTAGCTAGATCTTCGCCCGCTTGTTCCATACCAGCCTTGGCACTCTCCGAGAGCTTTTCCTGTGTAAAAAAACTCTTCAACCA
>NZ_JBHILS010000085.1:0-1523 GCF_042193385.1 Bartonella sp. TT119HLJHH | reverse complement strand
TTTGGTAAAACATTCACACCATCAAAGGTAAGACTTTCCAAGATTTCGCTACTGCCAAAACCTTCAATTTTAAAGTGAAGGGTAATTTGTCTTAAAAAGTCGATTTGTTCTTGGTGTGTGTTGATGAAATTATCGCTTACTTCTGTTCTACGTATGGTACTGCCACGGTTCCAGCCCATGATGATTTGATTGGTGATACCCGAGAGCCAATCGGTGCGCTGTTCATGCCAAAAGTCTGTTGCGGGTTCAAGGGTTACTGTACCAGGAAGGGGTGCAAAATTTTGATAGGGGTTGATCTTTTCGCAAGCGGTTGTCAACTCTTGCGCAATGATCACTTCATTTGTCCAGTCAAGGGTGACAGGGGCTGTAAGATTAGCGGTGTAAAAGGTTGGATCAATGGCGAGCTGTAAAATGCCGTTGCCTACAGCCCCTGTTTGTTGAAAGCCTTCATCTCTGTAACTATCATCAAGAAAAGGGTCTGCAAACATGCCCTTTTTGGCAACAGGTTCTTTAGAGTCAACATTGCTTTTAATACGCTCTAATTGCATCAATCGATCAAGCGAAAGCACCCGTTGAAAATAGCGCCACATCTCATCATAGGGGGCAACACGGGTGCCATCATTAACCACAAGGGGGGTACTAAGCCAATTGTTGGTAATGGTGGCAAGAGAGAGCACCTCATCAGGGACACTGGGTGCCATGGGTTGGTCTGAAGAAATCCCTTTGATATAGACGACATTTCCCCCTGTGTTGAGACCAATACGGTCAATGCGGGGGAGTTTGTAAGTGTAACTGACAATGATATCACCATTCTCAGCACCACCTGATACTGTAATTTCCTGCGCTGTTACCTTATCAGCCGTGATTTTTGCACGATAGCGATAAGTCACCTTATAGCTGCTCCCCGCTAAAGGTTCGTCTCCCACCGGTGCCCAATCAATGGTGTCTCCGGTTTTTTTAAAATCTGTGCCTTCTTTAAATTCCTTGCTTCCTTGAACGATTTTGATAAAAGAGGTGATGCTTTTATCAGGAACCCCATCACGCCCAGCGGCAACAGCACCACGGGTGACGTTAACGGTTTTTTCTTTTGTCAACAAAAGAGACTGAACATCAGCAATAGGAAAATAATAGGGTTTAAAGGTAAAACTTGTTTTCCCTTTTGAAGGCGCAAAAATATGCGTTTCGCTTGGAACAACGCTTGTCGAAAAATCCTCTGGCTCTTCATGGCGCAAAGCCGCTAAGCGTTTGCGTTTGAAACCATTGATATTAGCTTCTCCTTCTTGAATACTAAAGACTTGGCAACCGTTATTTGCTCCCAATGCACTTACTCGGCATCCCCCCACGATATAATGCCCATGGGCGCGGTCGTACGTCGCAATGGCTTGCATGGCCGGTTCAAGGAGTGAGGGCGATTTTTGATCAATCAAAACGCCATCTTGTAAAATATAAACCGGAAAGAAAGTGCCATTCTGCGCATCCTCTTTTAGTGCCCAGACAAGTTTTGCTACTTCACGTGCCGCTCC
>NZ_JBHILS010000084.1:0-1568 GCF_042193385.1 Bartonella sp. TT119HLJHH | reverse complement strand
AATCCGAAAGATGATAACGAAGCAGATGCTTTAGCAATTTTATATTTAGTTAAAGAAAGGGAATTGGGGTATGTCCAGTAAATTACCATGGACGAGGCTTTTTGCAGACAAGTGGCTTCTTGATCTCGCTTGTTTACCCGCAATTGAAGGCAATGTTTATATGCGATTGCGATTGCAAATGTTGCGCACTAGAGAGCCTCTTGTAAATGATGCGCAAATATTATCTCATTTTACGTGTTGTTCAGTAAAAAGATTTCAGAAGGCATTAGATTACTTATTTAGATCTGGACACATTATTCTTTCAGAAGATGGTCATTTGTGGTGTTCAGATGTTGAAGAAGAATTAAAAAATTCAGACGAAACTTTAAATAAGTTTGCAGAAAGAGCAGCAAAAGCCGCCAATACTAGAAAACATAAAAACCACGAAGAATCTTCAAGAGAGCTTCAAGATTCTTTAAGAAGTCTTCAAGATTCTTCAAGATGTCTTGAAGATTCTTCAAGAGGGTACAATAACAATAACATTAACATATATAAAAAAAATAAAACTAACGTTTTATTAAAAAAAGAAATTAATTTTGAAGATTTAGAAACAATCGATTTGGTTGACGAGCCAATCGAGTGTGATGTTGAAAGCCAATCAGAGCAAACCAACCAACCTCCCATTCACGAGCAGACAAGCGTTCCTAAGAAAGCCAAGCGAAGTAAGGGGAAAAAAGAACTTGGAAGCGTACCAGAAGATTTTGAACCCGATTTGCAATACGCAATCGATAAAGGCTTAACGCATGATGAGGCGTTATTAGAATTCGAAAGATTTAAACTTCATTGGAAAGCCAACCCATGTCGAAATGCAAACAATCGCGATTGGCAAAGTGCTTGGTGTGGTTGGATTATTAACCAGAATGGAACGCTAGCCAAGAAATTAGAACAGGAGAAACGATATGCAAACGAACGCTATAAGCTCTCAACAAATAACTTCACAAACAGCCTTTCACAAAGCTTCAGTACACTCAAAGCAGCAATCACCACTAGCGATTCTTATGGATCAGAATGCATCAGAGATACAGAGGCTATCAGTTCATTTGCAAGCACTTTCCAAGAGAGTGGACCGGAGTGTGTATCCTCCAATCTCTATGCATGGAAAGCCATTGACACTGGAGGAGAGATCGCAAGTTTTGCAAGACTGTAATCGCTTACAAGCACTGCTTTCACGGAAAGTTACGGTTGAACATATCGAGGCGGCTGCTTATTTGCTTTCTGGTCTAAAAATACCAGCCAATATAGACCCTAATGTTATCGCTTTGAACTATAGCATAGCCTTATCAGATGCTTCAGAACATACCCTTAAACAGGCTGTTAAGGATATCATATGCGGAAAAGCAAACGGCTTTTCGAAAACCTTTATGCCAACAGGAGCAGAGCTTGCAGAGTATTGTAGAAATTTGAAAGCAGAGCTTTTTTCGGGAGCATCAGTCATGAAATCGTATTTAAAAGGATCCGAAAAAACAGCAAAGTAGTGAAATTTGCTGATGATTTTGAGAATAGAGATGCGTTTAAATTGACAGAAAGGC
>NZ_JBHILS010000083.1:0-1583 GCF_042193385.1 Bartonella sp. TT119HLJHH | reverse complement strand
GCATCGAAAAATTCTGCAGAAGATAGCGAAAAAACAAATCAAAACTCACAAGAAGAAAAAAATAAAGATTCTCAGAAGGAAAGTAAAAATAAGAAAAAAAACGGAAACAATAAAGAACCACAAAACAATAATGACGATGACAACGATGGAAAGGGTAAAAAGCTTAATAAAGGTAGGAAATATCATGACAAAAAACGCGATGAGGAAAAACAAAGATTAGAGGAGGAAGGATTTTCACCAAGCGAGGGAGAATTAACGATTGAAATTGAAATTAAGACAGATAAAGGTACAATTAAGGCAAGAACACGTCCTGATAATACTTATATTGAGGATGGTGAACCAGCATTTAGTGAGACGAAAACAGGTAAAGCCAAATTAAATAAAATGCAGAAAGCTTTAAGAGAAATATGTAAAACAACAGGAAGTATAAAGTTTTGTGGTCCTAAAGCTGAAGAGTATCTTAAGAAAAATAAAGAGAAATTTAATAAATACCAAGAAAATTTAGAAAAGTTTATAAAAAAAGAGAAACCAACTGAGGAACAACTAAAAAAATTTAATAAAGAGTGGCCTAAAAAACAATTGAGTAAGAAATGGGAAAAAGGACCACGAAAATATAAACTAAACGAATATCCAAGTTATTTAGAAGAAAAGTGAATGACTATGCAAACCAAAAACGTAACAGAAATTTTAAAAAGATTGGGCTGGGAGACTCATCGCCATGAAGTTGGAGATACATTTGCTTATTATCATCTTTCTGATCGTATAATACGCATTCTCTATGATGTTGTAGATTATGGAGAGGATGGTGGAAGGTTGCGGCTATCAGTCGCTCTTACTACCGCCGCTTATTGCCTTGCTGAGGAATATTCTAATAGCGAACAGTCGCGCTATAAATATGATGATATGTTGATTTCTGCAGAAGAAAATTTCGGAGTTACAGCACAGAATCTTTCTGAAAGTCATATTGAGGAAGCTTTAAATAGGGTAATTGCGTGGGCGAAAGTACAAGATATTGAACAAAAATTGCATGAAGAAGCCGCCAATCATTCTGCTGTTGCACAAGCATTGCTTGGCGATATTGATGCTTTAAGGTCTGATAAGCCGGCACCCCAATTACATGTTCCAGAATTTGCCGATTATGCAACCATGGAGTGGATTGATCGCCTTATTTTATTTGCACAAGCCTATAAGAATGGAGAGTTAGACGATATTCTAACGCGCAAAAAGCCCAAACAGCGCTCGATAAGCCTTACCGCAGCAAGTCGCATCTTCAAAACGCTAGGATGGATTGCTATGGAACCTGGGAGAATGTTTCTTTCTTTGCCAGATCGTTTTATTCAGTTTGATTTTGGTTTTGTACGCCTCCATGACAATTACAATGTCCGTCTTGAAGCTGAGATCTCTAATGAAGAGATTTCTATAGCTTGTCGTTATATTCACTATAGGGGAGAATATAATTGGATACGACCTACGGATATTTATCAGTCTTTTAATACAATTGGGGGAGGGATTTTTAGTGGTTTTGGTAAAGGGATTGATATTTGTGTAGAGAGGTTGAATGAGCAAGAATTGACGCAAATCTC
>NZ_JBHILS010000082.1:0-1639 GCF_042193385.1 Bartonella sp. TT119HLJHH | reverse complement strand
ATGGCAGATACGTTATATATCTTAAGTGATGGAAAGCAGGATTACGTAAACTTGGAAAATCATAAAAATGACTTTGTGGGTACAAAGATTGGCAAAAATCCTTACACTTTTGAACAAATACCTCCTGGAAGTGGTCCCTGGAAAGAGAGAGGGCAAATATTTAAGGGCTACCCAAGTGTTCATGCTTGTTATGGACATCCAAGTGATGCTTGTACAAAGTTCTATGGTTTACCTAATCGTACGCCAATTTATTCAAAATATTCAGGGAGGAAAAAATGAAACAAATCTTGAAATTATTAAGTGGTCTCATTCTGTTAAATATTGCTGGATGTAACATTGATAAGCCTTCTCCAGGGGCTCTGAGTATGTGGGAGAAACCTGGTGCAGATTTTACGGAGATAGGAAAAGCATTGTTAGAATGTGGTATGCCAACCCCTTATGATGTTTTTCCAGAAAACCAACAGCAGAGTATTAATGCTAAAGCAACAGTTGATGCTTGCATGGTTCAAGCAGGATTCCGCTATAAAGATCAAAGAGGAGGGGGGTGGTGTTATACTTTTAAAGAGAAAAACTTGCCGATTTGTCGTCCAGGTGCTGTCATACCACAGCGCAGTGTCAAGAAGCGCTTGAACAGCCCTTTTTGTAAAAAGTATAAAAATGCACCTGAATGCAAACCTTAAGTTTTGCTGTTTGTGATGATTAACAATCCGCCATCCTTGCTTTGCTTGAAATGACGGGATTGTTTCCTCAACTAACCATTTCAATATTGTTCACCGTTGTTTTAATGAAGCGGTGACAGGAAATATCAACAGGCTTATGAGCTGTTTTATCGTAAATAAATCCATTGAAAGAGGGGAAAAATGAAGAAAATCTTAAAACTATTGAGTTGCATAGCTCTCTTAAATACAGCTGGATGTGTTAACCAACCTCCTCCATCAACTTTAGCATTATGGGAAAAACCAGGTGTCGATAAAGCGATGATCCAACAATCCTTATCAAAATGTGGCTGGAAACCGGTTTATGCTTCTTCTAGTGATATGAATTCGTATGCGAGTGAATTTGCCTCAGTTTATGAGTGCATGAAAAAAGCAGGTTTCCGGTATAAATTGCAAGATTCAAAAGGGCTCTATTTTGTACAACCTTTGAAAAGTGACTCGTTTTTAGCTAATTTGATGCTAGCAGGATATCAGCAATTTATGGACAATGACACCTTTGGTGTGACCAACAAAACGAAACAGGAACGCGCTTTACTAACGCATTTTGAGGATGAAAGAAAACGTCAGCAAAAGCAAAAAGCTTTACAAAAGCGATCACCAAAGCGTCCTTCCCATTCTTAAAGAGTTAGTTGGACAAAAAGCACGAATGATGAAGAGAGTTTTGAGCATCAAGGTTCTTCTCTCAATGCGGATGGCAATATCACCATCACTGCCAAGAAAAAAGATGTGACAATTGTTGGCTCTGATCTTGCAGGTGAGAATATTAACCTTTCGGCAGCTCGTGATGTGAATGTGCTTGTTGGTCATAATAGCCATTCCTCAAGCTCAAAGGAAGAACGTACAGGTTTTGGGTTTCAGTTTGAAAAGAGCAACAGCGGTGCTTCTGTAGGTGTTGGAATTGCAAGCGCCAAAGATACGGGCGA
>NZ_JBHILS010000081.1:0-1650 GCF_042193385.1 Bartonella sp. TT119HLJHH | reverse complement strand
AATTTCATCAGAATTTATAAACACTGGTTTATTCACAAATGCCTCCATACTGCCTATTGGAAAAAGTTATTTTCTAAGATATGGGATATCTTGATACCAAAATGGTAATTTAAAGTCAATACCAAAATGGTTATTTTTTATTTTTTATTTTTTATGAGTAGAACAAATGGATGAAAAATGGTCAATTAATACGCAAATATTGGAACTATGGAATAAATTGACAGAAGATGAAAAAAGAGAGTTTATTCTTTTTTATCTTGATAAAATGAAGAAAGGAGATCCAGAAGTTTAACCTTATTATCGTAGCTTAGATGCTCTAACATATCTTCAATTTGTTCATCTAAGCTATTAGGCTTATTTCCTGAAAACAACAATTGTTTGGGAGTAATTTTTAAGTGTGGTGCCAAACGTATAGCCCACTCTTTTGTTAATTTTCGTTGCCCATTTTCTAAACGAAAAATTTGTGGCTGACTAGTTCCCACCAATTCGGCTAATTCTTTTGGAGTTAAACCGACTTTTTGTCTGAAAAATTTCAAATTATTCATGATTCTTATCCTAATTAAAAAAAAAATCCTTTCAAATGCCAATATGGTAAAATTTCCTTGTTTTAATAATACCGATATGGTATAAAAAGGAATGTCTAAACTAAAACTGTATTTATCAAAGAATAATATTACTTATGCCGAGTTTGCGATTTTGGTAGGTGTTACGCAAGCATCTGTAGCACGCTATGTAAATAAGAAGCGATTTCCGCATCCTAAGATAATAAAAAAGATAGCAGAAGTTACCGATAATTACATAAGCCCTAGCGATTGGTATCAAGAGAATTTTCCTTCAATTGCAAAAAGTTCCGGCGTTGATAGCGCGCGTGAGACTTTGCAGCCTTAAGGAGGTGATGATGGCTGTAGAAAAGAAATACGAACTTACTGATGAAACAATTGAGTTTGATGGCAGAACACTTCACCGCATTCGTGCACTGAGAGACTTTGGTGATGTTAAAGCAGGTGATTTAGGAGGCTATATAGAGAAAGAAGACAACCTAAGTCATGAAGGTGATTGTTGGGTTGGGAATAGGGCATGGGTTTATGGTGATGCACGTGTTTTTGGCAATGCCAAGGTTCTTGGTTTTTCTCATGTTTATGACAATGCCCGTGTTTATGAGAATGCCAATGTTCTTTTAGCAGCTGCGATTTATGGCAACGCCAAGGTTTGTGGTAATGCGCATGTATTTGGCAATGCTAGGGTTTACGGTCAAGCCGCGGTTTTTGGTAATGCTTACGTTTACGATAATATCCATGTTTATGGCAACGCCAAGGTTTATGGCAACGCCAAGGTTTGTGGTTATGCCAAGGTTTGTGATGCTGCTAAGGTGTTCGGTCATGCCGTGGTTTATGGTAAGTCCAAGATTTATGGAAATGCATATGTTTGCGGCACTGAAGAATATGGTGGCGACAGAGTTTATATGTGTTCACATAATGCAAATGAAGCGCATAAGAATGATGATGGTAAGTCTCGTGTAGAGCTTATACCGCCGTTGGCACTGCTTGAAATTGGTAAAGTTTTAGAGTTTGGGGCAAAGAAGTACGGAGCAAACAATTGGCGTAATGGCATGCACTGGAGCAGGTTTCACGGTGCTGCTTTACGTCATTT
>NZ_JBHILS010000080.1:0-1674 GCF_042193385.1 Bartonella sp. TT119HLJHH | reverse complement strand
GTTGATGAAGCAGACTATGATGAAGATGCCAATTTTTATGGACTTCAAGCAACCATTGCACGAGAGGTCTTTTTAACCGGAGAATGCTTTGTAAGACTACACTATGTCGACCTTTATGGACGCTCTGGTGTGCCGCTTCAATTACAAGTTTATCCAACCGAAATGCTGGATTTAACTTACAATGGACCTGCTGAGATTGAAGGCAATTACATTCGTATGGGGATTGAATTTAATGCCAGTGGTAAGCGCGTTGCTTATCATTTCTGGGAACATCACCCCTATGATGATGTCCCTGCAAATATGGCATTTGAGAGCCAAGAGCGCGTGCGCGTCCCTGCTGAAATGGTCCTTCACATCAAAGAGCGCCGTATTGCCGGACAATTGCGCGGTTCTCCCAAAATAACGCGCGCTATGACAAAGATCTTTCAACTCGAATCCTATGATGATGCAGAGCTTGAACGAAAAAAAACAGCGGCTCTTTTTGCGGTGTTTGTCAAGGACAATTCACCAAACGTCGCAAAATTATCCGATAATCGTGATAAAAACGACGTTGAAGAAGAATACGAAGCACCTGCCATTGCACCCGGTGCATCTCTTTATTTAGGAGAGAATAAAGAGGTTACATTCTCTAACCCTGTTGAGGTTGGAGGTTCTTATGAAGCTTTCCAATTTCGCAATATCTTGAAAATTTGTGCAGCACTTAATATGCCTTATGCCGTTGTGACTGGAGACGTTACGCGGGGGAATTTTTCTAATGTGCGTACCTCTATCATTCAGTTTAGACGGCACGTCAAACAATGGCGTGAACATATTATTGCCTTTCAGTTTAACCGCATTGTTTGGGAGCGTTTTGTTGAAATGGCAGTGCTTGTCAAATGTGTCAATTTGCCAAGGTGGGAAGAAAATTCCTTGCCATGGCTTCAATGTGAAAGCTTTGCACCCCCGCTTGAAATGATTGATCCAAACAAGGATATCTCAGCGGAAAAAGAAGAAATTCGTGCAGGCTTGAAAACACGACGCATGGCACTTGCCGAGCGTGGCTTTGATATCGACAGCATTCATGCCGAACTTGAAGAAGAGCACACAGACGCTCGTGCGCGCGGCTTATCTTTTGACACCGATATGGCGGCACCGGCTGGTAGCAATCAAGTAATTGATCCCGCAGATTCAGAACCTTCTGAAACTTATGAAAGTAACCAAGGCAGTAAGGCGCAGACAAATGGTGAATAATCTCGACATGCCGTTTTTGGCATCACGGCTTTTTGGAGTTCCACACATGCTTGCCTCCACAAAGCTTGATATTATTCTCAATGCTCTTGCTCCACGGCTTTTTGCAAGTGAAAAGTTTCCCATTGAAGCTTATTCGCAAGGGAGTACAGAAGCTTTAAGACCACCAGAAACCTATGTGGTGCAAAACAATGTTGCTATAATACCGGTTCATGGCACGCTTGTACGCCGTGGTGCATGGCTTGGAGCTTTATCGGGATTGACGTCTTATGAGGGGGTAAGGGCTTCTTTTCGTGAAGCCATTGCACAACCTGATGTTCGTGCTGTTTTACTTGATATTGACAGCGGCGGTGGAGAAGCCGGTGGTGTCTTTGATTTGGTTGAAGAGTTTCAAACACTCTCAAAACAATACGACAAGCCCATTTGGGCACATGCCAATGAGTTTGC
>NZ_JBHILS010000008.1:0-117557 GCF_042193385.1 Bartonella sp. TT119HLJHH | reverse complement strand
ACCGTCACCCACCGCTATGAAAAACAAAGCGGATACACAACAGAAATCACACTCGAGGCACCAAACAAGGGAAAAGAGGCAGGAGAAAAGGAAACCTCTGAGTGACAGAAAATCAAAGGGTAATGTTTACCCTTTGATTGGTGATGAAGGGCATTTAGAGGAATAAGGACAACTTGTTCCAATTGCTAAAACGAGAAATAGGTGCAACTTGCACCAATTGCATGAGTACAGCAATAGGGTATTGTTTACCCAATTCCTCAAAGGAGCAATGGTGCAAACATTGCACAATTGCATACTGAAGAGCAATTTGATCAAGTTGACCGAATTCCTTAAACGCTTCTCTTATTTAATAATGTCCTGAATAATGTGCTTAGGATACAGAAAAATCATCAGTCAATTTATGCTAAAAGAAGTCATACCATCTTATATACGCTGCTTCTCAAATAATACGATTCCAACTCAATGATTGATCATCAAAAATTGCGATTTTGAGCAGAAAAGAAAAAGAGGCTTTAAATGATCTTTGAAAGGTCTTTGAAGACCCTTTGAGAACCCCTTAAAAACTCTTTGAAAAAAAATAAATTGGTACAAAACCTAGTGTCAAAATATACAAAACCCGCTGGCAAGCTACAGGCAAGCTACATACAAACAGCTACACTGGTAAGTTATATACACAACAAAAAGTAATGGTAGCGGAGGAGGGATTTGAACCCCCGACACAAGGATTATGATTCCTCTGCTCTAACCTACTGAGCTACTCCGCCAAAATAAGCAATCATAATTGTCAGTAATTACATCTTTTGCGGATATAAGGGGTAGAATAGTAAGATGTCAAGCATCGTTTTTAAGCTTTTCTCTTGTCATTCTATTTTATCCTCGATATGTAAAAGTGTAATTTTCATATGATAAAGTAAGGTAAGGCATGAAAATGGTGCCACGTGTAGCGGTTTTAGGATGCGGTCATTGGGGTGAAAATCATATACGGACACTCCACTCTCTTGGGGCTTTAGCAGCAGTTTCTGATATTGATAGTGATCGTGCTGCCAGTTTTGCAACACTGTATGGTGTAGAGGTTGTTAAACCAGATGATCTTTTTACTCAGCGAGATATTGATGCACTGGTGTTAGCGCTGCCCCCACAATTTCATACGCAAAATGTGCTTCGTGCTGTTAAAAGCGGTAAAGATGTTTTGGTGGAAAAACCAATAGCTCTAAATGTTTCTGATGCTAAACGCCAAGTTCAGGAGGCTGAGGCCTATGAGCGAGTTTTTATGGTGGGCCATATTTTGCGTTTTCATCCAGCTTTTGAAAAAATGTGTGAATTGGTGAAAAATGGAGATGTGGGAGATGTGCGATATATTTATTCTCATAGATTAGGCTTTGGAAAATTTCACACACACAGTGATGCTTTATGGGATCTTGCCCCTCATGATCTTTCAATGATTTTGGCGTTGACAGGATGTGAACCTTCCGAAATTCGCGGTGAGGGGGCTGCTGTCGTTGATCAGATTTCTGATTTTTCTCATATTCATATGATTTTTCCAAATGGTGTGCGTAGTCATCTTTTTACTTCACGCTTGAGTTCTTATCGTGAGAGGCGTTTAACTGTTGTTGGAACAAAGGCTATGCTCGTTTTTGATGATATGGAACCGTGGAGTCGTAAATTGGCAATACACCATTTTGCTGTTTGGAAAGAAAATCAAGAGTGGGCTTTTAGCATGGATGAGCTGAATTACATTGATGTTTGTGAAGATTTGCCGCTTACTTGCGAATTACGGCATTTCCTTCAATGTATTGAAACGCGTCAATCACCTCGTACAAATGGTGATGATGCTATTGCGGTTTTACGGATTTTAACAGCTGCTGATGTCAATTATAATAGATAAAAGAGATAGGTAGCGCTTTTGCATTCTTGTGATGATCAATGGAGTTAATATGCAATTCATAGACCTTGGGGCGCAGCGTGCGCGTATTGAAGATAAAATTAATTCTGCAATTGCGCATGTAGTCGCTAGTGGTAAGTATATTTTGGGGCCAAAAGTAACAGAATTTGAAGACAAATTGGCAGAATATCTTGGCGTTAAACATGTGATTGCATGTGCTAATGGAACAGATGCTTTGAAGATGCCTCTTATGGCTAAAAATATTGGTCCAGGAGATGCTGTTTTTTGTCCTAGTTTTACATTTTCAGCAACGGCTGAAGTGGTTGCTTTGGTGGGGGCTGAACCTGTTTTTGTTGATGTTTTACCTGATACCTTCAATATTGATGTTGAAAAACTTTCTCACGCAATCAAAATGGTAAAAAAAGAGGGACGTTTAAAGCCAAAGGCTATTATTGCTGTTGATTTGTTTGGGCTGCCTGCTGATTATGTGCAAATTGCTCAAGTGGCAGCAAAGGAAAACCTTTTTGTGATTGAAGATGCTGCTCAATCTATGGGCGGAAGAAGCGGTAATATTATGTGCGGTGCTTTTGGTGATGTGGCTGCCACAAGTTTTTATCCTGCAAAACCATTAGGATGTTATGGCGATGGAGGCGCTATGATGACCAATGATGATCATTTGGCAGAACTTTTACGTTCTATTTTGTTTCATGGTAAAGGTGAAACGCAATATGACAATGTACGTATTGGTATGAATTCGCGCCTAGATAGTATTCAGGCTGCAATTTTACTAGAAAAGTTTGTGATCTTTGAAGATGAAATGGAAAAGCGTGTAGAAATTGCTCAACGTTATTCCAATGGCTTAAGAGATATTGTTACAGTTCCAGAAATGGGAGAAAATATTCGTTCTGCTTATGCACAATATACGATTAAGGTAAAAGAACGTGATAAATTAAAAGATTTTTTACAAAAAAATTCTATCCCTACAATGATTTATTATAAAATTCCTTTACATCAACAGCCTGCTTATAAACACTTCCCTTATGTAAAAGATTCCCTTGCTGTTTCAGAGTCTTTGGGAGAGTGTGTTTTAAGTTTACCAATGCATCCTTACTTGACACAAACGGATCAGGATATGATTATCAAAAAAATAAGAGATTTTTATCACTCTTGAGAGCGTGTGTTTATCCTTAAAATTATGGTCAAAGCTCTATTGGTGATCCATCTTAGAAGGTATTTTTTGTTAGAGTGTGTAACCAATATTTTGGTGTTATTTCCTTTCTAGGGACTATGAAATGTTATCCTTTAGGGCGGTGATATGATTAGAAAGTGAATCTGTTAGACAAGAAGATGTTTTTTTACAGAACGCTATGGGTTAAAAAACGTTGTCCTTTAGCTTAGCTAGAAAGTCACGTTTAATAAAAAGGATTTGGGTTATGAAAGTTACAATGAACCTTTGTTGATTTTACTCTCCATTTTAAGGTGTTTTAAAAGATAACTTATTTAACGGGGCTTTTGGAGAGAAACGTTATTTTTTTGCGAATACGTGATGCTAGGTCATTTTTGCTTTTGGATTTTTGAATCAATGTGTTGATGGGTGATGTATCCCCCTCTTGTAGCGCTATTTGAGCTGCTAATGTTGCTGCAAGTTCTTTTGTTTCTTCACGGAGTTCTTCCAGCAATTGGTGGTTAGTAGTCGTGTCAAGCTCATGAGTTTGGATTTTTCGTAAACGTTGCTGATAGTGTGCAATTTTTTCACGAATCATTTGTCTTTCCTTTGGAAGTGTATAGTGTGGCGATATTTTGTTTGATTGCTATTGCTTCTTTGGTGAGAGTATCTTTTGTGGGGAGGCATAGCCGATAAAACTGTTCTGTTACTTGGCTCAGTTGTATTTTTTGTTGGGCATATTTTTTTTGCAAAAATTCGTACTTTTGTTGGTTGTTTGCTAATTCTACAGCATGTTGTGCACGAAGAAAATCTTGGTTTGCTTCTATTTCCGCGAGTGATAATGGCATTTGCGCACAAACATCTTTATACGCAAAATGAACGGCTTTACGCCAAATAAAAGGAGATAAAAGCACCAGTAACCAAGAAGTGAAAGCAACTCCAAGTATAAAAAAAAGAAATGATTGAATAAGCATAATACCCCTTTTCAAATAAGAAACCGTTTAAAACGGATTCCAAGTTGGCCTAGGTGTTAATTTTAAATATCCTATATTTATACCAAGCCGTGCGCCGACTCCTGTACGTATTGGGATTAACAAGGTATTATGGTATTTGAGGACATGAAAACCAACACCTGCTATTAAATAGGCCGAACCTGAAATACCACCATAGCGTTTCCATAAATTATTTATGCCATTAAGATTGTAAACTAAGATCATTAAACGGGAGCCTTGGCCGCCAAAATCCCATCCTACTGAGGGGCCTTGCCAAAAAACTTTATGTTGACCGTAGCTTTTGGTAAAAACCATTCCTTCGCCATAGGTTAATCCAGCAAAAAAGGCTCCAGAAGCTTCTTCTCCTAAAATATAGGCATTGGGATAACCGTATTGTGAAAAAATATTTTGAATTGCAACAGCCAGACCACTCGCTGTTTTTCCAAAAAAAATATGACCGGAATCAATAATTTCTTGGAGTGAATAATGAGGTTCATTTTGCCTTATTGGTTTTAGTTGAGCATGTGCAGTATTTATAGTGACGAATAAAAGGAAGATTAAAGATATAATATTTTTGTACCAGTATCTTATAAGAGAGTGAGCCATGGAGTTTTCTCCTTTTATTAGTGATAAACAAAAGATAATATTAGAATTTTCATTCTATTCAAATAAAAAATAAGATGTAAGCTTATTTAAATTCTTGAATTTATTTCTGAAATTTTTTTAGCATAATTGTTAATGTTTCCTATTATGCATCAGATGTTAAGAGTTTTTCTTTAAAATAAAGTTTGTTTTTTTAATCTAGGAGTTTTCAATCATTATGATGTTAAATATCTCTTTGAAGTCTACGGATCTTGCTGCTTTGCTTTGTAGTCGTATTTGCCATGATTTGATTTCACCTGTGGGGGCTATTCAAAATGCAATGGAGCTTTATGATGAAGGAGGAGCTGAAGAAGATGCTTTACAATTAGTGCGTTTATCCGTTGCGAGTGCTTCTGCACGTCTACAATTTGCGCGATTGGCTTTTGGTTTTGCTGGTGCAAGTGGAGGACAAATAGATACACGGGCTGCAGAGCAGGTTGCTCAACAATATATGAAAGAAGAAAAAGCAACTTTAAAATGGCAAGCTTCTTCTTTATTGTTAGCAAAAGATGAAGTTAAACTTTTGCTTAATTTATTATTGATTGCAAACGCAACAGTTTCTCGTGGGGGTGAAATTGTTGTTATGATTTTGCAAGAAGAAAATAAACGTTCTTTTCGTTTTGAGATTTTCGGTAGAACTTTCCGTATACCCCCTCATTTTCTTGCTTTATTGCGTGGAGAAATTCAAGAAGAGCTTGTTGATGCACATGTCATCCAATTTTATTACACAATGTTACTTGCTCAGATGACAGAGATGAAAATAAATATTGATGAAAGTGATGATTGTATTGTTTTAGAAAGTGTAAAAAAGCTTTGAACAAGAAAGAAGCGCTTAAGCCATGTTGGGAAAAGTGGCTTCGATTGAACTTATAAGCGATAAGGTTATATGTGTAAATTTGGTGTGGTTACTTCTTAAGCTTTAAGCGCTTTCTATATGAGATTTTTGGTGTGCGAGTTCTCTACTTTTAATAGAGAAAAGATCTCGGGAAAAAATCTCGGCCCGCTACACTCCGAGATTTTACAATATGCATGTTCACTGCTTAAGCGGTTTTTCGTACGTTCTCTTCAACTGGATCACGTAATACATAGCCACGTCCCCAAACTGTATCAATGTAATTTACACTGGAAGAGATTGCTTCCAATTTTTTCCGCAATTTACAGATAAAAACATCGATAATCTTTAGTTCTGGTTCATCCATTCCACCATAGAGATGATTGAGAAACATTTCCTTGGTAAGGGTGGTACCTTTGCGTAAAGAGAGAAGCTCTAGCATTTGGTATTCTTTACCGGTTAAATGAACAGGGCGCCCTGCAACTTCGACGGTTTTTGTGTCAAGGTTAACGGTGAGATCTCCGGTAACAATAACAGATTGTGCATGTCCTTTAGAACGACGAACAACTGCATGGATACGTGCAATGAGCTCATCCTTATGAAAAGGTTTCGTCATATAGTCGTCTGCTCCAAAGCCAAAACCACGAACCTTGTCTTCAATGGCATTCATACCAGAAAGGATTAGGACAGGAGTTTTTATTTTTGCCAACCTTAGAGTCCGCAAGACATCATACCCTGACATGTCAGGCAAATTCAGATCAAGCAAAATGATATCATAATCATAGAGTTTTCCTAAATCGATACCTTCTTCACCCAGATCAGTGATATAAACATTAAAGTTAGCCGACTTTAACATCAACTCAATGCTTTGAGTAACTGCTCTATCATCTTCAATTAATAATACGCGCATTTTAGATCCCTCATTTTGCTCCTTCACGAATCATAAGGAGCATTTCTATTTTATATCAGTTAGCAAAACCACTGTTATAAAAACAATTCATTAAATTAAACACTTATAACAAAGTGTTTATGAACATTTCAGTAGTACGCGTAACAATCACTACTAAATTCCCCACTATCCATGATAGTGGTTAACAAAATATTTTTATTTTTGAAAGAGGCTACAAAATTATTTTAGAAAAATCCCATATTTTTTAACATAATAAACAAAGGAGGGCTTTTTCTATAAACTTTAATTTAAAAAAAATTTGTAAAAGAGCTTTATAAATTACTTTTTTACAATTTCAGTGTTTATTTACTGAGCTTTAAACCTCTTCATTTTATAATGGGGGGGGAAGTTAAAGAAATAGTTATTGCTCTTTAAAGCAGATTGTATTTTCAGATGCTTTAATGAAAGGCAAAAATTATTATAATTTCAAGTTAATAGACTGTTTTTGTCGGATAGACATATAAATAAAAGATATTTATTGGGTGTGAATGCGAGTTTTGAGTTGCGCAATCAAGGAGTAGTGAGTATGAAGCCACGAGAAAATATGGTGCGATTGAGGATGTTTCAAGTGCGTGGAAAGCGCCGTGAAATTGCACAGCTTGAGATGATGATCGCAGAATTTGAAAGAATGGTGTTAGAGTTGGAAGCACAGATTTCTCATGAAGAACGTAAATCTGGAAACAATGATGTTCACCATTTTGCTTATTCTGCTTTTGCGCGTGCAGCGCGGCAAAGACGTGATAATCTGGTCAATTCAATTCGTGATTTAGAACTTCAAAAAACAAACGCTGAAATTGCTCTCCATGAAGCTAATACAGAGCTGCAACGTGCACAGCTTTTGGAAGCCCGAGAAAAGAAGATTTCTGCGGATGATAAGAATATTTTGATTCAATCTAATTCAATGGTTGGCTAATTCAGTGGTTGGTTAATTTAATGGCTGGATGATAAAAGCAATTAAAGCAATTAAAGCAATTATTAAAAAATCCATTCTTTCAGATTTATCTTTTGGATATAGTATAAAATAGCCAAATTTTTATTAAATTTGGCTATTTTATAAATTGCTTTATGTTATCAAATCGTAATTAATGGCAACTTAATGCCTGTAGTGTTGAATCTTGGTCGTTCGTAATCCCGCTAAACCGTGTTCATCGATTAAACTTTGCCATGAAAGAAATTCTTCTACAGTCAAAGTATAACGGTGGCACGCTTCGTCAAGACTTAACAATCCACCTCTGACAGCCGCAACAACTTCAGCTTTGCGACGAATCACCCAGCGCCGTGTTGTTTGCGGCGGTAGGTCGGCAATTGTAAGCGGACTTCCATCTGGCCCAATAACATATTTCATTTGTGTTTTTATCAAGTTGCTCATTCGTATCCTCTACCTTGAGTCAAGGACTTGATTCGTTTATAGAGCATGAAATTTAAAAAAGAGCTAAAAGCGCTGAAAGAAAAAATTAATAAAGTGATTGGGCATGTAAAAAGAAGCTCAAGTTGAAGTGTGTAAAAGAGATTCTTGCAATATTTTACCCCATTTTTCAAAAGAGCAAAAAAGGATTTCTCCTAAACGATTGCCATTATGCCTTATTTCCATCATTCTTTTTTTGTTTGCAGCAGCTCTTAAGAAAGTAATGCCTATGGTTGTGGAAAGGATAAAAAAATAATATAAAGACAATCAATCGTGTAAAAGTGCTGAAGAGCGTGCATCAGAATGTTAACATATGGGTAGCCATTAAAAAGAACATTAAATAGAGAATGAATACATGTTTTTAAACAGTCTTGATTTACCAGGACAACCTGAGGATTCTCGCATTGTTGTTGCAATGTCGGGGGGGGTTGATTCATCGGTTGTTGCAGGTCTTTTGAAAAAGGAAGGGTATAATGTTATTGGCATTACGTTGCAGCTTTATGATCATGGGGCAGCAACGCATCGGGTGGGGGCGTGTTGTGCAGGACAAGATATTGAGGATGCACGCCGCGTTGCAGAAACATTAGGAATACCGCATTATGTTCTTGATTATGAAAAGCGCTTTCGCGAAGCTGTTATTGATCCTTTTGCAGAAAGCTATGCTCATGGAGAGACCCCAGTTCCATGTATTGCATGTAATCAAACGGTTAAGTTTGCTGATTTATTAGCAACGGCACGCGAATTGGGGGCAGATGCTTTGGCTACTGGACATTATATTCGTTCGCGTTCCAACGGAGCGCATCGAGCACTCTTTCGTCCTCTCGATAATGATCGTGATCAGAGTTATTTTCTCTTTGCAACGACACAAGAACAGATTGATTATTTGCGTTTTCCACTTGGTGACCTTCCAAAAGCCCGCGTTCGTGAAATGGCAGCAGAAATGGGCTTTGTGGTTGCCAATAAGCATGATAGTCAGGATATTTGTTTTGTTCCACAAGGAAAATATTCAGATGTTATCGCAAAACTGCGTCCAGAAGCAGCTAATCCTGGCGTTATTGTTCATATTGATGGAAAGATTTTAGGTAAACATTCGGGTATTGTTAATTATACGGTTGGTCAACGTCGTGGTATTGGGGTGTCAACGGGTGAAGCGCTTTATGTGGTTTATCTCGATGTGGAAAATGCACGTGTTATTGTTGGTCCGCGTGAAATGCTCGAAACGCATAAGCTTTTTTTACGTGATGTGAATTGGCTTGGTGATGAGCCCTTGGATAAATTCCCTTCTCAAGGTATTGAGGTGGCTGTAAAGGTGCGTTCAACGCGTCCTCCTCATCTTGCACGCTTACATTATAAAGGAGGTATTTTTTCCGTTGATTTATTGGAATGTGAAAATGGTGTGGCACCAGGGCAAGCTTGCGTTCTTTATGATGGAAATGGTCATGAGGCGCGTATTCTTGGGGGAGGATTTGTAACACATTCAGAACGTGCAGCCGATACTGAAATGATGTTAGAGCGCGTTTTATGCAATCTCGAAACAAAAGATTCTGTTTCATCTGAACTAAAAACAACAGCTTCATAAAACATAGTAAGTTGATTTATAATGATATTTTTTTAATCTTAAACTTGAATGAGAGAATGCCGGAGGATTTTTTCATTGAAAGTTTGTTTTATGATTGAATCCATCAAAATTATATCTTTTGCACGTCATAAGTGGGGTTAGGGTGTGGAAAACATTGATAAAGAAAATGTAAAAATGTTTTTTATCAATGCTTTCAAAGGCTAGGGGACGGCAATATTATTGGAGACTGATAGATAACATACAACATCGGTATGTTCTATAACTTGAAGTGTTATCATTTTTAGTGGTCAAAGTTGGTAAAATGAGCAAGTGCGATACCTGAGGCTGTGGCAACATTAAGGCTGTCAAAACCCTCAGTCATGGGAATACGTAAGGTTTTTGATTGTTGTAGTATATGGGGTGGTAAGCCATCGCCTTCTGTTCCAAAAATAAGTGCCATTCTTTTGCTTTTGTTGGCTTGTTTGAGAGTGTGTGAGGCAGAAGGGGAGAGTGCATAAAGATGAAAGTTTTCATCGTTTAGAGCAGCTATAATGTCATCTATATCAGCGTTTTGCGTATAGGGTACTTTTAAAGCAGCGCCGGCAGACACTCTTATTGATTTGCGATAAAGTGGATCGCATGAGGTTTTGTCGACAATAATGCCATTACAGGCAAAGGCTGCTGCATTACGAAAAATTGATCCCATATTATCGTGATTCGAGATACCACATAAAACAAGAATCAAAGCTTTTTCTGGAAGATGTTTTAAAAAACTTTGTAAGGATGGCAGTATTTTACGTTTACCAATACCCAGAACACCACGATGAACATGGAAGCCGGTGATATTATCCATAACTTTTTGTGGAACGCAATAAATGGGACATAGAGGTTGTGTTTTTTCTAAAAGCGGTAGAAGTCCAGAGAGACGGTTTGCTACGATGAGCAGTGAGATGGCAGAAAACTCTTTCGAGTGTAGTAATGCGGACAATGTTACTTTGCCTTCAGCAATAAATTGATGTTGCCGTCCAACAAGATCTTTTTCACGGATATTATGATAGGCTTTTAGGCGTGGATCATCTGTTTCATTGATTGTTGTGATATTCAAATGCATGCGAGATTTTTAGTGCTTTTTTCTTATGATTTCCAGATGTTAGAATTTGTTTTATTTAAAAAAAAGAGATAAAAAAACATTATTTTAAAACTTATGGTAGAATTTGTGTTGACAATATGCAACCATAGGTATAATGTAAAAATACTGATACGGAATCATATATTTTTTCTCGTATCGGGTGCAGTGTCTTGGGTCCCCGCTATTTCCCAAGTTCTGTATGCCCTTAATTTCTAAGGGAAAAGAATCTGGGTCCCCAATGCCCAGATTCTTTTTTTTTGAGGGTAATCATTGTTCTTCTTTTTATATCTAAATTTTTTAATAAATCATCTTTTAAAATCCAGTTGACCTGTAAAGTTACAGTAGAGTGCTAAGATATTTTTTCTAAGGTGCAAAGATGGCTTATAATGCACATCATAAGATTAAAAAATAATGCATGATCATGATAGATTTGAGCACAAACAAGTTTTTCGTTTATGAGACGTGAGATGGCTTTAAGTTATTCAGAAAACGATTAATAATGAAGGTGATGTGTTTGATTGCTCTTGGGAAAGCTCTTTTTTCTATTATTTTCTCTCTTCTTTATTTATTGATGCTGTTCATGTAACTGAGCAGTTTTTACGATAATAATGGTGAGCTGAGGCGTTTATTGTATGATGAAGCTTCTGTAATATTGAGGAAAGATCGTCGTTATGCCAAAAGTATCATGATATGGTTAAAAATATTAATTCCCTATTTCGTGAAGAAAAGGATGAGGTTCATGGATGTAAAAATCAATATACAAAGCTTAACTTTATACTCTATTTTTATTGCGTGTATTGTTTTTGCTTTGAAATATTGGGCATATCACATCACAGGTTCGGTTGCACTTTATTCTGATGCATTGGAATCAATCGTTAATATTCTTGCGTCATTAGCAGCATGGTGGGCTGTTAAAGTGAGTATGAAGCCAGCGGATCATGATCATCCCTTTGGGCATCATAAAGCGGAATATTTTTCCGCAATTCTTGAAGGGATACTCATTATTATTGCAGCAATTGTTATTTTAAGAGAAGCATGGATAGCTCTTTCTACCGTTAAATTGTTGCAGAAACCTGGAATATGGCTTGTTATTCATCTTATTGCAACTGTCATAAATTGTATGTGGGGAATGGTTCTTATTGGGCAGGGAAAACTCCATCGCTCACCGGCTCTTAAAGCTGATGGAGTGCATTTTATAACAGATGTTTTTACGTCGCTTGCAATTTTAATTGGTTTGATTGCCGGTTTTGTCGGAGGATGGGGAGCTTTAGATCCAATTTTAGCGATAATCGTTGCCGTTAATATTCTCTTACAGGGCTGGAAGGTTATTAGAAATGCTGTTCAGGGATTAATGGATGTTGGCGTTGAATTGAATGAAAGCATGCGGATTCGGGAGCTAATTTCTGCAAATGCATCGGGTGCGCTTGAGGTCCATGATTTGCGGACGCGTGTTGCTGGGAGGGTTACTTTTATAGAGTTTCATTTGGTTGTGCCTGCTATAATGCAGGTAGGAGAAGCACATAAAATTTGTGATAAAATCGAAGCTGTTCTTCAAAAAGAATTTGATAATGTGCGTATTTCTATTCATGTCGAGCCTGAAGATGAGGCAAAATTGCCTCCCGGTACAACGGTAATCCCTTTTATATAAAAAGTTTTTTTCAAATTGTCTGTTATGTTAGACTGTTTTTTTATGATGGGGTGATTCATACCTCTCGAAAATACAATGATGCTCTTTCGTTGATTTAATTTTTGCATCAATCAAGTATACAAGATTAAACAGAGTATTTAAGGCAAGATTTATTCTATTTCGTTAAAACACTGTCATTTAAGGTGTGGTGAGATAAGGCATATAAGTTTGATCTATTAAGTGTTTCTAGAGTATGGAGTAAATATTCAAAATAGGACTTGCCGGTGTATTCTTTTGTAAGTGAATCTCATGAAATGGTTAGCAGCTTAAATCCATTTAAGAAAACGGATTGTTTACAGACTGTCGGGAGTAGATGTTTCGTTGCTTAGGGCGAAGAGGAGTGAAGCCTTCGTAATAAGTTTAATGAGATTTAATTGTAAATTTTATATAAAAGTTATGAATAGAATTTTAAAGTTTGTGATCATAGATTAATCATCATTATTGTTGCTAATAAATGTATTGTTTTATCGATACAATGGATTCTGTTTAGAGTGTTCTTTATTGCATGAAAGATGGGGACTCATTAAAGAATGAAAAAACCAAAAATAATGCTCATATCTCTACTCTTTAAAGGATATTATTGTCGTTGCTGTAGAAAATCGTAAAGCTGAGCGAAAGAATGATGCTAAAGATAGAAACTGGTTTTTAATTGATGCCTTCATATTTTCATTCCAATCTGGCATCAAAATTTTACAAGGACTCGTACAGTACTGGTGCATCCTAATCATAAATATGCTGCTACATTAGGGCTATTTTAATTTATAGATAATAACAAAAAGCAAAGACTTTATAAGGAAAACAAAGCTATAAAGTCAAAAATTTATATGCAATAAATTAGAGAGGTAGATCGAATTTTTATAGAATACTTTATAAACAATAACCAAACATATCTGGCTTTACTTTTACTTATTTTTACAAACATTCGTTTGTGTCTTTTGCGTTATATTTGTAAAGATCAGATTAGCTGTAATCTATAGATAGCTCTTGGTTGAGAATATGAAAGGAAAGCGTGATACTATAGTAGACTTTTTTCTGTCTTTATCGTTCAACCAGTATAAAGTGATTATAAATCCGTGATTTCTCCAAAAATGATTTTGTCATACCTATAAACAAAGTTAGATCAAAACGACTTTTTTCTCTTAAAACTGTAAACAAATATATTGTATCCGTATAGCTTGAACGAAGTTAGATGTTTACCTGAATAACGACAGTATATATTTTAAGAATAGAGAAGATATTTCATATCGCATGTTATTCAAGAGCTCTTAAAACAATGATTCCTGGTGTTTTTTCAACATAATTCATAAAAGGAGAATCAACGACTTTTTCGTTTTCTTTTCGTGAAGAAGCATTTCTTAACATTGGCCCTTTATCTGTCATGATAAAGAAGCCCACATGTGTTACATCCAATCCAGCAAGTTTCGTATAAATACCAATGAAATCACCAGACTGTAAACGACCTATAACCTCCTCATTAATAAAGTTACTTGGAATATACGTTATCGTGCGTTTCACAACTGGCAACCCAGGTAGATAGCTTCCACCATCAGCTTTTTTGTTGAGATATTTTTCTATTTTTACCGCATGGGGACTTATTTCAGCGGTAATATCAGTGGCGAGTTTATATTCTCTATAAGCCCAATCCGTAAAAAAATGTTTCCGATTTAAAAAATGAACATTACCGTTAATATAACGCGTTTTTATGACGTTATTTATGAATTCTGTTTGAGATGTTGATTTGCGCAATGCTTCAACATAATCTAGGTAAGTGAAGCAATCTAAGCCTCTAAAATCAATAATCAGTTTTTCTGGTGTATTTTCTGAGCCATGTAACATATTTGCTTGGTAAGGTGTCCCTAAAAAAGCTTCAGAAAGAAAGTCAATTAGTGCCCCTTTTTCCTGATAATTTGTTTCTGAACGTTTTTTGAGAAGAGCATTTAATTTATTTAGAGTATAGGGATCTAGGTTTACGTTGGTTGTTTGTTGTGTTTTTATTTTATTTTCTACAGTACTCTCTTGTGAATCAGAATCCTGAACATCACATCCTGTTACCAACATTAATATGAGAATTAATAGGGATATTTTTCGCATTTTATACACCATTTTTGAATTAAAAATTCATGACGAACTATTTCTAAAAGTGCTATTTTTTAAATGCTTATCATGTTCATCGTTAGATTTAATGCTAGCATACAATCATTAAGAGTATCAATGAATATAAAGATACAATCAGGGTTTTTAAAGTTACACAAATTGCAAGCGATATGAATATTTTCTAAGATTATAGAATTAAAGAACTTTCTCTATAATATACTTATTTTTTAATCAAAATTATTGTCAAATAAATACTTTTAAAAATATGATGAGCTTTTTACGTTGTTAAGCTATTCGGGTGATGTTGCTTTAACCTTATAGCATATTCTGAGGGTAAGAAAATTTTTTAAGAGCTTATCTTTTAAAAGGTTTCAATTACTGTAGGATATCTAACGTATCTAATGGAATTGAGATTCCTGAAAACGGTGGGATGAGAGGGGGAAATGATGTCGGATGAAATTCATCATAATGTCTCTAAAACTATTGGAAATACTTTGTGTTTCATGAAATTTTGTTCATGAGTTTGTTGCACAAATATTTTGTTCGTATAATGCAAAAAAATTTATTCTTTGACAATGAGATAGCAATTAAATATATACCAATTAAAACGTAATTTTATAGTTTTATCTTGACTCTTACTTAATTTTTTACTTTGTTATTATTTTGTATTTGAAAAGTATACGGTATAGAATACTTTTAAAAGGAAAAGGGAGTTAAAATATAGCGGGGAAGTAATTGTATGCGTAAAATAGTGTGTATGTTATGCAAGACCAAATGCTCAATCCGAAATTTGTTCAGCGTGGGCTCGTTTTAGTGTTCATCACTTTATTGTTAGATATTCTTTGTATTGCGATCATTTGTCCTGTTTTGCCTGAATATTTTTCTCAATTAACTGGAAAAGAGGTCAGTACATCTTTTGTAGAAAGAGGAAAATTACTTGCAGCTTATTCAGTGATGCAGTTTTTGTTTGCTCCTGTTATTGGCAATCTCTCTGATCGTTATGGTCGTCGTCCTATTTTGCTTCTCTCTATTATCTGCTTTGCTCTTGATAATCTCATATGTGCTATAGCATGGAGCTATTCTATGTTATTTATCGGGCGTCTTTTGTCAGGGATAAGTGGTGCTAGTTTTGCAACTTGTACAGCTTATCTTGCGGATATATCCGATGATAAAACCCGTACACGCAATTTTGGTTTGTTAGGCATTGCATCCGCATTGGGGGTTATTTTAGGATCGTTTATTGGTGGTTTTTTAGGTCAGTTTGGTCCGCGTATTCCGTTTTATTTTGCTGTTGGTTTTTCACTCATTAATTTTATTTTTTCTTGGGTTATGCTTCCAGAAACCCTTTCTTTATGGAATAGGCGCTTTTTTGATATTAAGCGGGCAAATCCCTTAGGTGCTTTTTGGCACCTGAAACAATATCCGATGGTTCTTTGGGTGTTATTGGTCTTTTTTCTTTATTGGTTTGCGGAATCTGTATGGTTAAGCATTTGGGCTTTCATTGCAAAAGAACGCTATGATTGGAGTTCTTTTTCTATTGGACTCTCCTATAGTGTTTTTGGGATAGGCCAATTTATTGTAGTCGCTCTCTTTTTGCCTTATTTTTCTAAACGATGGAGTGATTGGCATATTGTTATAGTGGGGCTTTTGTTTGCCTCTGTTGCTATGCTGGGCTATACATTCGCGACGCAGGGGTGGATGGTTTATATGGTTTGTATGTGTACAATGCTTGAATATCTTGTTCATGCACCTATACGTGCAATTGCTTCAGCGCAGGTACCGACAAATGTACAAGGAGAACTGCAAGGAGCGATGACATCTGTTATTTCGTTGAGTTTAACATTTGGTTCTGTTTTTTATGTGTTTCTTTTTGAATGTTTTACAGATAAAAATGCACTGTTTTATTTTTCAGGTGCTCCTTTTGTTGGAGGCTTTTTTCTTCTTGTCGTTGCGACAGTTATTTTTGCCTTGCGGGTACGTTAATTTGTTGAGAGAGGCCGGTACGTACTATTTTGCTAGAGAATGCACAAGATAAACAAAATGTATCATTTTATAGGCAGAAAGTTTTTTGTGATATTTGTTTAACAAAGTATTGTATAAAATATCGATATATCCTTCTCATTTAGTGCAAATAATTTTTTTTATTTTGTGATATTGTTTGTATAGGGGAGTCCGTATTTTTTCTATTGCTTGCAAATTAATATCCAGTACTAATGCAGCAGCATATTGAAAACAAAAGATTAAAACGTATCTACGTTAGATGTATCAGTATTGTATGAACAATTCCAAATTTTATATGGCAAATTGGAAGTAAAATATTGCTTATATTTGTTGGCATAACTTCTGGAATCGAAAGAAAACCTCATTTTGAAAGAATATAAAGTTGTAAAATTGAAAAGATGTTTTCTGTTTTGCTATTACTTTTTTATTCGGCTTTACAGTTTTCAAAACCATCTACGGCAATATCTTTTAAAAAGTAGAGATTTGTTGCATTGTCTCACACTTTAATTTTTTTATTCTTTAGGAGGAATTATGCTTCTCATGCACAATAGAATGCTTAAAATTGTATTGTGAATCCAATGCTTATTTGAAGGTTAGGCACTTTACTTTTTTTAAAAATAGTTTTTATCGATACACTTATCTTGCTTGGGGGGAGAAGCCAATGATTTTGATGGATACGACCTTAAGAGAAGAGGAAGGAGAAAAATTTAAGCTATTCAGTGCGCTCTTTTTAGTTTCAGAATGATAAATAATAATACAACTTCAATAAGTTGTAGGTATAAAAATAATATAATTGTGCGTAGGAAGATGATATAATTTAAAGGAGAGAAGTTAAAAGGTGAGGCTTTTTATTTTAAGATATTTTTTTATAATTCATAATGAGATCACAAAAATGCTGAAAGAGGTAGTGGCTATCTTGTGGTCCAGGAGAAGCTTCGGGGTGATATTGAACAGAAAAAACAGGTTTTCCAATGATTCGAATACCACAGTTTGAACCATCAAAGAGAGAAATATGTGTTTCTTGAACATGTTGTGGTAAAGAGGAAGAATCTACGGCAAAACCGTGATTCATCGATACAATCTCAACTTTTCCAGTGTTAAGGTCTTTAACTGGGTGGTTGGCACCATGATGTCCTTGGTGCATTTTCACGGTTTTTGCACCAACCGTAAGAGCGAGAAGTTGATGACCAAGACATATTCCAAAAATTGGCAAATTATGATCAATTAATGTTTTAATTGTTGGAATGGCATATTGAGCTGTAGCTGCGGGGTCTCCTGGTCCATTAGAAAGAAAAATGCCATCAGGGTTCATTGCCAGAATTTCTTTTGCAGTTGTGTGGGCAGGCACAACAGTAATGCGGGCTTTTTGTGTTGCCATAAGGCGAAGAATATTACGTTTAATACCGTAGTCAATTGCAATGATATGAAGATTGTGCACATTGTTTGTACCGTATCCTTTATTCCAACTCCATGGTTTTTCATTCCATTGCATTGATGATTGAGATGTCACGTCTTTCGTAAGGTCAAGATTGACGAGACCGTGCCATTTTTGCGCACGTTTCTTTAAAGAAGGAATATCAAAGTTTCCATTAGCATCATGTGCAATGACAGCATTTTGTGCACCTTTTTCACGAATAAGAATTGTGAGTGCACGTGTATCAATACCACAAAGTGCAATAATTTTACGCGTTTTAAGCCATTGATGAAGATTTTCATTGGCTCGATAATTTGAGGGATGTGTAATGTCTGCTTTGAAAATAGCGCCAACAGCACCATGACAATTGAGAGGAGAGAGAGCTTCAATATCTTCGTCATTGGCCCCTACATTTCCTATATGAGGAAAAGTAAAATTAACGATTTGTTGTGCGTATGACGGGTCTGTGAGGATTTCTTCATAGCCTGTGATGGCGGTGTTAAAACACACTTCAGCTTCAGCAATACCTGTAGCACCTGCTCCTTTGCCTTCAATAACGGTCCCATCTGCTAAGACTAAGAGGGCTGTCGGTTTTTTGATACTCCAAGGGTGGCTGGGTGAAGTCGCTTGTATCATAGTATGTATCCACAATTTATTCTAAAGGTATGATGGCTTATTCTCTGAAAGGTATAATGACCAACTTTACACAAAAATCATACCTTTAACAGATGCTGTGTATATTATTCTGGTAACGTTTCTCTTGAAATAGGCAGTATAAGTACATTCCATGAAGAGGTAAAGTCTTGTTTTAGTTTTTCGAAGATCAAGTCCTTAATTATTTTTTATCCTCCATTGCAAGATGGATAAAGATTGGTTAAAAGGCATCTTCTTCTTGAACAAAATTGGATAAATTTATGTTGCGTAACCAGATTGATGGGGCTCTTAGGGCTGCTTTGAAAGTGCAAGATAGTGCGCGTCTTGCTACACTTCGTTTAATGAATGCTGCAGTTCGGGATCGTGATATTCTTTATTATAAGGAAGGGAAGCTAGAAGTGGATGATCAGCAGATACAATCTGTTTTCACTAAAATGCTTCAACAGCGTGAAGAATTGATACGAGTCTATAAAGAGTCTGGTTGCTTGGAATTGGCAGAGAGAGGACAAGCAGAAATAGAAGTTATTCGTGAATTTCTTCCCTATCAACTTAAGGAGATGGAAGTAGAACAGGTTCTTTGTGAAGCTTTGGTACAAACAAAGGCTGAAAAATTACGCGATATCGGTAAGGTGATGGCATGGCTTAAGGAACGGTATGCGGGGCAAATGAATTTTTCTAAAGTGTGTAATCGTCTTCGTAAAAAATTACAATAGATCTTATTAATTCAAGGGTATGGGAAAATATTTTTTATTGTGCCTCGCCTTTGTAAGTTAGTAGGATGTTGATAAATTTCATTTATTTTGTACATACATACGATTATCAAAAAAATAATTTTTTGATATCAACTAAACTTTTGGGGCTCTCATAGAGCAATAAAACATCTTTTATGGATTATATTTTCTGTTTTTCAAAGCTGTTAGACCATTAAAAAACAAAAGTATTTATAGAGTTCTTACTTTAAAAAAGATCTATTGTCAGCACTGTTAAAAATTTTAAAACAGGATGATTAAGTTAATTGATACAGATTTCCAATTTTGGGGAGTGTATTATTGTCTTTTTTGCTGTTTCAAAGCATTTGTTTGATAAAGAGTTACCATATTTTTAGAGTAGTGATTATTCGGTAAGAAATTTAAATATAGATGGCTTTATCAATATGGCGTGTATCTTTTTAATTCAAGTGCTGGTTTTAATGATAAGAAAATCAAAACTTTAAAACGTTTTTTCTAGGGAAGAGATTTTTAAGTTGAGTTTATGAAATAAAAAGATCTTTTGAAAAGAAGTCTTTGTTTGTAATGTGTTCTTGAGATAATTTTGAAATTCTTTTCTCTGATTAAATCCCTTATAAGCTATATAAAATCTATAAATTATGCAGAATAAAATGAGTAGCCTCTATTTGTGGGGATACAATGGTGAATCTGTTAAAAATAGTTCAGTTAACAACAATGGCTTACCCGTTAATCGCAAACGGGAACGGCGTGCCCATAGCGCACCTTGTTGACCAATATGAATGTAATCGCGGGTTAATTTGTCATTGTTAAATAAATAATGTCCTAAAGGTACAGTTCCCAAATGCATCAAGGCTTGATTGTGTAGGAGGGTTTCTTGTGGAATTACAGTGCGTCCAAGGAGCCAAGGTTTATTATCTCCTATCAATATGACTTCGCGTAGCCAATAACGCGTACTTTTGGGTAGATGTTCTGCTTCTTCTTTTAATTTATCTCGCGTAATGAAACATTCGCGTTGTGGTTGAACTTGGAGGCAGGTACAATATTTTTTTAATCGAAGCGTCATTGAGCCCGATTCCATGAGCCAATCGCGAACGTTTTCTGGTATTGGAGGATTTTGATCAGAAAACCACTTTAGGGGTGGTAAGATGGAATCTTCAAGATCAGACATCGGTTTACTCTACAGCTAAAGTCTTATTCCATATGTTATGTTGGGTTAAATAGATAGCTCTATTGTAATACAAGGAGTGTAAAAGCAGCAAGATTTTAACAGGAAGATATCAAAGGGAAAATCGAAAGCAAAGGTCTTTAAAAGAAGATATGCAGGAAGTATATATTATAGGATTATTTTCATTAAAAAAGCAAAATAAAGTATTATGTTTTGTTCAAAGCGCTTTCACAATGCGTTACGGAAATTTCTTTATCGCATGAGAGTAATGGGAAAAATGTTTCGTGCTTTAAAATTCGTTTGTAACGCATATAAAGAAGAGCTAAAAATTCATCTATGCAAGATGATATAAAGAGGAAGTTTTAAGAGGAACAAAACTTTATTTTATACTTTAGAAATTGAAGAGATATTCAAAACTTTTGAATTGAGATGTAAAGGAGATCGTATTCTTTATCATTTCGTGCTTACCGTCTCTCTTTATTCTTAAGAATGTAAAAGAGCTCTTCGAGTTTTTCGGTAAAAAGGGTATTGTTGATAGAGTGTATAGGTGTTAAGCATTACACGGTAAAATCTTTAATCATCGTTAGTGATTTTTGTAATCTTATGAATTGTTATTACAGTGAGATAAGCTGGATTTGCGCACGTGGTACAAAAATCAGTTCGTATTTCGTTAAAATAACGCAACATATCTCTCCTGATATGCGTAAGTTTATATAGGTATAAAATGGTGCGTTATGAAGTTTTTTACTGCATTTCGTTTTATAATACGGTGATGGTGTATGCCTAAAATCGCAGCTTAAGCATCTCACCATCATATCAAAATTGGTAACAAGTTACAGGGGAATATTTCAAACTCTGCTCGTTGTTTCCTAGTTTTGTATTGAATCCCAAAAGGTGTAAAAAATAAATACGCTATGATCGAATTTTTTGTCCTATCCATATAAGAATACAGGCTCCTATAAAACCTGAAATAAGATAGCCAAGCCAACCAGCAAAACTTACACCTAAAAGACTAAAAAGAAAGCTTGCTAGCGCAGCGCCAATAATCCCTAAGATAATATTTAACAATATTCCTGTTTGGCTTTTCATAATATACTGTGCAGCCCAACCTGCAATCCCGCCGATAATAATAGCTGCAATCCAACCGATGTTTGCATTTTCCATGATACCCTCCTTTGCCTGAATTTAAATTGTAACTAGAGTAAACTTTGTAAAAATCAAGGTTTATTCCTTTTTTACCCAGTGGAAAGGATATTTCTTTTAGAGATTTTACTTATTACTTTCCTTTATATTAAAATAATATTCACCTTTATATCATAATAATACTTAATAAGTATAAATATATAATACATTTTAATTTATAAACAAATTAATTATTTGAGAAATACGAATAAAATAAGAAAATATTAGTGAAAATGTTTTAAGATCTTATAAAGTGTATTTATAAGCTTTTTTAATCTCTCTCTTAAATTTAAAAAAATAATTGTGATTAAAGCAATAAGTAAAATGGATATTTAAAAGTTTTGAGCTTGCCAATTGATATCAATGATGTTTGAAATGAAAACTGTTTCGTTGACACGTTATAGCATGGCTGTATAGGTTGAACCTCTACCAATCTTGATATAAACGTTGTATTTTTGTGGGGTTTTGTATTCCTTATAGAGTATTTCTGTTTCGCTGCTACTGTGAAGCGGTTCCCTTTTTACAAGGCGGGTTTAGGTTGGAACTATCATACTCTTGACCTATTCTTTGTGTGTTTAACAGTTTTGGCTTTGAGATGGTTAGGCATTTTTACGTCTTTCTTCAAGAGTTCTATTCTACATGCTGCTTTGTTTGTAATGTGCAAGAAAATGACTTTGAGCAATTCATCATGAATAGATTTTAAATGAAAGAAACTTACGATGAAGAAAGCTCATTTAAATTGTCGAATAATAAGATATTTTGATTAAATCAATATCTTGACTATATTCAAAATTGAATAATCGATGTGATGTGTGTTTTATTCAAGTTATTTGAAAAGTTTAAGTTTTTTCTGCTTGTTCTTCAGCAGGGTTGCGTAGACGAGAACTTTGAAGAAGTCCCTGTTCTTCTAAAATGGGGTAGATCATTGAGGTCAAAAGAGAGTTGATTTGTTTGAGGTCGCGCACAGTGTCGAGGTGAAGACTGGATGATTCTATATTTTTGAGATCCCCTTCACGCAGACGTTTAAAATGTTTTAAACTCATCTCTTTTTCTAAGTTTCGTAGCTGATCTTTTTTTTGTACCAATAGGTGTGCAGTGTGTGTATCACGTGAGACGAGAACGTTAAATGCTATATGCGCGTTGGCTAGTACAATGGCGTGGAAACGAAGGAGATCACTCCAGCCCTCGCTGCTGAACTGTAAACCTTTCTGTTGTTTCTTTTTAACCAGCATCAGCATATTATGAATAATGACATCGCCTGCTTGGTCTAATTTTATACAGGCGCCTAGAAGTTCTTGTGTTTGAAAAGCTTCTTCGTCAGATAATTTTTGTCCCGCTAATCGGGCAAGATAAAGTTTGATGGCGATATGTTTTTTGTCCAATATGGTGTTGAGTTGGTTGAGTTCACGAATAATATTGGGATCAGGCTTTTCATAAAGTCCCATAATTTTTTCTAGCATGATGTCTACAAGATCACAAATATGAATGACTTCACGCATGACATTCGAGAGGGCGAGCGTTGGGCGATCAAGAACACTGTCATCAAGAGCTGTTTGATCGGATAAATTGAGCGTTTTGTCGGCTTGTATTTTTTTTGCACTTATATTCACGATCTGAGTGGTTAACTTTAAAATCCATTTTGAAAGCGGTATTCCAGCAAGGAGAATGAAAACATTAAAAATGATATGGGCGTTGATCACTTGAGTAGGGGCATTATTGCCAAGCCATGTGATGGGAGGATGAAAGGAGAGAAATAAGATAAGTATAAGGATTGAACCGGCCCCACGCATGAGTAAATTTCCTAAGGGAACGAGGCGAGTATTGGGAGAGGCGTTGCGCGTTAAAAGTGGTGCTATAAGAGAAGAGCCAAAGTTGACACCAAGAACCATGATAACACAGAGTTGCGTATGGATAAGGTCGTAATTGGCAAAATTGACCAGCAAAATAATTCCTGCAATAGATGAATGTAAGAGGTAGGTTAAGCCAGCAGCCAACAAAAAAGTGGAAACAGGATCAGTTGAAAGATAACGAATGATGCTAGGCAAAATTTCGCTTTCACGTAAAGGCTCTGTCGCTGTACTTATCATTTCTAAAGACAAAATTAAAAGACCAATACCGATGATAATACGTCCTATTTGACGCCATTCACGTTTTTCTGTTGTCATGAAGATACAAGTGCCAATTAAAAGACACAGGGGTACAACAAGAGTGAGGTCGTAGGTGAGAATTTTTACAACGATTGCTGATCCTAATTCTCCTCCGCGTACAGCCATAAGTCCTGCTACTCCAGAGACAAAACCAGCTTCAACGAAAGAGCCAACCAGGAGTGTTATTGCTGTAGAGCTTTGTAAAATCATTGCTGTAAAAAGCCCAAAACTTACAGCAAACAATGGTTTTGAAATGACGTGGCACATTTTATATTTTAGTCTGTCACCATAGGCGCGTTCAATTCCTGTGCGCACCATGCGTGTGGCCCAGAGAAGTAAAGAAATAGCGCCGGCAAGATGAAGGAATACCAACGAACCATTCATGATACTTTATTCTTTCTTTGTTATTGTGAATGTTGTTGCCTCAAATTAATAAATTGAAGTTTATTGTTTTTATTTCACTTTTGCTTTTAATACTTGATTAAAATCATAACCGCTTGGATTTTGAAAAACCTTTAGACCGAAACAGGGCAGAATAGAATAAAGGTGATCAAAGATATCGCCTTGAATTTGTTCATAGTCTATCCAAACGGTGGTATTCGTAAAGCAATAGATTTCTAAGGGTAAACCATTTTCTGTAGGAGGTAATTGTCGTGCCATGAGGGTCATATTAGGATTGATGTTTAGATGCTGTTTCAGATAAGCAAAAACATAAGCACGAAAAGTGCCAATGTTGGTTAAACGGCGCGTATTGGCTAAGACATCATGATTTTTATCTAATTGAGCATTCCATTCATCAATTTCTGCTACTTTTTGCGTGAAATAATTTTCTAATAAATTAAATCGGGAAAGATATTTTTGTTCTTCTTTTGTGAGAAAATGGATACTTGATTGATCAATAAAAAGGGAGCGTTTGATGCGTCTTCCACCCGATTCTTGCATTCCACGCCAATTTTTAAAAGGGTCGGTCACAAGTTTACGGATAGGAACTGAGGTGATGGTGTTGTCGAAATTTTGAACTTTAACAGTATGCAAGGCAATTTCAATAACATCACCATCGGCACCGAGATTGGGGATTTCAATCCAATCACCAACGCGAACCATATCAGTGGATGAAATTTGAATACCGGCAACGAGAGAAAGAAGCGTATCTTGAAAAATTAACATGAGAACCGCGGCCATTGCACCAAGACCGGAGAAGAGAATAAGAGGGGAGCGGTCAATCAATGTAGCGACCATTAAAATTGTTGCAACAGCAAAAAGTGCAATTTTAGCAATTTGAATATAACCTTTTATTGGTTTTAGTCGTGCTGTTGGTCGTTGTTCGTAAAGGATGTTAATGACATTGAGACAGGAAGAAATTGTCAGGACAACAAAGAAGATAATGAAGGCGTTGGCAACATTACCGATGACAGTGCTAAAGGCATCGGGTAATGTTGGGATAAAATTAACACCAACTGAAAGAATAAAAGCTGAAGTGATATTTGCCATGTATTGAATAGCATTATTAATATCGATCGTTGTATTTTTGGGGAGAAAAGAAGAGAGTTTTTTTGCTCCGTGAATAAGTAATTTTCGTCCTAGAAAGTTCACTAAAAGGGCAGCTATAGTAAGAATAACAAGCCAAGAAATAGCCTCTAACCACGGATATTGAGCAATAAATTCGATCACTTTTTATTCTCCATTTCTAAAAATATATGCAGTTGAGGGTTTAAAATTTTACAACTGCTTAAGAGGAAGTATTGGAATTATGCTCTAAAGTCGTTAAATATGCAAAAAAGAATTTTCAAACTCTGTGAGAGATAATGCGTTTTCCGCCCGATTTCCTTAATGAACTGCGTACGAGACTCCCAATTTCAACAGTGATTGGGCAACGGGTGGATTTTGATCCTCGAAAAAGTAAGCCTTCACGGGGAGACTTTTGGTGTTGTTGTCCATTTCATGGTGAAAAAACGCCAAGTTTTCATTGTGATGATCATAAAGGGCGCTATTATTGTTTTGGTTGTGGTGTAAGTGGAGATATTTTTACCTTTTTGTGTGAGCTTGATGGACTGCACTTTTCAGAAAGTGTAGAGCGTTTAGCTGATTTTGCGGGAATGAAACTCCCTATTTTGGATTCACAAAGTCATAAACGTCAACTGGAAAAAGCTGACCTTTATGATGTGATGAAAATTGCTACAGATTTTTTTCAATATAATTTACGCGATAAAGGAGGTATGCAAGCACGTCGTTATCTGGATGCACGTGGTGTTACACCAGAGCTTGTAGAGCGTTTCCGCATTGGTTTTGCACCGGTAAGGCGTACAGCTTTGAAAGAAGCTTTGGGTGCACGGGGCATTTCAATAAAGCAAATGGAAGAATGTGGGCTTCTCTCAGTGCATGAGGAGAGCGCGGATTCTTATGACCGATTTAGAAATCGCATTATGTTTCCTATCGAAGATTTGCGTGGACGTGTGGTGGCTTTCGGAGGGCGTGCATTAGAGAAAGAGACACGAGCAAAATATCTCAATAGCCCTGAAACAGTGCTGTTTCATAAAGGAAATATACTTTATAACGCGGCAGCAGCTCGCAAAAACAGTCGCTTTGTTGGCGATGAAAAAATTCATTCACTCCTTGTTGTTGAGGGGTATATGGATGTCATTGCATTGACTAAAGCTGGTTTTGAAGGAGTTGTAGCGCCCTTAGGGACAGCATTAACGGAAGCGCAAATTGAGCTTTTATGGCAGATGGGGAAGGAGCCTATTTTGTGTTTTGATGGTGATGATGCTGGTTTAAAAGCTGCTTTTCGTGTTGCTGATCGTGTGTTGCCTCTTTTAAAGGCTGGGGTTTGTGTACGCTTTGTTTTGTTGCCACAAGGGAAAGATCCTGATGAAATTGTTTGTGCTGGTGGAGCACAGCTTTTTTCTTCTTTTTTGCAAAAAGCTATTCCTTTGAGTGAGCTTTTATGGTGGCGTGCTACCTATGGAAAGCATTTTGAAATTCCAGAGACACGAGCAGCGCTAGAAAAACAACTAAAACAACAAATTTTTACGATTAAGGATGAAGATGTCCGTCGTTATTATTTGCAAGATGTAAAAAAACGCCTTTTTGATTTTTTTCGTCACTCTTTTTCGAAAAAAAGGGGGGAAGGGCGATATGGTCAATCTTCACCAAATAGGACCTTTAAAGATCAAACCTTTTCTCTGTTAGCAAATTCTGAAATAGTACGAAATTCTTCGCAATCTATTCCTTTGCGTGAAGCAGTGATTTTACTCACTTTAGCTTACTATCCTGAGTTGTGGTATGAAAATTTTGAAATTCTTTCTGAGTTAGAATTAAAAAATACGCAATTGATCATTTTTCATCAAGCTATGTTGGAAATTCTTGGGAATCAACAGCTTCATGATAAAGAGACGATGGTTGCATTCTTAGAGAAAAGAGAACAAAAGGCTCTGTTAGAGCGTATGAAACATCTTGTACAAAATATTGGTATGCGTATTATCCTTGGTGGAGCCCCTTTAGAAGATGCGCGTGCTATATTAAAACAAGCTGTCTACTTGCATCTTCAAGAACACCACCTACATAAGAGGTTACAGGATATTGAAGAGCAACTTGTAGAAAATCCTAAGAGTGAGGTTTTTGATCTGCTTCGTGAGGTAAAAAATGAGTTGGAGCAGATGCAGGCAACAGAAGCGTTAATTGAAGGGTTTGGAAGTTGGTTGGATGAAAAAATAGACGGGAATACACAAGATACGATAAAATGATTCGCTTTTTTAATGCGAATCAGTCACTTAAATTTTAGATGAGGAAGTTTATGTGGAGTGACATTTTATAAAGATGACAATTCAATTTTAGAAAAAGCGGGTAAATTTTAGGAAAAGCGGGAAATTGGTTCTTACGATAGGGTACAGAGATTATCTCAGAAGGGCTGAGAGGTGTCGGGGAAACTTCTGGAGTTTTCCCGCGTTTTTGTCTGGATGTCAAGTTTGTCTAGATGTCAGGGCGTATACAAAATGTATTCTTTCCAATGGTAATCTCTTAAAAGGAAGTATATATGAGTAACTATTGGTATTTTAGTGAGAACAAACAAACTGGTCACATGGAAACTATGGTTACATGGAAACTGTGAGGTGATCGAGTGGAGTTATGGTATGGCAACAAAGGTTAAACAGAAAGATAATGCAGAAGTAACAAGCCTAGCGAGTTTGGATAGTCCTCTTCTTGATTTTTCTGATGATGCCATCAAGAAAATGATTAAACTTGCCAAAAAAAATGGTTACGTAACAATGGATGAACTCAACGCAGTTCTTCCTTCTGACGAGGTTACATCCGAACAAATTGAAGATATCTTGGCGATGTTCTCTGAGATGGGGGTTAATGTTGTGGATGATGAGGATGAAGTTGAGTCTGAAAATTATGAAGAAGAAGTTACGGTAGAGGGGGGGGATTTAGTAGAAGCCTCTAGCCACGCAATTGCAACGACAACGAATAAACGCGAAGTAACAGATCGTACGGATGATCCGGTGCGTATGTATTTGCGTGAGATGGGAGCTGTTGAGCTTCTTTCGCGGGAGGGCGAAATTGCCATTGCTAAGCGTATTGAAGCAGGGCGTGAGACAATGATTGCAGGACTTTGTGAGAGTCCTTTGACTTTTCAGGCTCTTATTATCTGGCGTGACGAGTTAAAAGAGCAGCGTATTCTTCTTCGTGAAATTATTGACCTTGAAACGACTTATGCTGGTCCAGAAGCAAAGCAGGCTCCTGTTATTGAGCGAAGTAAAGTTGGTAAGACAGAAGAAGAAAAAATGTCTTCTGGTATACGTAATATGGGGGAGAGCGCAGGAGAGAGAAACATTGAAGATGATGATGAAGAAGATGATGACGATGTTAATTTATCGCTTGCTGCAATGGAAAATGAACTTTGTCCTCAAGTTATGGAAACATTGGATTTCATTGCTCAGACCTATGTGAAATTACGAAAATTACAAGATCAGCATGTTGAAAGCAGTTTGGCAGAGCGTAAAGAAGGGGCTCTTACTTCTTCTCAGAAGAAGAAATATATGCAATTAAAGGGTGAGTTGATTCAAGCAGTAAAATCTCTTTCTTTAAACCAAAATCGTATCGAAGCTTTGGTTGAACAGCTTTATGACATCAATAAGAGATTGATTCATAATGAAGGTAAGCTGAAACGGATTGCCAATAGCTATGGCATTGGCCATGAGGATTTTTTAAAAGAATACCAAGGACGTGAATTGGATGCAGATTGGATGAATTATATTGCTGCTTTGCCTACACCTGGTTGGAAAGAGTTTTCGGTGCGTGAAGCAAAAGAAATCCAAAAATTGCGGAGTGAGATACAAAATCTTGCGCAAGAAACGGCTATTTCGATTGGTGAATTTCGTCGGATTGTTATGCAGGTGCAGAAAGGTGAACGCGAATCAACAATTGCAAAAAAAGAGATGGTGGAATCTAATTTACGTCTTGTCATTTCAATTGCAAAAAAATACACTAATCGTGGCTTGCAGTTTCTTGATCTTATTCAAGAGGGCAATATCGGTTTGATGAAGGCTGTGGATAAGTTTGAATACCGGCGCGGCTACAAGTTTTCAACTTATGCAACATGGTGGATTCGTCAGGCCATTACGCGTTCAATTGCTGATCAGGCACGCACTATTCGTATCCCTGTTCATATGATTGAAACAATTAACAAAATTGTTCGTACCTCGCGTCAGATTCTCCATGAAATTGGACGAGAACCAACACCAGAAGAATTATCTAGCAAGCTTTCTATGCCGTTAGAAAAAGTACGAAAAGTTCTTAAAATTGCAAAAGAACCTATTTCTCTCGAAACGCCTGTTGGTGATGAAGATGATTCCCATTTGGGTGATTTTATTGAGGATAGGAATGCGTTATTACCAATTGATGCTGCTATCCAAGCTAATCTGCGAGATACGACAACACGCGTTCTTGCTTCATTAACACCGCGGGAAGAACGTGTTTTGCGGATGCGTTTTGGAATAGGGATGAATACCGATCACACATTGGAAGAAGTGGGACAGCAGTTCTCAGTTACAAGAGAGCGTATTCGTCAGATTGAAGCAAAGGCACTTCGTAAATTGAAACATCCTAGCCGTTCACGAAAATTGCGCAGTTTTCTCGATTCTTAAATAAAGGAATTCGTGTGCATTTTAATAACTTCCTCCTTCTTCTTAATGAAGGGGGAGGTGCGTCACGTTGTACTTGGATGCTTTCTTGAGAAAAACATAGGAAGAATTTGAACAATCTAGAAAGTTTGCGATGTTTAATGGTTCTCTTAGCTTTGGGGCTTTGTACTTCTCTGTCTCAAAAGAATAGATATAGGGCAAAGGGTGGTTATGAAGTAGAGAGAGGCTTTCAAGAAATGAATGATAAAAACATTCTCTTGTGTGTAGCGCGGTTCGTTTTTTAAGAAATAGAATCTATTAGGAATAAACTTATATTGCAACATACGGAATTTTTGATGAAAAATGGGTATTCTTTGCGGAATTTTTCTATCATTTTAGGTGACGCATTTTACTCTTTGTCAGTTTATAAAGAGATGTTTCAATAGGTTACGTTCATTTATATACGCTATTTTTTGAATATTCTCTTTTATTCAGATAGATTTTAAGAACATGGTGTAAAGTATACATTGAGTTAAATCTTTTTAAGAGACAAAAATAGATGAAATTATAGAAATTAAATGTTTCATTTTTTATAGATCGTCTTAATTAAAAAAGGTGTGTCTGAGTTTATGAGTGGAGAACTCCCCTTTTGGAAAGTAAAAAAATTAGAAGAGATTTCCATTTCTGAGTGGGAGAGCCTTTGTGATGGCTGTGGCCGTTGTTGTCTCCATAAAGTTGAGGACGACGATACGGGTGACCTTTATGCAACCAGTATTGCTTGTCGTCTTTTAGATGGGGAAACCTGCAGGTGTCGAGATTATGCTCATCGTAAATCAATTGTACCAGATTGTATATCGCTAGACATTCCGACAGTTAAAACAGCCCGTTGGCTTCCAGAAAGTTGTGCTTATAGATTAATTTATGAGGGAAAAGATCTTCATTGGTGGCATCCATTGGTATCAGGAGATTGTCAGACGGTACATACCGCGCGTATTTCTGCACGCGAACAGATAGAGGTTTACGAAGACGAATTATTATCTGAGGAAGATTATCTTTATCACATTACTGCTCTTCTACGTGAAGGCCAGTAATGTGATTTTTTATACAACAGTTGGTGACTTAGTCGATTGCAAAGACTACAGTGACGCTCACATTATAATTTAATTCACCACCTGCAAAATTTGTATTTGCGTAGCTTGCATCTGCTGCTCTACTCATGAGACGTGGTGCTGGATGGTAGTAATCATCCTTTTCATTGATTTCAATAATTTTTCCTAATTTTAAATCGGCAGCTTGTGCTATCGTTTGCGCTTTTTCAATGGCTTCAGTAATGGCTTTTTTACGTGCTTCTTGATAAAATGGCTTTGTATCTGCGTTGGTAAAAGTAATGCCGTTAACTGAATTAACACCTAGTGTCATCGCTTGATCAAAGATTTTACCAGCATTGGTAAGATCACGAATGCGCACGGTTAAAGAATTTGAAACATGATAGAGTTTTTCATTATTCTTTTTTTCGTGGTGTTTATCAGGAGTTGACTGATAAATGGATAAGCCTGATGTTTGCAAATCATTTGCTTGGATGCCATTGTTTTTAAAAGCTTTTATAATATCATTGATGGATTGATTATTGGAAGCTAATGCCTTTTGGGCAGTTTTGTCATAGGTAACAACGGCTAGATTAATAATGGCCATATCCGGTGCTGCTTGACTTTCTCCGGTTGCAGTCACTGTGATTGTTGCATTTTTTATTTTGTTTGCTTCAGCATGTACAGTCAATGAAGTGGTTAAGAGTGTGAATGCTAATATAGCTGTTTTAACCAGAGACCCCTTCAGTGGTTGAACTTTCTTTTTTATCATATCTATTCCTTTAATATTTATCAGTTTATTACTTTCTCATTTTTGAGAGTTTTTGTAAAGAAATTAGAGCACTAGAAAAAAAACCAATAGAAAAGAGAAAAAAAGAGAAAAAGATGGGTTATAATCTGGGTCAGCTCTTGTATCATAAGGCATTTTAGTTTAGAGAGAAACAACCTATTTGGGGCCTGTAGCTCAATTGGTTAGAGCCAGCGGCTCATAACCGCTTGGTTGGGGGTTCGAGTCCCTCCGGGCCCACCAATAGGGAAATGTCCAATAGAAAAATGGATAGCTTATATAAAAGTTTTGAGATTCTACCTTTTTCGTTTTTTATTTATTTTACTGTTTGTTCTAGAAGCCTTTAGTCGTTGTTTGTTGCAGTTTTTTCTCTCAGTCGCTTTAATATGATGGTATGGTTTCTTATTCTCATCAAAGAAATTCTCTCATTTGCAACATTGTAGCATTTGGATTAACTGATATGTGTCGCTATTTACTTTCTTAATTCATACTACTGTTTTGTACTTTTTCTGTATGGTGTTCTTCATAAAATAGAAGGCTAAAAGCTTTATTGGATAAGTTTATTTATACTTGTTCTGCAAATAAACAGATCTCAATAAAACCAATTTTAAAGATTGTACCTGTTCAGAACAAATGGCTCAAAAAACATTTAGTGTAAATTTGCTTTTTTCTAAGTGATGTTAATGTCTTTTAGATGTTTGAATAGCATCATCGTGATGAAAGGTTAGTATATAAGAGAATCTGATTTATAGACATTTATATGTATCATGGGGACAACGATGATAACATTTGTTGATATTTTATTTTTGAGAAATATTGTTCATAGTGACGGTGGCGTGTTCTCTGAAAAGAATTTCATTAATTGTTCTTTGAACAGTTAATTGAGTGATTGTTTCTATCGCTTTGCATCATCCAGATTCTATTGTAATAAGCATTTTATTATTCTGTAAGAAATGTTTTCTATGATATTGGAAAATTCGTTAAAATGCCGTTTTCTGTCTTTGTGTATTTTTTGCTTGATGTTTAAATTATAGAGTTTTCGTGTGATTCGCATTATTATTGAAGAGCAAACGTCTTTTTTTGATTTTACTCTCATAAGGAATTGGCAAAATTGCGGTAAACCTAGCACTTTTTTGTATTGTTAACATTTTTTCGTATTGATCATGTAGAGAGTTTTATCTTTGTTATGAGTTTTTTGCTCTTATGAAAAATTATTGGCAGGGAGAGTGTTTTTTTGGAAGAAGTATACTTCTTCTTCAAAGTCATACTTTGAAAAGATAATTCTTCATTTGCATAAGGAAATTTCTCTCTTGTTGTAAATCTGTATACAATTTACGTACAAAAATTGTGCGTGGTGATTCGTTTTATTTTTTAATAGTATCATTTTTGCTTATGATAGAGACTTATATTAGTATTTACGAGGTGCGTTTAGAGGGGAGGTTACCTGTAAACGTGTTACAGAGTTTTAGGTAGTGTGGCTCTGTTTATAAGAATTTATTCCTATAACATTGTTATATTCTTGCTTTGCAATATTGTTAAAAAAACATAGATGGTGCTATGTAGAATAAAATTGTGATGTATTTTTTTCAAAAAAGCTTTTTCGTGTTCTCTTATATAGAGTTCAGGAGTGTCTTCAGGGATATTTTCACATTAGTTTTTATTGGTCCGAATCGCAAGATTTGCGTAACATTATTCGCGTTTTTGATAGATTATACCAATTTTCATAAGAAGGTCTGGATCGTGTGATGTTTTCTGTTTCACCATGGTACATGACTAATAGAACTTCATCTGATTTTGTAAAATAAGTTTGTACACAATTGCTTCCATACTGCCTATTGCAAATATTTTTTTCTAAGGTATGAGATATATTTAAACGCTTTAGCGTTATATAGTTTGACTACACGGAGTATGACTATGAAGAATGATAAAAAATTTGAAACAACTTTATCTGATATTATTGTGAAATGGGAGTCTTTATCAACGTCTCAAAAGCAAGCGATATTAGATAAAGTAGAAAATTCTACAGATTCTGCTCATTCAACAGAACATTTAAGGCTTCAATCTTCTTTTTATCTCCAGACGAAATCAAAGTTATGAGTTTTAAATCTTCATCGGAGATGTTGAAACCAGTTATTACATATATGGCACTAGCATTTCCCAGTGTGTTCAAAATAGCCATGAGTTTATCTACAGAAGGCCTCTTTCCCCCATTTATCATTTGTTGGACGTAATTTTGTCCACAGCCTGCAGCTCTGCTTATTTCAATCATTGTTCGTCCGTCACTTTTTATTAATTCAACTAAGCGTTGGAACCAATCTTTTTCAGTCTTTGTCATTTTTAGACCTTTACATATTTACGCTATAGCGTTAATATTGCGTTGCGAATCCAGAATATATGATACAAGGAGCGTGAAAATATCCATGTGTAGCTCTTCGCTAAGGAAGCATATAGAGTTGTTTTTAACTAATAACAAAATGTCCCCATACACTTTCAGATTCGAATCAATAAAAATGGTTGCTTAGTTCCACGGTTGTGAAAAAGTAAATGTGTATACCAGAAAGGGCGATACACACTCGTATGTTTATGAGATTTCACTATGATAGTATACGTAGCAGCATTATAAATCAAGATATACCCCAACATCAGAATTTGTAAAAAAAAATTCTGCGTTGAGGTAGTGTGTGAATATAACGAGGCTTTAGAGCTTTAAGAGATAGGATAGTGACTGTAGAAAAAATGTAAATTCATAGGCAAAGAATACTGATTTCTCCTTTATTGTAATAAATTAGATCACTATCAGATGGTATATCGTATATATGTATTAAAAAATTGGGAAATATCAAAAAAGTGATCTTGGATATTTTATTAAACGGGAAGGTAATCTGAGCTACAAAGGTGCTTGTTTGGTAGAATTGTACATTCGATCAATGCCCTTATGGGGATGAATATATTTTGATGATGCTGCGGTTTATAATGAAGTCTGTGTTTATAATGATATTGTTATTTATAACAATGCATTAACATATGGTTGTGTAGTCATTCGTAAGAGTTCGCATGTTTATGAAAAATAAGAACTTTATCGTTATTTGAATATGAGTGGAGATGCATATGTTTACGCTAATGCGGTCTTTTTTGATCAAGTTTTGAAAGCTCAATGTATTGAATTTTATGGTGATACTCGTGATTGTAGAAAGGCTCGAGTTTATAATGATGCTTTAGTTTGTGATGATGTAAAGATTTGTGGGAAGGCAAAATTTTACAGAAATGCTGTGCTTTGTGACACTGAAGATTTTTGTAATGATAAAAAACTTTCATATATAGCTGCATTCCACATGGTGTAAAAAAAGAAGATAGGAACGATTTGGGCAAGGCTTGTATGATTGCATTGCGTCGTTAGTTTTTTTGACGTTCCTTATTTTTTGTATTTTGTGTCAATAAATGTGTCGCAAATAATTGGTGTGAGTGTAGATTTAGCCGCTTTCAGAGATTTATTTGCGTCATTTATCAATGCTTTAATGGAGAAGATAAGAATGCCGAGAGTGATTGTTCACACTTGGAACATGCAATTTATTGCATTCTTTTTTTTAATTGAGGATGAAACAAATTGGTCAAGATGATCACTTGAGCGACAATTAAGGGAGATCCAAATGAGTGTAAACGAAATTTTATTGGGAGCAATGGTTGTTGTTTTGTTGTGCAGCGGGGCTATATTTCGATTTTCTTTATATTATCGCAGTCAAGTGAAAATTTTAAAAGAGGAATCTAGAAGAATAAAGCATGAGTTTTTAAGAGATTCTATGAAGATGACTGAAGAACGAGATAGAGCTATTAGAGAGCAAAGTATGGTGATTAAAAGACGTGACCAAGCAATTGAAAAACTGAAAAAACAAATTAAGCAATATGAAAAGAATGAAAAGAAATATAAAAAAATGCTTAAATTTGAAGATGATAAAGAGTGATTGTATTCATATTTTGCATTAAAGGGCATGGAAATGTGTTAGGAAGATTGGAATGAAGAGAGAGATAAACTTTAATGAAGCCAATTATGATACTGATGGAGAGATTGTATTGAAAGAGAATATTCAAGTTTACTCTGATTTTATGAAAACATTTAAGTTTATATGACAGAGCGTCGTTGGTCATAAAATAAGAGTTTATGATGATAAACCAATTTATAGGTATGCTAGTTATTAAAAAGCGCGTCTATATAATCCAGAAATTTTATATTATTGCTGGAACAATTTTGCATGTTCCTTTTAGATGTAAGGTGTAAATGCTACGATAGTTTCAGCTAATAGGTATAAAAAATTGCATGATAATAGAAAGAACGAGATATTTGTTTTTTATGAAGATGAAATGGATAAATCAGTTATGATTATTAGATACAGAAAAGAAATATTAAAAGATATTAATATCTTGTAGAGTAATTATATTTCATCATTGATGATTTATCTTCTCTTCATGTGCGTTTATTTTTATGAAAAATACAAGACTTAAGAGATTTTCTTTTTGATAAATGCTATAGAGATTTGAGTATGATTGAAAATAAACATATAATCTACAAGAATATGGATGTTATTTGTGAGTGTTAGAAATAACACAAAAACTTCCTCTCATTGAGGGAAAAACAGCCATCTTTCATTTGTCACAAAAGTAACTCAACATACCATTATACAAAATGAACGCTTATTTTAATGGTAAAGAATGTTAGGATTGTAGTTCTCTAACAAGAGCCTTATGTGTAATTTCTTTGATTTGTTCAATATTGATTAGGATATCTTGTTTTGTTGGATAACCTTTACTAGAAAAAGCAACTTTTTGTGCATCTCCTGAGATTAAACGCCAGTACCATTGATTGTGAACTCCTTGAAACACCTCAAAATACATGTTTCCCACCTCATAAAATAGCTGATAATTTTTAGGATAAATATTTAACTAATCCGTTTGTGAACATTAATGTATGTCTCTATAGGAAGCCGTCAATATATTCCCCTTAAATTTTCTGACCTTAAAAAATAATTTCTATGAGAGCTATTATTCTTTTAACAAGAAAAAATTTCTTGTCAATAAGATATGAATGAGAATTTTATACTATAAAATTATTTTTTAATTTAAAGACACTATACTTTCATTTACAACGCAAATATTTTTATTGTCATTATAGAAATAAATTTTATAAATTATACAAAACCCCACCAGCACGGATAGAGTAAAAAATACTTTTCTCCATACTGGCAGAGTTTAATCACTTCTTGTTTTTTCTTTTGAAATAGACGTTTATTGATTAGCTATAACCTCTTTTTGGGATACGCTTCGAATGAGTAAATCAATGAATAAGCTAAGGGTATAAGAATTGGCCATTTTAGCTTTCATATCGATCAAAGAGGTTGCAGTTTTAGGGCTAAGACCGTTTGATGAACCTTGCCTTGATAAATATTGCTGCAATTTTTCATAAGAGCTATCGATTTTTTCTTGATTTAGTTTTTCATTACGATCACTGTTGGCAAGTGTTTCTTCAAGACCTTCAATTTTTTTAATAAAATAATTCCAGTCAAAATCACCTTTAGTATATTCGGTGTCAAACATTTTCCCTTGTCCAGTTAAAAGCCAATTAATATTGACACCATATAACGTGCGGTATGTTTGTAAGACACTAAGATTAGGTTCTCTTTCTCCACGCTCATAAAAAGCAATGGAATTTTTTGTCATGCTAAAACTTTTAGCTAAGGTTTCACGTGATGGATCGCCTAAAGCAAGACGTACATAACGTAAACGTTTTCCAAATATAGTTTTTGATTCAGTTTCAGGACGTGCCACGAATTATCTCCCTCGGTAAATCATCATGGTATAAATCATCAAATAATAAAAGCACACTATGTATTAATAATCTATGATATAATGTCAATATTATAGCTTTAATTTCTTTTTATTTTTTTATTTTCGTGGATAGAAAGCAATCTTTCACTTATTGTATTGACAATTGATATTCACTTCAAAACAAAATTCCTTGTTTGCTACATTTGTCTCTTGCTTTTTTTGAGAGAATTTTCATGTAACTTTACCATATATATTCTATACACCTCTGCATTAATAGATGCAACTTTAAAGAGATGCAAACTTTGGATTTGTACTGGGTGTGCTTTAGATGAAGTAGAAAATAAACTTTGAGGAATGATCATGGCCCTATTACGCTATTTTGGGTTTGCTTTTTTTTTCACGATTATTGGTGTCTTTTTAGGAGGGGTTATTGGTTGGTTTGAAACGGAAAGTATTACTGGTTTTCTTAAATATTTTTTTATTTGCGTTGTTTTAGGAATTTTGGAAATTTCTTTATCTTTTGATAATTCTATTATCAATGCCCGTGTTCTTAGTAGAATGAGTCCATTGTGGCGTCGTCGTTTTCTTATATGGGGCATTTTGATAGCTGTATTTGGGATGCGAATTGTTTTTCCATTATTGGTGGTTGTCGTTGCTGTTGGGATTAATCCAATTGCCGCAGTCAAATTAGCGATATGGGAACCACATCGATATGCTGAAGTTTTAACCGATGCGCATATGGGGATTGCTGCTTTTGGAGGAACTTTCCTTATGATGGTTGGCTTAAAATATTTTTTTGATTCTGAAAAAGAGGTGCATTGGCTTAATGTTATAGAGAGACCTGCTCAAAAGTTTGGGGCGCTTGTTGGAATTGATATTGCCATTGTTTTGATTTTGATCTTATTTGTTTCAGGTCAGATTGACGCAGAAAATAAAATAACTTTTTTATTGGCAGCTCTTTATGGACTTTTGACCTTTATCGGTGTTGAAGTTGTTGGTCATCTCTTGGATACTCCTCAAAAGACTTTAACAACAGTAGCTCACGGGGGGGTAGGGGCGTTTCTTTATTTAGAAGTTCTTGATGCTAGTTTTTCTTTCGATGGCGTGGTTGGTGCTTTTGCCTTTTCACACAACCTTTTTATTATTGCGATAGGTCTTGGTATTGGTGCATTTTACGTTCGTTCTATGACAATTATGTTGGTTGAATCAGGAACATTATTGCATTATCGTTATTTAGAGCATGGTGCTTTTTATGCAATTCTAGTTCTTGCAGTGATTATGTATCTGCAAACGATTATATCGGTTCCTGAAGTTTTAACAGGACTGGTGGGAATCTGTATTATTGGAATGGCATTATATTCTTCGATTCGTTATAAGCATCATCAATTGGATAAACATGTTGTATCTAAGTAATGGAGATTTCTTCCTTTTTCACGCTTTTGTTTATCGCATATCTTTGAATAAAAAGAGGTCTTTCATGCAAAATAAAATACTATTTTATTGCTTATTTGCGTTTTTAAAAAGTTGAATTCATTGCATGATATATTCATGAAGCCAATAATGTATAATCCCTAGGATACTTTTTGACCTAAATATAAGGCAGAAAGATGATGCTATACTTTTACCCGCTTTCAATATTATGACAAGTTCTTGCATTAATGGTTCATAAGAGGCCTTACTGTTTTTTTGAATGATTTCTATTCATACATTGATTCTATTTGTAACGTGTAAGAGAATGATTTTAAAATAGGTTTGAAATGAGAGAATTTACGATACTCTGGACTCTTACTTAAATATGTGCAAAATAATTTATCCTTTATAAATCAGTGTATTATAATGGTAGATTAGAGAAGGATATTTTAAGAAACCATTAAAAGTTCTATACCAGCTTCGTTCATTGTTTTAAGCATAGTGTTTAGTGATCCGTTTACATCAATACCAGCACAGGCATTTAATGAAACACTGACTTTAAAACCGTATTGCATAGCGTGAAGAGCAGAAAATCCGACACAAAAATCAGTTGCTAAGCCACACATAATGAGCTTAGTAAAGCCATGTTCTTTGAGATAAACTTGTAAACCTGTTGGTGTTTTTTGATCATTTTCAAGAAAAGCAGAATAGCTATCCATTTTTTGATTATAGCCTTTTCTAAGGATAAGTTGTGCCTTTTCTACTCTAAGAGATGGATGGAACTCTGCTCCTTGTGTTCCTCGTATGCAATGATCAGGCCAAAGTATTTGAGGACCATAGTCAAGAATGACTGTATCATAGGGCTTTTTTTCAGGATAGCAGGAAGCAAAGCTGCAATGGTTTTTGGGATGCCAGTCTTGGGTTAAGATAACGTGGTCAAAATGATTTATGAGATTATTGACGGCGGGTAAAATAGCATCACCTTGTGGTACGGCAAGTGCTCCACCTAATAAGAAGTCATTTTGAACATCAATGACGATTAAGGCTTTTTTTTCCATAAATATATTCCTATACGAGATGAGCTTTTATCGTATTTTTAAAAAGCTATATGTCGTCTTGAAGTTTTGAAATGAGTTGCTGGATATTGATATTATTTTTATAATTATCAAGCCAAAAGAGGGGGATGGATAAGTTTTTACAATTGGTTTTATAGTTTTTTACGAATTGTAACCACGTACCAATGGGAAGTGCACTGTATTCATTTGTTGCTATGTGTTGATGCAGAGCTTTCATGATCATTGGGCTTGGGACGTCAGATCCCATAAGGCGGCGGTCGTTTTGTAAACGTAATTTAAGCCATATCAAGGCAAGGGGTGAGGTCCATTGCTTTCCGTAGCAAAAAATCGATGAAAAAAGAGAAGGATTTTTTACTGCGTAATATAAAGCCCATAAAGCGAGAAAAGAAGGCGCATAGAGAATTGCTTTTCTTTGTGGTACCATATTACATTGATAAGTCGGTTTAATACGATAAAAATACAATGTTATATCTGGTATGGAAAAGAGAGGCAAGGTTTGATAACAGGTTTCAGGGACAGCTAAAAAGATTTGCTTTTTGCTCTTTAGGGGGATGTTTTTTTGCATTCAGGACCATACTGGGGCTTGTGAGATTAGAAAAAATGTACCAATATAAAGCGAAAAGCTTTTGATACGATGTAAGTGCTATTTACTGTACTGTTTCAAAAAGCAAAAGCAGTTTTTTTCAAAATCCTAATCTTTAATATCGCATAATATAAAGAGAAATTTATGGCACGTCAATTTATCTATCATATGGCTGGGCTTAACAAGTCTTACGGCAATAAAAAAGTTCTAGAAAATATTCATTTGTCTTTTTATCCAGATGCGAAGATCGGTATTTTAGGGCCGAATGGTGCAGGGAAGTCAACTATTTTACGTATTATGGCTGGGCTAGATAAAGAATATACGGGAGAAGCATGGATTTCTGAAGGAGCACGCTGTGGTTATCTACCACAAGAACCTTTGCTTGATGCGAGCAAAGATGTACGTGGTAATGTGATGGAAGGTGTTGCAGATAAACAGGAAATTCTTGAGCGTTATAACGAATTGATGATGAATTATAGCGAGGAAACGGCTGATGAAAGTGCACAGCTTCAGGACATTATTGACAGTCAGAATCTTTGGGATTTAGAAAGTCAAGTGGAAATGGCTATGGCTGCTCTTGGTTGTCCGCCAGCCGATGGGGATGTAACAAAACTTTCGGGTGGTGAGAAGCGGCGTGTTGCACTTTGTAAATTGCTTTTGTCAAAACCTGATTTATTACTTTTGGATGAACCGACAAACCATTTAGATGCTGAAACGACGGCTTGGCTTGAGAGGCATCTACGTGAATATCCAGGGGCCGTGCTTTTGATAACCCATGATCGTTATTTTCTCGACAATGTCACGGGTTGGATTTTAGAGTTAGATCGCGGTAGAGGTATCCCTTATGAAGGGAACTATTCTGCTTATTTGGGGGCTAAAGCCAAGCGTTTGGCTCAAGAAGGTCGTGAAGAGGCGGCGCGTCAACGTGCGTTATCCCGTGAGCAAGAATGGATCGCTTCTAGTCCAAAGGGGCGACAAGCAAAGTCAAAAGCTCGGATTAAGGCTTATGATGAGTTGGTTCAAGCAGCACGTGAGCGCCGTCCTGGAGAGGCGCAAATCATTATTCCTATTGGAGAAAGATTAGGACAAGTTGTTATTGAAGTTGATAATCTCTCTAAAGCTTATGGCGAACGTGTGTTGATTGATTCTCTTTCTTTTAAACTTCCTGCTGGGGGTATTGTTGGCGTTATTGGAGCCAATGGTATGGGAAAGTCGACCTTGTTTAAAATGTTGACGGGACAGGAACAGCCTGATTCAGGTCAAATACGTATCGGTGAAACAGTTCACATGAGTTATGTAGATCAGAGTCGCGATTCCTTGGTGGGGGATAAAACTGTTTGGGAGGAAATTTCTGGTGGAAATGACATTATTAAATTAGGCAAATATGAGATGAATAGCCGCGCTTATTGCGGGGCTTTTAATTTCAAGGGGGCAGATCAGCAGCAGAAGGTGGCAAATTTATCAGGAGGGCAGCGCAATCGCGTACATTTGGCGAAACTTCTAAAAGAGGGGGGGAATGTGCTTCTTCTTGATGAACCGACAAATGATCTTGACACTGAAACATTGGGTGCATTGGAAGATGCATTGGAAAATTTCGCTGGTTGTGCAGTTATCATATCGCATGATCGTATGTTTCTTGATCGATTGGCAACACATATTTTAGCCTTTGAAGGTGATGGTCATGTAGAATGGTTTGAAGGTAATTTTGCTGAATATGAGGCTGATAAAGTTCGTCGTCTTGGGGCGGAATCTCTTAATCCTAAGCATGCAAATTATAAACCTCTTACACGCTAGAATTTTTTTTATCTCAACTTTGTTGGAATAATAGTGTATTTTATTGCGTTTGTTATTTCATAAATAAAGTGTGTGTACTCTGTGGGAGTTTTTATTCATTGAAAAGAGTAAGAGACACTTTATGAAATTATGACCTAAATAGGGTTATTCTACTCATGATATATAACCGGTTATTTTTTGTAAAACTGCAATGAAAAAGAGGGGATGAAGAGTATAGTACTATTTCTACGAATGCTCTGGTCATTGAGCATTATCATCTTTACTTAATAAAAATGCAAGCTGGCATTATTATGTTATTTTTTCTCAATAGTATGCAGTTCTTGTTTTGAGGTGGGCATAAAAGGTATTTTTATCCATCTGTCCCCTCCGTTTATGAGCTGTAAGAGAATGATTTGGATTGATTTATCATGAATAGATTTGAAATGAGAAAAATTTACGGTATTCCGGTTTTTTATTCAAGTTAAAAATGAATGAATTATTATTATAAATCAATGTATTCTCATTATAACGAGAAGCAGGGAGATAAGATCTGTTGGTTTTTTACATTAGCCTATTTTTTTCATAGTATGATAAAATGACAAGAACAAAATAGATGAGAATATGCGCCTTATGCTTGACTTTTTTTCCTATAAACAAATGTTTATAGGAATGTTTAGGGGGTATTTATGAAAAAAAGTGCAAGTTTAGATGCAATGATTGTGCTGTTGAAAGCGGTCGCAGAAGTAAGCCATTTACGTGTTCTTAGGCTCTTACATCATGAAGATTTAACAATTCCTGATTTTATTTTTATTCTTGATCAGTCGCAAGCGTGTATATCACGATATTTACGTTTATTGTACGAAGCACGATTGATTGAGCGTTATCAGAAGGGGGATAGCCTTTATTTTAAGCTTTGTCATGATTTTTGGGGTAAAGACATTGTGATGGGTGTTCTTTCGGCTTTGCCAAAGAATGATGTGTTGTTAGCGCATGATTTAGAACGTTTGAAGGATGTTAAAAAGCAGCGTCAAAAAACGAGGAAGAAGCATTTCTTACAAAATGCATTGCAATGGGATGTATTACGGTCATCCTATATGGCAGATCATGGTGTAGAAAACGCTTTACTTGAAACCATTGGCGATAAACCATTTCAGACGATGCTGAATATTGGAAGAGGTGGAGACTCTATCTTAAAATTGTTTTCTAATCTTTATACGCATGCGGTTCAAGTCGTGCTTGATAGCAATGTTTTTCACTTGTCTGTTGGAGATACAACTTTTGATTTAGTTATTCTTCATTGGGTTTTACATTTTCTTGAAAATCCTGAAATATTTCTTCATGAGATATCAAGCGTTTTGCGTCCTCATGGCCGTTTATTGATTGTGGATTTTGGTTATCATGAAATTGAGCCTTCATATTCTGATCAAGTGCATATGCGTCTTGGATTTTCGGCTTTACAAATAGAACAATGGCTTAAAAATTCGGGATTTGTTCTAGAACAAACGGTTTGTCTTACTCCTATACAAAATGAAAACAATGAGGAGGGTATGGTTACGCTTTGGCTTGCTCGTGATCCGCGTTTATTGGTTGACGATATCAAAGATAAACAAGTAGATTTTGCATAAATCGCGTTTGTTAATGTGCTTTATTCTCTGATTTTTCTCAAGGAATAGCGTAAAGATAAAACTTTCTTCAATCATTGATAAGCTATTGTTTTTTACATTTGTATTATGTTTTTATATGGGAGTATTGGTGTTTTATAAGGGCGTGTAGGCTGTATAATGAAGCACCTTCTATAGAGTTAAGCCTATGAGGATCATTATTTAAGGTGTCTTGATATTATATTTTATTAGCCAATATATTGATTTTAAAAGATCATTGATTTTTTTAGACTCAATGAGAGGTTTGAATACAGGAATATTTTTTCATTTCAAATTTCCTGTTTCAGAATCCAAAAGAGTCTGTTTGTCTGTTACAAAAGAAGGTATTTATCTTAATGATACCGTTTGTAAAAGAAAATACATCTTTCATACATTTTCTAAATGTGAGAGCGGCTGCAATATGATATAATGCCGCACAATATAATATAGTGATGGCTCATACCTTCATAAATGTCAAAGATGGTGGTGCCCAATAGATTTTAAAATGTCTCTTTAAAACAGATTTTTAGATAAGAAGTACCTTAGAATTTTTAGTGAGGAGTGCAAAAAGATGCTCTAAAAAGACGAAAAAGTAAAAAGGTGAGACAATGCATGATTTTCATTATTTAAAATACAGCGTTATGAGCGTGTTTGAAAGTCGTAAAGGCAAATGAAAGGGATGGTAAAGATAGCAATAGTTTTTTATCTTTGGGCTTTTATGTTTCTTCCAAAATGAATGATGGCTTTTTAAGATTTCTCAAACAGATGTAAATATTTTTACTCTAATTGGGCATATAAAAGCTAGAACTTTTCACATGGCTCTCATTTGCTCTAATCTTTATTTCAAACATATTGCTATGTTTAGAGCAGGTGTTGATTTACAAGTAATAGAAAAAGTAAAAGCTTGGTAGATGATGCCATAAAATTACTCATAAATTGGTAATGATTGGAGTGATATTCTGAATTTTAAAAACATTTTGTACAACAACGGTTATAATAACGCATCTGGCTTTACGTTTATTTCTTCCTATAAGCATTCATCTATGTGTTTTGCATTATATTCATAAAAATAAGATCGGCGATGATCTATGGATAGTTCGTGGCTGAAAGTAGGAAAGAAAAGCGTGATATTACACTAAAGTTTCGTATCTCTTTATCATGAGAAGTTATGAAGGTTATTAAATAAGTCCATTGTTCTTGCCAAACGTATTTTCTTTCTTTTTATGTTTGCCGCTCATCTTATGACGCAGTCCGTGGGTATAGCGTAAAATTGATAGGGCACCATCGTCTTTAGTTTAAATGAAAGTTGTAAGCCGGCATTATCGTTTTATGTTTTTTATCCATATGCTTCTTCTTGTTTGTGATGTGCGATAGTATGGCTATTCATTGATTCAATAGACGAAGATTGAAAATAAGGGAACCTTACGTTCTTGAGATCTCTCATGTAAATTGTAAAATGATGAGTTATGATTGCAAATCAATGAATTGTTTACGTTAGAAGAACAGACTATAACAATTTTTGAGCATAGAAATTACTATGTGTATTATTTTACGGGATCATTTAAATGATAGAGATTAAGCAAAAATGTCTGCATTGATCTCGGTTTGTTATGTTAAGATGCGTTAGAGACTGTTGGTTATTGTAAAATGATTTATCGTGATTTGCAATGACTGTAGGGCGTGATTCGAAGCAAATACCGTTAGAGCTCTCATTTTTTCATAAGATTAAGCTGTTTAAATTTTTCATTGATTGTTACATGAGGGATGTAACAATATTTTAATGATCATTTACAGAAATTTTTTATAAAAATAGATAAGATTTTATTTCTATAATTTATTGTTTTATATGAATAATTCATAGATTTCTTGCAAGAAAAAGTTTTTCATTTTTTACGGTTATTTGTGTAAGATTTTAAAAATCTACGTTTTTCTTTTTGTGGTGATTGCTGTTGGAAAAATGATTCTACTTTTACGTAGTTTGATTTTTATAGGGTGGATACGTAGAAATTACTGTTTTTTTAATTATGATCATCAGAGTTATGAAAGAAACTATTTAAAAGTTATAATGATCGTAGATTCTAATTGGTGCTTCTAGAAATAAAATTGCTTCAAATTGGGTCATTTTGAACTTTTTTTGCCTAAATTTAAACATTTTTAAATAATTTATAATTCTTTTATGTTTTTTTGCGTAGAAGATGATAAGAATTTCTTGTTGTTTAAAGAATTTTATTCCATAGCAAGAATATTGCATCGGCTATCTTAGTGGTTGATGTGAGAGGACGATCGGGGAACCTCCTCCCCCCCCCCCGCGTGGATCCCCTAGATTGTCTGGCCTGACTGAGGATTTCCTCAGTCAGGCTTTTTATAATTGTTTTAGGGGATGTGTAAGGTTTTATAGGGGGGAAGTGTAAGATCTGTTATTGTTTCGCCTATAGTACCTAAAGTTTTGTTAGGCGGATAGTGTTAGCGTATTCATTTTGAATAATTTGATTTTTCTTTATTGAGGCATTGTTGAATGCTATAAGGGAAATCATAAAAGGAATCTATGTTTGTATTCTGTGATCTTTAGGTAAGAGATAATGGAATCTTTTTCGCATCGTATTATTTTTGTTTTATTTGTATTTTTTATTTTTGGCGCTGTCTTTTTTGCTTCTCGAAGTAGTGTTGTTTATCAGTTTTTTTCCAGTCGCTCTTCTTTTTCTTCTCAGCAGCTTGATGTAACAGAGGAGGAGTTATTAGAGAGATTATCCGTATCTTTTCCAGATATTATCAAGCATCTTTCTAAGATGACCCCTCAACAGCAAGAGTTGTTTATTGCGCAGCTGCGTCGTGATGTAACTGCGCTTGCTGTTAAAAGTGGTCAGAGTCGTGAACAGGCTCAAAAATCTGGTGAAACTGTTGCTATGGCTCTCTCGAAAGCGATTTCTCGTCCTTCCATTGCTAATACTTATTTTTAGCTATTTTTTAATCGCGCTTTTGGGTTTTATTTTAAGGAGCAAGAGCTTTTCATGAAATCTTGAAAAGTGCGAGGAGATAATCAATTTTTAAGATAATTAACAAATTTATCTTACTCAAAAGGTAAGCAATCGGAGTATAATGGTAATGTTGCAATTATTACAGGAGAGATAGAAAGTCTATTAAGGGTATTGGTCAAGTTAATTGCATTATCAAGCGCTACAATGACAAAAGCAAAAGCGGTATTGACTATAATAAAACACATTAACTGCATTTTATATGTCAGTTATTTTTTATTTGATATGAGAAAATAAAAAATTTTTAAAGGATTTAAGCTTCCTTTGTTCTACGGATTTTAGGATATTTATCCACTTGTATTATTTCTGAAAATGAGGTGCAAGGCTAATAAGATGATAGTCTGTAACAAATAAAAAATATTTGAATGAAGATGAGAGGTCTATTTTTATTTTAAAAGGCTTTGGGGGTATTGAGCTTTCTAACATTTTTCAAAAAACAGACAAAAATCATTGTTAAGCTTTGTTGTAGGGAAAAAGACAGATATATTTTTTAGTATATTGTTCTATAATGATAATTTATCATTTTCATCTTGAGTAAGAATCTTAAGAATTGTAAAATTCTCTCATTTTAAATTTATCCATGGTGAAAAAATTAAAATCAGTTTCTTGTACACCACAAGTAGGAGGCTTGTGTGGATAAAAGCTCTTTAAAAAAGGAATTAAAAAGCTTCTTTGAGACATCTTGAGAGCTAAAAGTCTATTGCAATATTTTGAATTGGTAAAGAGTATAATGGTTTTAGTATATTTATGAATTTTTTATGCGCAATGATGGGGGGATTTGTTGAGGTTTTATCGGACATAAAGAGTGTAGTGGGTGTTTATTAACCAGAAAGAAGTGTTGATAACGGTTTATATTTTTTGTGAAATTTTTTTGATATCGAGGATCTTCGATAAAGATGGTTTCGTCTCTATTGCTTTGTGGAATTGATCTCAATAAAAAATTTAATCATCGTATGTAAAAAATATCATATCTCTTTAAAGTGCTATTTTATAATATAAAAATCGATTGATACAATAGATATAGCAGAACTTGATAAAATATATCATTTTAGTTAATATGATATAAGTTGAGTTATAGTCTTTTAGTTTTTTTATTTGATGATATAGAGAAATCTATAATTTATGTATAAAGAGTTTTTCTTTTTATAAAGAATTTTATCTTGAAATTGTCTTAATATTTCCCTTTTCAAGCCGTTTTCTTGCTTTCTTTTTTTGTACAATACATTTGGAAATTATTTGCGGTTAGAATTTGAGAATTTTTGAGTGAGAGAAAGAAAATGCAATTTTTGAAAATCTTGTTAAATACAGCGTATGCTGTATTTTTTGTGTTTGATATAAGTTTGGCTCATAGTGTTTTAAATGTTGCAGAAACAAGAGAAGGCTTAGGGAGTGTTGCTTCTCAGATTTCTGCTCGTCCTTATGAGTTTCTTATTCAGAAACTTGCAAATAAATATAATGTTCCCGTTAATTTAGCACATGCTGTTGTAAAAGTTGAAAGTAATTATAAGGCACGTATAAAGGGGGCTGCTGGCGAAATAGGTTTGATGCAAATTAAACCCTCTACTGCACGAGGGTTGGGCTTTAGTGGTTCTGTACAAGATTTGTACGATCCTGCGACCAATCTTGAATATGGTATGCGTTATTTGGCACGGGCATATAAACTCAGTGGTGGAAGTACGTGTGGTACAATCCTGAAATATAACGCAGGCCATGCGGCAAAAAAAATGAATTCCATTTCAGCGAAATATTGCACAAAAGTAAAAACTTATCTGGCTTCATTAAAATAAAAACATCTGTTGAGAGAGGTTTGTCATAAAATATTTTAAGATGCTATTTCCACTGAGCAAAAAATGTTTTATAAACCTAGGATGTCAGTCGGCTGGGCAGCCGCGCTTGTCCAATGCTGAAATGCGGCAGGTGAGGAAAGTCCGGGCTCCATGGAAAAACGGTGCCGGGTAACACCCGGCAGGGGTGACCCTAGGGAAAGTGCCACAGAAAGTAAACCGCCTATTTTTATAGGTAAGGGTGAAAGGGTGGAGTAAGAGCCCACCGCGCATTCAGTAATGAATGTGGCAAGGTAAACCCCACCGGGAGCAAGACCAAATAGAAATGACGTGCAATTAATTTGCAGCCGATTTCCGGGCGAGTCATTCGGGTAGGTTGCACGAGGCGGATGGTAACATCCGTCCCAGATGAATGGTTGCCATGTAAAGTGTAAGCTTTACTATACAGAACCCGGCTTATAGGCCGACTGATATTTCATGATTATACGCGGTATTTTATAAGATCGATTCCATATGGGCTTTCATGGAGTTGGTGTGTTTGAAATGTATCTTTGAACAAAGAATATTTAAAAAAATTATAACATTTCTTTAAGCATAATGCGTTAGGATGCGTATCGGGATAACTTTAGCTTTTTGTTCATTGTGATTGATGTGAAAGTTGAAAGTTGAGTTATTCTGATATCAATTACCATGAGAGAGCTGTTGATTTGAAACAGCATAACTTCAAGACGGATTATTTTGATAAAGCAGGATCAAAGAGCTGAACGCCATATTCCAGTGTTGTTGCAGCCAGTTTTGGCTGGGCTTATGCCATTGGTTGGAGCAAAAGTGATTGATGGCACCTTTGGTGCTGGTGGTTATACGCGCGCTTTATTAAAGGCAGGGGCACAGGTGATTGCTCTTGATCGTGATCCTTATGCTATTAGTGCGGGACAATCGCTTGTTGATGAATTTTTTCCACGCCTTCGTTTGGTACACATGACATTTTCACAGCTCGATCGTGTCGTTGAAGAGAAGGTGGATGCGGTTATTTTGGATATTGGTGTCTCTTCAATGCAGCTTGATGAAGCAGAAAGAGGCTTTTCTTTTCAAAAAGATGGTCCCTTAGATATGCGAATGGCTCAGACTGGTTTTACAGCCAGTGATGTTGTCAATCATTTAAAGGCAAGGGATTTAGCGCGTATTTTTAAGATATTAGGAGAAGAGCGTTATGCGGGACGAATTGCACGGATGATTGAAAAGCGTCGTGTTGTTCAGCCTTTTTTACGTACGGGTGATTTGGCGTATGCTATCGAAGCGTTGGTAGGGCGTAAGCCGGGAGAGCGTATTCATCCTGCAACACGTGTATTTCAGGCTCTTCGTATCTATGTTAATGATGAAATTGGTGAATTGGCGCGTGGTTTATTTGCTGCTGAACGCGTTTTAAAAGCTGGAGGCCGTTTGGGGGTTGTCAGTTTTCATTCTCTTGAAGATCGTATGGTCAAAAGATTTTTTTCGGCTCGTTCTGGAGAATGTGGGAGATCACGCTATTTGCCTGAAATAAAGGCTGCTCCAGCAACATTTTTTCCGTTGTTTAAAGGTGGGATAACGGCAACCAAAGAGGAGTTACAAAAAAACCCTCGTTCACGTTCTGCGCGGTTGCGTATTGGTGTACGGACTGAGGCAGAGGCTCTTGCAGAAGATATGAAATTATTTGGTTTAGCAGAGATTGTCAGTTTTGAAGGCAGCAAGAAATGACAGTTTTTCGTACATTTGATATGATTTTAGTGATGATTATGATTTGTATGGCAGGTCTTACTTATAAGGTAAAATATGATGTTCAAAAACGAATGAACGAAATTCGTCATCTTGAGCATGAAATTGCTGCAGCAAAAAATACGGTGAGTTTGCTTCATGCTGAGTGGGCTGTGATGATCAAGCCTTCGCGCATGCAAAAACTTGCGAAACGTTATCAAAAAGAACTTGGATTAGAAGTTATACAGCCGCGTCAAATCGTAGAATTGAAGGACATTCCGGTACGGGTACATGATCCAATTGAAGAATTGATTAAACAAAATATTTTGGAAGATAATCAAGATATTTTGGCAAATCGGCGAGATTTTCAGATGAATGGTGTTGTCCAAAAAGGCGTGCAGTGATGAAGTCGACTTTTTTATTCTTACAGAAGAAAAAGCACTTTAAGAATTCGTTGAATAATCATAATGTTTCTGTTCGTCGTTCCTATTCCAGTCGTCCACGTTTGCTTTTTTCGTTGTTCTGCTTTTTAATTTTATATGGCATCATGGTGGCTTGCCTTATTTCTTATGGGTTGGAAGGTGGACAGATTGAAGAAGCAAAGGGGCCAGGAGTTCTTCAATTGATGGCACGGCCTGATATTGTTGATCGTAATGGTCGTTTATTGGCAACAGATATTAAAACTTATTCACTTTTTGCTGAGCCACGACGTATTATTGATGTGGATGAAACAATTGAATTGCTCTCAACAGTTTTGCCTGATCTTAATTGGCAGGAAACCTATAAGCGCTTAAAAAGAAAATCTGGTTTTTCTTGGATACAGCGTGGGTTAACACCAATGCAGAAGACACAAATTATGGCCCTTGGTATTCCAGGAATTGGTTTTCGGACTGAAATTCGTCGTTTTTATCCCGATGGACCTGTAACTTCCCATATTCTCGGCATGGTGAATGTTGATAATCAAGGCATTGCAGGTATGGAAAAATATATTGATGATGCGGGTTTGAGTGCTCTGCGTGCTGCTGGTCTTGCCATGGAAGAATCATTAAAACAAGTTCAGCTTTCGATTGATGTGCGACTTCAGGCAATTGTCCATGATGAACTTATTGAGGCTATGAAGCGTTATAAGGCAATTGCTGCAGGAGCTGTTATTTTAAATATACATACGGGAGAAGTTTTGGCTTTGGCATCACTACCAGATTTTGATCCTGGAAACCCTATTGAAGCTTTAAAAAGTGATCGTCTCAATCGGATGACGGCCGGAACATTTGAAATGGGATCGATTATTAAAAGTTTTACGACCGCCATGGCACTTGATTCCAATATTTTTCATTTAAACAGTATTATTGATGCTTCAAAGCCAATAAAGGCAAGTAGTGGATATATGATTCATGATTTTCACGGAAAAAATCGTCCCTTAACGTTATGGGAGGTTTTTGTTTATTCTTCCAATATTGGTTCTGCTAAAGAGGCATTGGCGATAGGGATTGATAAACATCGTGATTTTTTGCAAAAACTTGGGTTACTGGATCGACTCGTAACAGAGTTGCCTGAAGTTGCTCATCCTATTGTGCCACATCATTGGAAGGAGATCCATTCTATGACAATTTCTTTTGGGCATGGTATGGCAACAACACCTTTGCAAACAGCCGTTGCGGCGGCAGCTTTAATGAATGGTGGTTGGTTAATTCCACCGACATTTTTAAAACGTACAAAAGAACAAACTTTGCACCATGCAAAACGGGTTTTGCAAGCTAAAACAAGCCAAAATATGCGTTACCTTTATCAATTAAATAGTGATATTGGTTCTGGACGTAATGCAAAAGTAGAAGGTTATCGTGTAGGTGGTAAAACAGGAACTGCTGAGAAAGTTGAAAATGGAAAATATTCTAAAACAAAAAATTTCAATAGTTTTCTAGCTGCTTTTCCTATTGATGATCCTGCCTATGTTATTTTAACAATTATCGATGAACCAAAGCCAGAGGAGGGAACACGTTCAGCAACAGCGGCAATGAATGCTGGACCAATGCTTGCTAATATTGTTCGTCGCACGGCTAGTCTTCTTGGTGTAAAACCAGATTTTAAAAAAGAATATGAGCCTCTTTTAAGTAAAAAGAGCCATTCAAGTTTCGTTAAACAACGGTAAAATGAATATAAAGGTGCATCGTTATGTTGTTTGGAACAGTTTTTACAGAATGTCTTGAAGATCAGAATCTTTCCGCAATGAAAATAACAGGAATTAGTGCCGATTCTCGACAAGTTTTGCCAGGCTATGTTTTTGTCGCTGTTCAAGGAAAAAAAAGTGATGGAAGACACTATATAAATGATGCGATAAAGCGTGGCGCACGAGCAATCGTTACAGATTGTCATGCTGTTCTTGAGGATTTATCTGTTCCCATTTTACGTGTTTCTAATGTTCGTCATAGTTTAGCGTTGGCAGCTGCACGTTTTTACGGTTCTCAGCCTGAAACGGTCGTTGCTGTAACTGGTACAAGTGGTAAAACATCTGTTGTCTCTTTTCTTCGGCAAATTTGGACTCATGTTGGATTTTGTGCTGCGAGTATAGGAACAGTTGGTGTTGTTTCTCCTAAACGGAATGTTTATGGTTCTCTCACAACACCTGATCCGGTCGTTTTGCAACGGTTACTTTCTGAAATTTCTCATGAAGGTGTGACTCATGCAGCTCTTGAAGCTTCTTCGCATGGGCTTGATCAAAGACGTCTTGATGGAGTCCGTTTAACGGCTGGTGCCTTTACCAATTTAGGGCGAGATCACATGGACTATCACCGGTGTGTGGAGGATTATTTGCGGGCTAAAATGAGGTTGTTTGATACACTTTTGCCTGAATCTGCTCCTGCTTTGATTTTTGCTGATGATGTCTATTCACAAAGGGTTATTGATGTTGTTACACAAGCGCGCCGCCGTGTCTTGACAATTGGTCGTAAGGGGCAATTTATCACGATTAATCGTGTTGAACATCAACGCTTAAAACAGTGTATTGAGTGTCGTGTGGAAAACAATATCTATACATTTGATTTGCCTTTAGCTGGAGATTTTCAGGTAGCCAATGCGCTGATGGCAGCGGGGTTAGCAATTGCAACGGGTGCTTCACCTCGTAAGGTTTTTTCTGCGCTTGAAACTTTGCAGGGGGCACCTGGGCGGTTAGAGTTTGTGGGAAAGACAGAAAATAATGCGCCTGTTTATATTGATTATGCCCATAAACCAGAAGCTTTGGAGCAGGTTTTGCTTTCTGTTCGTCCTTTTACGCAAGGGCGTTTGGTTGTTGTTTTTGGTTGTGGAGGAGATCGTGATCAAGGAAAAAGACCTTTGATGGGCAAAATTGCAGCGGATAAAGCGGATATTGTTATTGTAACGGATGATAATCCTCGCACAGAAATGCCAGAAAAAATACGCAAGGATATTTTACAGGCTGTGCCAACAGCAATAGAGATAGCAGATCGCGGTGAGGCTATTTCTTATGCGGTGGAACTTTTGAAAGCTGGTGATACACTCATCATTGCTGGGAAAGGTCATGAGGATGGCCAAATTATAGGGCAGACAACTTATCCTTTTTCAGATCGTCTGAAAGCGATAGAAGCTCTAGAGGACCGAAAGAAATGACAGCTTTATGGGATAAGCAAGAACTTGTTGCTGCAGTTAATGGTGTTGTAATGGGAAGTCTGCCAGAAACTTTTTCTGGGGTTTCCATTGATAGTCGTACTCTTGCGGAAGGTGATGTTTTTTTCTGCATTAAGGGGAATCATCTTGATGGTCATGATTTTGCTGCGCAAGCTTATGCACGAGGTGCAGGCGTTCTTATCGTTGCGGAACACCGTTTGAGAGATATGGAAAAGATAGCTGCTCCACTCATCGTTGTTCCTGATGTTTTGCAAGCTTTAGAAAAACTTGCACAAGCAGCACGCAAACGTTCAAGAGCTAAGATTATCGCGGTAACAGGATCAGTGGGAAAAACAACGACAAAAGAAGCTTTGAAACAAGCACTTGCAACGGCTGGGAATGTTCATGCGAATCTCGCTTCTTTAAACAATTGTTGGGGGGTTCCACTCACTTTAGCGCGGATGCCTATGGAGAGTGATTATGGTATTTTTGAAATTGGCATGAATCATAAAGATGAAATTCGCCCTCTGGTCAAACTGGTTTGTCCGCATATTGCTCTCATTACACATATTTGTGCAGGACATATGGGTTTTTTCAAAGATCTTGAAGAAATAGCAGAGGCAAAAGCTGAAATTTTTGAAGGATTGGATGAGGAAGGCATTGCTATTTTAAATGCGGATAGTGATTTTTTTTCTTATCTCGTTCAAAAAGCAAAGAAATGCGGTGTAAAAAAGATCTTAAGCTTTGGTGAGACTAAAGATGCTGATTATCAAGCGCATGATATACGTCTTCTAACCGATAGTTCTTCTATGATTGTGCGTATGGGGGGGCAGGATAGGGAGGTCCAAATTGGTGCTCCTGGGCGCCATATTGTGCAAAATAGTTTAGGGATTATTGCTGCTTGTGATGCTATGGGGGTTGAGTTAGAGCCTGTTTTTCTTTCTTTTCGCCATTTTTCTTCTCAAAAGGGGCGAGGTGTTCGTTATCGACTGTCTTTATCAAATGGGGGTGAATTTTATCTCATTGATGAAAGCTATAATGCAAATCCTGCTTCTATGCGTGCTGCACTTGAGCTTCTTGCTACAGGACCTGTAGGGAAAGGGGGGCGGCGAATTGCTATTTTAGGGGATATGCTAGAGTTAGGGGAGTATAGTGAAAAGCTTCATCGTGATTTAATAAAACCAATACGTCTTTCTGGTGCTAATCCGGTTTTTCTATTTGGTGAGGCGATGAAATCTTTAGTCAGTGATTTGTCTGCTGGTGTTAAGGTTCATTATGCTGAAAATATTGAGAAAATTTTATCGCTTCTTTTAGCAGAAATTTCTTCTGGGGATCTGCTTATGGTTAAATCATCCAATAGCCTTTGTTCATCAAATATTGTGACTGCATTGCTTGATCGCTATAAAGCGGTTTCTTCATAGTTTTAAGAGGTTTTTTTATTCCATGATGCTATTTTTTTCTTCGTTTAGTGATTGGCTTCCAGGTGTGAATGTATTTCGTTATATTACTTTTCGCACGATAGCGGCTATGCTTACTTCGGGGCTTATCGTCTTTTTGTTTGGACCTAGCATCATTGCTTCTCTTAAATTGCGGCAGGGTAAGGGGCAACCGATTCGTGCTGATGGTCCTCAAACACATTTTAAAAAGGCTGGAACACCTACAATGGGTGGATTGATGATTTTAACCGGCATTGTGGTATCGGCATTTTTATGGGGTAATTTATCGAATATTTACTTTTGGGTATCGCTATTGGTTATGCTTTCTTTTGGGGGAATTGGATTTTATGACGATTATCTTAAGGTCACAAAACAAACAGACAAAGGATTTTCTGGGAAAGCACGGTTAAGCTTGGAGTTTTGTGTTGCGGCCATTGCGGCTTTTGCCATTCTGCAAATTGGCTCATCTGGATTAGCTTTGCCTTTTTTAAAAGATTATCTTATCAATTTGGGCTGGTTTTTTATTCCTTTTTCTGCTTTTGTCATTGTTGCGACGGGTAATGCGGTTAATTTGACGGATGGACTTGATGGGCTTGCTATCGTTCCTGTGATGGTTGCAGCCTTATCTTTTGCTCTGATCGCTTATCTTTCTGGTAATATGAATTTTGCTGATTATCTCCAAATCCATTATGTATCGGGAACAGGTGAACTGGCTGTTTTATTGGGAGCTGTTGTTGGGGCTGGGCTTGGCTTTTTGTGGTTTAATGCACCACCAGCTGCTATTTTTATGGGAGATACTGGTTCGTTGGCTCTTGGAGGACTCTTGGGGACTGTTGCGGTCGCTACGAAGCACGAAATTGTTTTGGCTCTTATTGGTGGGCTTTTTGTTGTGGAAGCTTTTTCGGTCGTTATTCAGGTTGGTTATTTCAAATTAACAAGAAAACGCGTGTTTCTTATGGCACCGATACATCATCATTTTGAGAAAAAAGGCTGGACTGAAAGCCAAGTGGTGATACGCTTTTGGATTATTTCAATTGTTCTTGCTCTTATTGGTCTTTCAACACTTAAATTACGGTGAGATTTTGATTTCTGTTGCGTGTTATAAAGGTCAAAAAGTTGCTCTGTTTGGATTAGGGACGTCGGGATTGGCGGCGGCACAAGCATTGATCAGTGGCGGTGCGGAAGTGGTGGCGTGGGATGATAATCCTATGAGTGTGCAAGCAGCTTTTCGGCAAAATATTCCAACAAGAGACCTTCACGATGAGGACTGGTCAGAATTTGTTGCATTGATTGTAGCTCCTGGAGTTTCTTTAAATTATCCTCAACCCCATTGGGTTGTTGAAAAAGCACGAAAAAAAAATATAGAAATTATCGGTGATATTGAGTTGTTTGTTCGTGCGCGCCATCATTTTTTACAGCATTATGGTTTGTGTGACCAAGATGTTCCTTTCATTGCAATTACGGGGACGAATGGGAAGTCAACCACAACATCTTTACTTGCGCATTTGTTGGAAAAAATGGGCTATGATGTGCAGATGGGGGGAAATATTGGAAAGGCAATATTGACGCTTAAGCCCTTTGTTAAAAAACGTATCTATGTGATTGAATGTTCATCGTTTCAAATTGATCTTACTCCCTCTCTTCAGCCGACCATTGGACTTTTATTAAATCTCACACCTGATCATATTGATCGACATGGAAGTTTTGCTTGTTATGTGCAAACCAAAAGGCAGCTGGTTGCTCAGGCTTCACAGGCTTTTATTTCCGTTGATGATGCAGCTTGTCGGGTTTTATATCAACAGTTACTTGATGAGGGGAAGCAAATTGAGGCAATTTCCAAAGATCATTCTGTTGAAAATGGTTTTTATGCAGAGGAAACGAAACTCTTTTCTGTTCGTCAAGGACAGCGCCATATGCTTGCAGATCTCGCGTCTATGGATGCTTTGCGCGGAAGTCATAATGCGCAAAACGCTCTTATGGCACTGGCAACGTTGCAGGCTTTAAAAATAACCGATCCCTTTATGAACAAGCATTTAGCAAGTTATAAAGGGTTGGATCATCGTATGCAGCAAGTGCGTAAAATGGGGGCAGTTTTGTTTATCAATGACAGCAAGGCGACTAATGCAGATGCAACAGCTCCTGCGCTTTCCACCTTTAATGATATTTTTTGGATTGTTGGGGGACAGGCAAAAAAGGGAGGAATTGAGTCTCTTAGAGAATTTTTTCCTAAAATTCGTAAAGCCTATTTGATTGGGAGCGCGGCGGAAGAATTTGCTCGCACTATTGGATCTGCTTTTCCCTTTTCTATGAGCTTAACTTTGAAAAATGCGGTGTGTGAAGCAGCTGTTGACGCAATAGGTTGTAAGGCAAAAGAGGTGACGGTTCTTTTGTCACCTGCTTGTGCAAGTTATGACCAATTTAAAAATTATGAAGAACGGGGCGAAGCATTTGTCTCTTTTGTGATGCAGTTACAATAAAAAGCATCAGTTATAAAAAAATATTTTTGCGTTAAGACTCCAGAATCTTTTTTTATGTAATTTAGTTTTTAAAGTGTTTGTTAAACAGGCGGGGGAACCATATCACTTTGAAACAATTTATAAAACGGATAAGGCAGATATCATGGTTACGCGCGCAGATAGAGATCCAATTGCTAATTGGTGGTGGACGATTGATCGCTCTATCTTTGCAGCTTGTTTAATTTTAATGGGGATCGGCATTATGCTGTCTTTTGCTGCCAGCCCCACGATTGCAAAAAAAATCGGAATTGCTGATAGTTTTTATTTTGTTCGGTGGCATATCATTTTCAGCATTTTAGCATTTTTTACGATGGTGACCATTTCTTTTTTTTCAATTCCTAATATTCGTCGTTTATGTGCTCTTTTGCTTATTGTAACGCTTGCTCTTATGGTTGCAACCTTATTTTGGGGTCCAGAATTAAAGGGAGCACGGCGATGGATTGTGCTCTTTGGTTTTTCTGTACAGGCTTCAGAGTTTATGAAGCCAGCTTTTGTGGTTATGTCCGCTTGGCTTTTTTCCGAACAGATACAGCGGAGGGGAATGCTGGGATACACGTTAGCGATTGTACTTTATGCCATTTGTTGTGTGCTTCTGGTTTTGCAGCCTGATATTGGACAAACACTTTTAATAAGTGCAACATGGGGGGGGCTGTTTTTTATTGCTGGTGTGCCTCTTACTATTATTTTTCTCTTTCTTATTTTAGGCGCTGTAGGAATTGTTTTAGCTTATCTTTTTCTGCATCATGTGCGTGAGCGTATCAATGGGTTTTTGACAGGTGAAGGAGATACCTTTCAAGTGGATGTAGGACGTGAGGCTATTTTGAATGGTGGTTGGTTTGGGCAAGGTCCTGGGGAGGGAACAGTAAAACGTATCATTCCTGATAGCCATACAGATTTTGTATTTTCCGTTGCTGCTGAAGAATATGGTATTATTCTTTGTTTATTCATTATGATGCTGTTTGGTTTTATCGTTATGCGTTCATTGTATATCGCCATGAATACACGTGATTCCTTTATACGTCTTGGTATTACTGGCATAGCAATGATGATTGGCTTTCAATCCGCTATTAATATGGCCGTTAATCTTCATTTAATTCCTCCCAAAGGCATGACATTGCCTTTTATTTCTTATGGTGGTTCATCGATGGTAGCGATTGCCTTTTCAATGGGCATGTTACTTAGTTTAACACGTCGTTGGCCAGAAGCGCGTCTTTCAGCTTTTTCTTCCTCTTCTGTCTTGGATACTCCTTATGAATGATAAAAAAGTTATTGTTTTGGTGGCTGGTGGTACAGGTGGACATCTTTTTCCTGCTGAAGCCCTTTCTGTTGAATTAAGGAAGCGTGGATATGATGTTCATTTAATAACAGATGAAAGAGCACGACCTTTTGTTCGGGGCTTTGATGAAGAGCATATTCATATCGTTTCATCGGCAACATTTACACGACGCCATCCTTTTGCTCTGATAAAGACGTTTTGGTCTTTGCTAAGGGGTATGGGGCAATCGTTGGCGTTGTTTTATAAATTACGTCCTGTTCTTGTTGGAGGATTTGGGGGTTATCCGAGCTTTCCTCCTCTTTTTATTGCGGCTTTAACGAGGCGTGTGACATTTATTCATGAACAAAATGCTGTTATGGGGCGTGCCAATCGGATGTTGGCAATTTTTGTGCGTGCAATCGCTGGTGGTTTGTTGTCGCCAAAAGGCGCTTATGCTCATAAAATACTTTTGACGGGGAATCCTGTCCGTGAGGCTGTGTTGAAGGCGGCCAAAATTCCTTATCATTCTTCAGAGGGGGAAAAGCCATTTAATTTTTTGGTTTTTGGTGGTAGTCAAGGGGCTTCTGCTTTTTCACATATTGTTCCAGAAGCCATTGCTTTACTCGATGATAAAAACCGTAAACGTTTGCGAATTGTACAGCAAGTTCGGGGTGACGCTGGAGGATTGATCAAAATCTATCATGATATGGGCGTACAAGCAGAGGTTGCTCCTTTCTTTGATGATATGGCTGAACGTATGGCACATGCTCATTTTATTTTGTCGCGCGCTGGGGCTTCGTCCGTTTGTGAGATAGCGGTGATTGGTAGACCTGCTCTGCTTGTTCCCTATCCCCATGCTTTAGATCATGATCAGGCTGCCAATGCAGCTTTGCTTGCTCGTGTGGGGGGAGCGCAAATTATATCAGAAAAAGATTTAAATGCACAAAAGCTTTCTTCTCTTTTAATGCACGCTTGTTGTGCGCCCCATTTATTAGAAAAACAAGCGCTTGCTGCAAAAAAAGTTGGGCAACCCCATGCAACACGTTGCCTTGCTGATATGGCTGAATCCTTAATTGCAGGGCGATTGTTGTCAGATATAAAAGAGGAGCTTTTTAATGAAAATGCCACTTGATATAGGCGTTATCCATTTTATCGGAATCGGGGGAATCGGTATGAGTGGAATTGCGGAGGTTTTTTATAATCTTGGCTATAAAGTTCAAGGGTCAGATCAAGTTGAAAGTGCAAATGTTGAACGTTTGCGGAAAAAAGGAATTAACGTTCATATAGGTCATTGTGCTGAAAACTTAGGGAATGCAGAGGTTGTCGTTTTTTCTACTGCCGTTAAAAAAACAAATCCTGAGTATATTGCAGCAAAGGAAAGACATTTGCCGCTTGTCAGACGTGCAGAAATGCTGGCGGAGCTCATGCGATTTCGGCGTGCAATTGCGGTGGGTGGTACACATGGTAAAACAACAACCACATCAATGGTCGCAGCCCTTCTTGATGCTGGTCATTTTGATCCAGTGGTGATTAATGGCGGTATTATTAATGCTTATGGGACGAATTCTCGTACAGGAGATGGCGATTGGATGATTGTTGAAGCTGATGAAAGTGATGGTACATTTTTAAAGCTGCCTGCTGATATTGCTGTTGTTACCAATATTGACGCTGAGCATTTGGATCATTATGGAAATTTTGATGCTGTGCGTGAGGCTTTTCGGCAATTTGTAGAAAATGTTCCCTTTTATGGTTTTGCTGTTTTGTGCGTTGATCATCCAGAGGTTCAGTCTTTGGCGAGCCGTATTGATGATCGTTGGGTGATCACTTATGGTGCAAATCCACAAGCGGATGTTCGTTTTCTTAATCTTTCGATGGATGGTCAAAAAACATATTTTGATGTTCTTGTTCGCTCACGCAAAACAGGAAGAAAGATTGAGTTGAAAAATTTGCTTTTGCCCATGGCAGGGCAGCATAATGTTGCCAATGCAACGGCGGCGATTGCTATTGCGCATGAACTTGGCATTTCAAATGAAGCTATAAAAAGAGGCTTAGCAGAATTTGGCGGAGTAAAACGGCGTTTTACGCGAACAGGAAGTTGGCGTGGCATTGAAATATTTGATGATTATGGACATCATCCTGTCGAAATAAAAGCTGTTTTGCGTGCAGCCCGTGAGAGTGCAAAAGGGCGTGTTATTGCGATTGCACAACCCCATCGGTATTCACGATTGTATCATTTATTTGATGATTTTGCTACTTGTTTTAATGATGCCGATACAGTGTTGATTACGCCCGTTTATGCGGCTGGTGAAGAGTCTATTGTAGGGTTTGGTTCTCAAGAATTGGTAGAGCATATTAAAATGGCGGGTCATCGTGATGTGCGCTTGATACATGGTTTGGAAGATGTTGTGTCTCTTATCTCAAAATTTGCTCAGGCAGAGGATTATGTTGTTTTTCTTGGTGCTGGCAATATCACACAATGGGCTTGTGCGTTGCCTCATCAGTTAGCGGTATTGGATGGTCATGATAAATTTTCAGCACATTGATGGTGAGGCGCTATTGGCGCAATTGCAACCATTGTTGGGTGGTGTGAGAGGAAAACTTACACCTAATGTTGAGATGCGTAAGGTAACGTGGTTTCGCACGGGCGGATTGGCAGAGCTTTTTTATCAGCCTGTTGATGAAGAAGATTTGGCGCTCTTTCTTCAAAATTTGCCTGAATTTGTTCCTGTCACAATTGTCGGTATCGGTTCTAATCTTCTGGTGCGTGATGGGGGGGTTCCTGGTGTTGTAATTCGTCTTTCGCCAAAAAGTTTTGGGCAAGTGAAGCAGGTTTCTCCAAAAGGCTTTTTAGTTGGTGCTGGTGCGGCGGACAAACATTTAGCTGCTGCCGCTTTAGAAGCTGAGATTGCAGGTTTTCATTTTTATCATGGCATTCCTGGAGGTCTTGGAGGAGCTCTCAAAATGAACGCGGGTGCAAATGGTGTTGAAACCGCAGCACGTGTTGTTGAGGTTTATGCGTTGGATCGTAAAGGGCAACGTCATATCTTGAGTGTGAAAGATATGCATTATTCCTATCGCCAGTGTGATATTCCTGAAGGTTTTATTTTTACTGCTGCTTTATTGGAAGGGGAGCCTGGTAATAAAGATAATATTCGTGCTGCTATGGATGAAGTTGCCCTCCATAGGGAAACAGTGCAACCTATTCGTGAAAAGACCGGTGGATCAACTTTTAGAAACCCTGAGAATGGATCTGCTTGGCGCGTGATTGATGAAGCAGGGTGTCGTGGTTTACGGATTGGTGGCGCTCAAATGAGTGAAATGCACTGTAATTTTATGATTAATACAGGGCAAGCAACAGGATATGATCTTGAAGCATTGGGAGAAACAGTGCGTGCGCGTGTTTTTGCAAATTCAGCCCACCTTTTACAATGGGAAATAGAGCGTATTGGTCAATTTGAACGTGGTCGAAGTGTTTCTCCTTTTGATCCATTTCATTGATTTATTGTTCACTAAAAAGTGAAAATAAAAAATTGAGTCATTTCAAAGAGATAATAAAAAATTTCTATTAAGAATCAATAAATTAACAAAGAATCTCTTGCATCAGGCTTTTGAGTCTGATTCATTATGAAAAATGCTAGGTTATTGATTCGCAAGAATAAACTTTGTTTTTTTCTGTATGTGGTGCTGATGTGTTCTATATAGACTACATATAGTATGCAAAAGAGGGTGATTTATTATGAAAGATAAACATATAGCTGTGTTAATGGGAGGTTTTTCTTCTGAACGGTCTGTAAGTTTATCTTCAGGGGCGGCTTGTGCTGATGTTTTAGAGGCGCAGGGGTATCGCGTGAGTCGCGTAGATGTTGACACTCATATTGCTTCTGTTCTTGAACAGTTGCAGCCCGATATTGCCTTTAATGCATTGCATGGTCCATTTGGTGAAGATGGACGGATTCAGGGGATTCTTGAATATTTAAAAATTCCTTATACCCATTCTGGCGTGATGGCATCTGCTTTGGCAATGGATAAGGGACGTGCAAAAATTATCGTTGCAAGTGTTGGTGTTTGTGTTGCGCCTTCTCGTATCATGAGCCGCTTTGCTATTGGGCAAGCACATCCTATGGAGCCGCCTTATGTGATTAAACCTGTGTGTGAAGGATCAAGTTTTGGTGTTGTCGTTGTACAGGGAAATGAATCTGCGCCGCCGCATAATATTGGGGGAGCTGAGTGGGGGTATGCCGATGAAGTGATGATTGAAAAATATATTCCTGGTCGTGAGTTGACTTGTGCTGTTTTGGGGAATGAAGTGCTGGATGTGTGTGAAATTCTTCCCGATAAACACTTTCCATTCTACGATTATGACTCAAAATATAAAACGGGTGGTTCTCTTCATATTTGTCCTGCACAACTTTCACTAAATATTTACCAAAGTGTGCAAAGAATGTCTTTAGCAGCCCATCAGGCGATAGGGTGTCGAGGTGTTAGCCGTTCTGATTTTCGTTTTGATGAAAAAACAGGAGAATTGGTTTGGCTTGAAATTAATACGCAACCCGGTATGACACCAACATCTCTTCTGCCTGATATTGCAAAAGTGAGCGGTCGTACTTATGGCGATATTGTTCAATGGATAGTGGAGGACGCATCATGTATGCGTTGAGTATTAATAAAACGAATATTCCGATGGAGGTGCTTTCAGTGCCGGCTTTGCCACGTCTTTATCGTCGTTTTCTTCGGTTTATGTTTGAGTTTGTTTTTGTCAATATTCATATTCCACGCCATTTTGGTTCTTTTGCTGTTGTATGGTTGTTCTTTGTTACGGCTTTTTATGGATTTTCATCCAGTGGTCAGATGGAAGTGATCGTAAAAACAATAATATCGGATATTGGTTTTGTGGTCGTGGATGTCGATATAAGTGGTAATAAACGCTTGGCAAAGCAAGATATTTTGAAAATTTTAGAACTTGATGTTGCCCCCTCTATATTCACTTTTGATGTTGAAAGAGCACGTGCCCTTTTGGAAAAACAGCCTTGGATTCAATCAGCTAATGTTCAGAAGATTTATCCTAATAGAATGCGCGTTTCCATCGTGGAACGTGAACCTTATGCTATTTGGCAACATGAGGGCATGGTCGATATTGTTGATAATACAGGTCGTGTCATTGTACCTTTTAAAGGGAAAATTGTTCGGAATTTGCCGCTTGTGGTTGGGCAGGGTGCACAAAATGCTGCTAAAGTGTTTATTCAAGCGCTGTCAGTTTATCCGGAAATATATAATCGTGTTCGTGCTTTCGTGCGGGTAGGTGATCGGCGTTGGGATCTTGTTTTGGATAACGGAGTGCGCGTTATGTTGCCTGAAAGTGGTGCACTTGAAAGGCTTTCCTCTCTTGTTTTGTCCGGTACAATGCAAGATCTTTTATCTCGCGATATTCTCAGTGTTGATTTACGTCTTGCTGATCGAATTACTGTTTCTTTATCAGATGAAACGTTGGAGCGTTATCATGCTACTGTAGCAGAAGAAGAACGTATCTTAAAAGCGCGAAAGGCAGGAAGCCTATGATGCTGCTTAGATCACATCATTTGAGGGGACGTAAAACACGTTTTTTAACGGTTCTTGATGTCGGTTCAAGTAAGATTGTTTGTCTTATTGCTTGTTTGCGTCCTTTGAAGCATGCGCACTATTTACATGGTCGTACACATTCTATGGAAATTCTAGGTTTTGGAGTGCAGCGTTCACGCGGTATTAAATCTGGTGTTGTGATGGATATGTTTGCAGCAGAGCAATCAATACGCTTGGCTGTTGATGCGGCAGAAAAAATGGCTGGTTTGGTGGTGGATTCAGTCATTGTGAATTTTTCCTCAAGTCGATTACAAAGTGCTTTGATTAATGGAATGGTCCATTTGAATGGTCGTGAAGTCACCAAGCGTGATATGCGTATGGTCTTTTCAGATGTTTCGCGTAAAGCTTTTGATGCTGAACGTCATGTTATGCATTCAGTTCCAGTTTCTTATGTATTGGATGGAGATAAAGGAATTTCTGATCCTATTGGCATGGCAGGGGAAACATTTGGTGTCGATGTGCATGTGGTAACAGCGGAAACGGCATCTTTGCGTAATTTAGAAACTTGTATTAATCGTGCACATTTGAGTGTTGAAGCAATGGTTGCTACTCCCTTTGCAAGTGGTCTTGCTGTCTTGATGAATGATGAGGCGCATTTAGGGGCTGCATGTATTGATTTTGGTGGTGGAACAACAACATTTTCAGTGTTTTTTGAGGGAAAATTTATTCATGCGGATGCTCTTGCTGTTGGGGGGCATCATGTCACTCTTGATGTTGCGCGCGGATTTTCTATGTCTTTAACAGAGGCGGAACGTTTAAAAGTTGTTTATGGTTCAGCACTTTTAACAAGTGCTGATGAGCGGCAAATGATTAATGTAGCAGAAATTGGGAGTGAACAGCGTGAAACTCAATATCCGCGCGCGGTTCTTGGGCGTATCATTCGTGCGCGTGTTGAAGAAATTTTAGAGATGGTTCGTGATTGTTTAAATCGTTCTGGTTTTGGTCACATCATTGGTAAACGTGTTATTTTGACGGGGGGAGCAAGCCAGTTAACAGGATTGCCAGAAATGGCACGTACTATATTAGGAAGAAATGTTCGTATCGGGCGGCCTTTAGGTATTTCGAGGCTTCCTTCTCTTGCAAAAGGGGCGGCGTTTACATCTGCTGTTGGATTGTTAATTTATCCGCAATTGGTGGGTTTTGAAGAAAAAACAATGCAGGCGGCAGGAAATCATTTATCGATGGGCACGCGTGGGTATTTTCAGCGTGTTGGTCAGTGGTTGCGTGAGAGTTTTTAGTTAAGTCTAGTTGGATAAATTTCATCGCTTTGGCTTGCGGTGTCTTATGAGAAGGAAAAGAAAATGACGATTAATCTGCATCGGCCAGATATCGCGGAATTGAAGCCACGCATTACCGTTTTTGGTGTTGGAGGTGGTGGCGGGAATGCCGTGAATAATATGATAAATGCTGGTCTTCAGGGAGTTGACTTTGTTGTTGCAAATACGGATGCACAGGCTTTGGCTATGTCAAAGGCTGAACGTGTTATCCAACTTGGGGCAGCAGTGACAGAAGGTTTGGGTGCTGGTGCTTTACCGGAAGTTGGACAAGCGGCGGCGGAGGAATGTATTGATGAAATTATTGATCATCTTGCAGACTCTCATATGGTTTTTATTACTGCTGGTATGGGAGGGGGAACTGGAACAGGGGCTGCTCCCGTTGTTGCTCGCGCGGCGCGTGAAAAAGGTATTTTGACTGTTGGTGTTGTGACAAAGCCGTTTCAGTTTGAAGGCGCACGTCGCATGAAAACGGCAGAGGCTGGTATTGAAGAATTACAAAAGTCTGTCGATACATTGATTGTTATTCCCAATCAAAATCTTTTCCGTATTGCAAATGATAAGACAACATTTGCTGATGCTTTTGCTATGGCTGACCAAGTGCTTTATTCTGGTGTTGCTTCCATTACGGATTTGATGATCAAAGAGGGTTTGATTAACCTTGATTTTGCTGATGTTCGTTCTGTTATGCACGAAATGGGGCGAGCCATGATGGGAACGGGTGAGGCATCTGGTGAAGGGCGTGCTTTGGCTGCTGCTGAAGCTGCTATCGCAAACCCATTGCTGGATGATACCTCTATGCGTGGGGCACGTGGTTTACTGATTTCTATTACAGGTGGTCGTGATATGACTCTCTTTGAGGTTGATGAAGCTGCTAATCGTATTCGTGAAGAAGTGGACGCTGATGCGAATGTGATTTTTGGCGCTATTGATGACGAGTCATTGGAAGGTGTTATTCGTGTTTCTGTGGTTGCGACCGGTATTGATCGTGAAGTTAGTGATGTGGTTCAGTCCTCTCATCCTCAGATTCAAAGGCCTGCTTCTTCAATACGCAAGAGCGATCCTGGAACGTCACACAGTTCTTTTCATGTTCAGTCATCGCCTCTGCGTTCTGAGTCAATGGTAGAAGTGATCGAATCACTTGAAATAGAAAAGGGTAAAACAACCGGAGAACAGTTCCGTCCCAAAAGTCAAATTTTTGCACATCCTGTAGAAGCAATGACGACACGAAATGCGACGAATGCTGTTGCGTATGGTTCAAATGCTGTTCAGGAACAGAAATTAAATGTGCCTCGTATGCAAGTAAGCCGCGGTTCTCAACAGGCGATGACGGCTCCCGTGAGTATGGAGGCAACAGCGCATGTTCTTGATGAGATGACAGGGGTTGTGAAGCAAACAGAAAAGCCAGTGCAACCAAAACAAATGCAACAGATGCAAGCGCGCGCTCCAATGCGTATGCCTGAGTTAAAGGATTTTCCTCCTGTTGCTCATGGACAAAGTCAAAGAACATTTGTGACTGATCAAGGTCCTCGTAATCTTTGGCAGCGTTTGAAACAGAGTTTGACACATCGTGAAGAAGCTGAGCCAGAAGCGAGGTTGGAGCCTGCTGTTAGATCGTCTCAGCAGAAAGAGTCTCATGTTTACAATAAAAATTCTCAGGCGCTTTCTCAAGATGCTTCTGTATATGTTCCACGTCGTTCTGGTGAGCTGCACCCGCAGGTACCACAAGATCAGCGTACTTTTATAAGTGAAGAAGATCAGTTGGAGATACCAGCATTTTTACGTCGTCAAGCAAATTAATTGATGAAAAATGAGGTAAAGTAAGAAATTTTATTGTTTCTTTAATGATCAGTCAAAAATTATACAGTAAATATATTGCTGTTTTTTGGATAAAATACTTTGTTTTTAAAAAAACCGCTTATTATAAGCGGTTTTTTTTATTATTTACTATGAATATTTTTTATAATTTTATAAATTTTGTTAAAAGATGTACAAGCAATTTAATAAAATGATATGATGAATTTGGTACCAAAATATCAGTCTACTCTTAAAAAAGCAGTAACATTTAAGGGGATTGGCGTTCACAGTGGCTGTTTGTCAGTGGTAAAGGTTTATCCAGCGGATGTTGGATGTGGTATTGTTTTTAAGCGTTGTGGATTAAACGGAACCGAGAAAATATTTCAAGCCCATGCATCGCAAACAGGAAAAACTGAATTATCAACAGTACTTGGAGATGGAGATGTAAGGGTTGAAACAATTGAACATTTGATGGCAGCAATTGCTGCTTATAATTTGGATAATCTTATTATTGAAGTGTCACATAATGAGATTCCTATTTTGGATGGTTCAGCGTGGCTATATTGCCAAGCTTTTGAAGATGTTGGTATTGTACAGCAAAATGCGTTGCGTTCTTATTTCATTATAAAAAAGCCGGTGCGGGTTGAAGGAGCTCATGGTGTTGCAGAGCTTTTGCCATTCGATGGACGTCGTTTTGATATAACGATCTCTTTTCCTTCTTTTGCTATTGGTAAGCAACATTTCAGTTTTGATCTTACCACACAAGGGTTTCGAGATGAATTGTCACGGGCACGCACTTTTGGTTTTATCAAAGACGTGGAAAAATTAAGGCTTTCTGGAAAGGCGAGAGGTGCTTCTTTGGAAAATTCTCTTGTTATCGACCTTAATGATAAAATTTTAAATCCCGATGGTCCTTATTGGGAGAATGAATGTGTTCGGCACAAGATGCTTGATGCGATTGGTGATACTGCTTTGCTTGGGGCACCTTTTATTGGATTATTTCGTTCTTATTGTAGTGGACATAGAATTAATGCGCAATTGGTGAAGGCTGTTTTGGCAAACGAATCATATTATGAAAAAGCTTTTTAGAGAAAGAATAAAAGGAAATTGACAAGATTTTTTTATCGTTTATTTGATTTTTAAGGGGATGATTGACCTAAACTGCTAAATTGGTTATGTGGATTTTAAAGTGATATGCTATAAAAACTTTAATAAATTGTTTTTGCTACAAGGTGATATTCTCTGGAGGCCGGAAAATTATGGAAAAATTTCATGTGTGCATTGGAAATATGACATATAGAAAATCTAACATTGTACGCAAGATATTGGGGGTGGTCCTTTTAGGAAGCACCTGTATGTTAGCGGGATGTCTCTTTAAAGAGAAAAATACTCTTGATCCATCTGCTTATGTTTTGAAAATAGATCCACCAGATGTTCTCTATAATCAGGCGCTTGCTAGCCTTGAAAGTGGGCGGCTTGGGGATGCATCGAAGAAGTTTTTGAAAATTGAAAAACAGTACGCTTATACAGACTGGGGGCGTAAGTCTCTTGTGATGGGTGCTTTTACTAATTATCGACTCGGAAAGTATGATGATTCAATTAGTATGGCTCAACGCTATATTACGCTTTATCCAGGGTCAACTGACTCGGCTTATGCGTACTATATTATTGGTCTTTCTTCTTTCCGTCGGATTCCCGATGTTACGCGTGATCAACGTGATACGAAACGCGCTATTGCTGCTATGCAGCTTCTTATAGAGCGCTATCCAAATTCTGAATATGTCAAGGATGCTAAGGATAAAATCCGTTTTGGGCGCGAACAGCTGGCTGGTAAAGAAATGCAGATCGGCCGTTATTATGAAGAGGGACGGCGCTATCTTGCGGCAAGTAGACGGTTTCGTACCGTGGTTGAAGAGTATTCCGATACAAATCAAATTGAAGAAGCACTTTTCCGCTTAACGGAAGTTAATCTTGCTCTCGGCTTAACGGCGGAAGCGCAAACAGCAGCAGCTATTTTAGGACGTAATTATCCCAAAAGTGAGTGGTATAAATTTTCTTATAATCTCTTGCAGAAGAATAAAATATCACCACGTGAGCATAAATCTTCTTGGATCTCAAATGCTTTAGGTGGTGACAAGAAGAGGGTACGTTGATTCTCTATGTTGGTACAGCTTTCGATTCATAATATTGTTTTGATCGAAACGCTCGATATTCATTTTACAGCGGGGTTGACGGTTTTAACTGGAGAAACGGGTGCGGGGAAGTCTATTCTCCTTGATGCTTTATCACTTGCTCTAGGGGGGCGGGGTGATGCTTCGCTTGTGCGTCATGGGGCTGACCGCGGGCAGGTCACAGCTGTTTTTGATGTGTCTGTTTCACATCCTGCACGTCAACTTATTCGTGAGAATGGTCTTGATGACGAGGGTGATATTATTTTACGACGTGTGCAATCAAGTGATGGACGTAGCCGTGTTTTTATCAATGATCAGGTGTCTAGTGTTGCATTGATGCGGAGTGTTGGCCGTTTGCTGGTTGAAATCCATGGACAACATGATGATCGTGCGCTTGTTGATGTTGCTACACATCGCCAATTATTAGATGCCTTTGGTGGTCTTGAAGATGAAGTGGAAAATTTGCGTCAGTGTTATCACACATGGCGTGAATTTGAGGAGCGTTTGCAACGGCAGCGTCTTAAAGTAGAGAGTGCTGTACGGGAGGTTGATTATCTTCGTGCGTGTGTAGAAGAGCTTGAAAAGCTTGATTTTAAAGTTGGTGAAGAGGAAGCTCTTTCTCTTCGTCGTGCTGATATGCTTAAATTAGAAAAAATAGCAACGGATATAAAAGAAGCGGATGATCTTTTAACGGGTCAAAAATCACCAATCCCAGTGCTTTCTAATTTGGTGAGGCGTTTGGAGCGGAAAATTCCTGAGGCGCAAGAACTTATTGCACCAGTGGTGAAATCTATTGATGAGGCATTGCATGCACTTGCAACAGCACAAGAAGGTATTGAGACGGCAATACGAGCATTGGACTTTGAACCTGATGAATTGGAACGGATAGAAGAACGTCTTTTTGCTCTTCGGGGGTTTGCTCGTAAATATCAAGTTTCTGCGGATGAATTGGTTCAGTTACGCGATAAAATGGATGCTGAACTGGCTGATTTTGAAGAGGCTCAGACCATATTGACACGTTTTGAAGATGAGGCAAGACAAGCACAAAAAAACTATGATATGTTAGCACAAGCGTTGTCAATAAAACGTCAAGAGGTTGCAAAGCACTTGTCTGAAAGTGTGATGGCTGAGTTGCCGGCATTGAAATTAGAGAGGGCTGAATTTATTGTTGAAATGCAAAGTGATATGGAAAAGCGGAGTGCAGAGGGATGTGATCGTATTGAATATTGGGTGCGGACAAATCCTGGAACACGTGCTGGGCCGATGCTTAGTGTGGCTTCTGGCGGTGAATTATCCCGTTTTTTGCTGGCATTAAAAGTTGTTTTATCTGATCGAGGATCAGCACCGACGCTGATTTTTGATGAAATTGATACAGGCGTTGGGGGGGCTGTTGCAGCGGCTATTGGGCAACGGTTGCAACGCTTATCAGAACATGTCCAAGTTTTTGCTATTACGCATGCTCCACAGGTTGCATCGAAAGCGCATGGTCATTTTCTTATTTCAAAAATTGAGAGTCATGATAAAGGACGCTTTGTTACTGCGATTCATAAAATGGAAGAGCATGAACGTGCAGAAGAAATTGCTCGTATGTTGGCAGGAGAACAGATTACTGAAGAAGCACGTGCAGCGGCTCAAAAGCTTCTCGCATAAAGGTAATTAGCCAGCGATAAAAATACTGGAAAGCTTGTGTTTATTGAGATTCATTTGATGAGGATGCGTGTGGAAGTCCTTATGGCAGTAACTCGTAATTTGGAATAGATTTTATGAACAAAGATGCAGTTAAAAATCTCACAGCTGTTGAAGCAGAAAGTGAATTAGAGTGGTTGGCAAAAGAAATTGCACGTCATGATGTGCTTTATAATCGTGATGATCAGCCTGAAATTTCTGATGCAGAATACGATGCTTTACGTCGTCGTAATGCAGAAATTGAAGCTCTTTTTCCAGAGCTTATACGTATTGATTCTCCTTCACATAAAATTGGGGCACCAATTTCTGAAAAGTTTGAAAAATCTGTTCATGCACAGCCTATGCTTTCACTTGATAATGCGTTTAGCTCTGAAGATGTTAGTGAATTTGTTGAGCGTATTCGTCGTTTTTTACGATTTCCAGAAACACAAATGTTGGAAATAACAGCGGAGCCCAAAATTGATGGTTTATCTTTGTCTTTGCGCTACGAAAAGGGGCGGCTTGTGCGTGCGGCAACGCGTGGGGATGGAACTGTCGGTGAAAATGTGACGGCAAATGCCCGAACAATTGCTGATATTCCACAAGTTTTGCAAGGTGATTTTCCTGATATCATTGAGGTTCGCGGTGAGGTTTATATGGGGCGGGAAGATTTCCAAGCTCTTAATATAAGCCAACAAGAGAAGGGAAAGTTAACCTTCGCCAACCCTCGAAATGCGGCGGCTGGTTCTCTCCGTCAGCTTGATTCACGGATAACCGCTAGCAGAAAGCTTCAATTTTTTGCTTATGCTTGTGGTGAGGTGAGTGAAATATTGGCAGAAAGTCAAATGGAGATGATGAAAAAGCTAAAAGAGTATGGCTTTGTTATCAATCCATTAACAAAAGTCTTTAAGACTGTAGAAGACATTATTTGCTATTATCACGATATCGAAGAATGCCGTCATTCTTTAAGCTATGATATTGATGGTATTGTTTATAAGGTTAATGATTTGATGCTCCAAAAGCGTTTGGGGTTTGTTGCTCGTTCGCCGCGTTGGGCAATAGCGCATAAATTTCCAGCAGAAAAAGCAATGGCGCTTTTGGAAGATATTGACATTCAGGTCGGTCGTACGGGAGCTTTGACGCCTGTTGCACGCCTTACACCTGTTACTGTTGGTGGGGTGGTGGTGACCAATGCCAGTTTGCATAATGAGGATTATATTAAGGGAATTGGTCATAAAGGAGAGCCCATTCGTGAAGGGCGTGATATCCGTGTAGGCGATACCGTGATTGTACAACGCGCTGGTGATGTGATTCCTCAAATTGTTGATATTGTTGCTGCAAAGCGTCCAAAAAATGCTTCTACTTTTGTGTTTCCTCATCTGTGTCCCGTGTGTGGGAGTCATGCTGTTCGCGAAGAAGGAGAAGCCGTGCGTCGATGCACCGGTGGGCTTATTTGTCCTGCACAAGCGATTGAACGTATTCGTCATTTTGTTTCACGCAATGCCTTTGATATTGAAGGACTTGGGAAAAAACAAGTGGAATTCTTTTTCCATGTTCAAGATGAGGCGCTTTGTATTCATACACCAGCCGATATTTTTACGTTACAACGGCGCCAAGAAAGGTCTTTGATACGTTTAGAAAATATGGAAGGTTTTGGTATTGTTTCAGTTCGGAAACTGTATGATGCCATTAATGCGCGCCGAGAAATTCCTTTGAGCCGTTTTTTATTTGCATTAGGAATTCGCCATGTGGGAGAGGTCAATGCACGTCGTCTTGCCCGTGCTTATCAAAATTATACAGCTTTTGAAACTGCGGCTATGGAAGCACTTATGCCGTGTGAGCAGGAAAATAAAGAAGGAAATGAGGCTTGGATGGAGCTTACCAATATTGAAGGAATTGGACCACAGGTAGGGAGTGCAATTGTTGATTTTTATCAAGAAGCACATAACCGCGAGGTTTTGTCTGTTTTGCTTGAAGAAGTAACACCTCTTGATGAGGCAACTATCATGACAGATTCTTCACCAATAGCGGAGAAGATCATTGTTTTTACAGGAACTTTGGCGCATATGTCACGCGATGAAGCAAAAGCATTGGCAGAGCGATTAGGGGCTAAAACATCTGGTTCACTTTCTAAAAAAACAGATCTTCTTGTTGCAGGACTTGGAGCGGGCTCAAAATTAGCTAAAGCTGAAGAATTAGGTGTTGAGGTTATCGATGAAGAGGCTTGGCTACAGCTGATTGAGGGGCATAATGTTTAGAGGATGTTTTCTAGAAGATGCATATGCTGTTTGTGTGGTTATCTTTCTTACATTTGGGGGAGATGGAATCAAAAAGGAGATAAAGGGGCTATTTTTTGCAAACATAGAACGCCATATACTTTGATATTTATTACGTTATTTAAAATAATTAACGTTGAACTTAAATATTAAACTTAAACTATTATGATGAAGAATATACAAGGTTATTATTAGTAAAATTTATAAATTATCATTGTGAAGCAAGGTAAAAATTGTAAATAAATATGCAGAATTTTTGAATCCAAACAGCGTAATAAGCTGGTTATAATAGGTGTTTTAGAAATACGATGCGAAGGATTACAAAATATAACGAGAGTTTCCATATAAAGAAACTAGGGATATGGTAGTGTCTAGATGGTAATACCCAAAATAAGCATTACCACGTGCAGGCGTATCTCACTTTGCTTCACCTAGGTCAGTGTTTGCCATATCAGAAAAAACGTGAAGTATCTTGTAGAAATATTTTTTGTATTTCCTGACGCAAGTACATATTTTTCTCTAAAAAAAGACGGTGCTGTTTTTGTAGAAAGGGTAAAAGTTATAGGTTGCTTGATTTAAAGGGGCATTGTTGCCTCTTTTGCCCATTTTTTATCTTCTTCGTTCAAGTAAGGTGCATTAACCTGATAAACATGTGCATGGTAATCATTAAGCCATTGTCGTTCTTCTTGTGTCAAAAGCTCTGGAAGGATTAACCGTCGATCAATGGGGCAATGTGTGAGTGTTTCGAACGAGAGCATTTCTATATCTCCACCATCAATTTTTTGTGCTGCCTGCACAATCATCAAATTTTCAAGACGGATACCAAAAGCGCCTTCGCGGTAATAGCCTGGTTCGTTTGAAAGAATCATACCGGGGATGAGTTCTTGGCACCCTTTGCGGGAAATATTTTGCGGTCCTTCATGGACAGAAAGATAAGATCCAACACCATGACCCGTGCCATGGGCATAATCAAAACCAGCTTTCCATAATGCAATGCGTGCAAGAGCATCAATGTCTTGTCCACGTGTGCCTTTTGGAAATCTGATAGTTGAAAGCGCAATCATGCCTTTGAGGACAAGCGTAAAACAGCGTTTTTCTTCTTCTCCAATATTGCCGATTGCTACGGTGCGTGTGACATCAGTCGTGCCATCACGATATTGTCCACCTGAATCAACAAGATAAAGTTCACCGGCTTTGAGTTGTTTATTTGTTTGCGTTGTTACACGATAATGAATAATGGCACCATTTGCTCCTGTTGCTGAGATTGTATCAAAAGAAAGATCTTTAAGTTTTTCTCCCATTTCTTTTGCTGTATTTATGCGAAATTCTTCTAATTTTTGAGCAGCAGAAACTTCATTTATTGACTCTGGTATTTGTTTATCTAACCAAGAAAAAAAACGGGTTAGGGCAACACCATCGCGTAGATGCGCTTTGCGTGCGCCATTGAGTTCTGTGTCATTCTTAATAGCACGTGGTAGAGCAGCAGGGTCGGTAAGCGTGATGAAAGAGCTGTTTTCTTCTTTAATGATAGTGCGTAATTTTTCGCATGTTAGTTGTGGATCTAAGGCAAACACTGTCCCTTTTTGAATATACTCTTTGATCTTGGGAACAAGCTGTTCTGGTTCATATAATTTTGCATAACGTTCCAGATATTGTTTCTGTTCTACACCAAGTTTTTTGCTGTTAATGAATAAGACTGGTGTTTCATTAAGTGGAATGAGAGCAAAACAAAGGGAAAAAGGTGTATTGGAAACATCATTGCCCCGTATATTAAATGTCCATGCAATGGAAGAGGGGTCTGTAAAAATAAAGGCATCTGCATTGGCTTTTTGTATATATCTGCAAATCAATGCCAACTTTTCATCTGAACTGCATCCTGCATATTTGAGAGGATGAACTGATAGGGCAGATTGCGGTAATTTTGGTTGATCATGCCAGAGCAAATCAATGGGATTATGTTGAACTTCTACAAGTGTCCCGCCGGCTTTATTTTCTAATGCGTTTTTCAATATATCGATAGCAGTAATGGTGTGAAGCCATGGGTCAAAGCCAATAGAAAGTTTTTTTCCATTTGTTTCAAGCCATTGTGAAGGAGGGAAGATTATTAGATCTTCATAATCAAAAATATGAGGATCAGTTTGTTGGCGGACTTGAAGTTTATAGCGTCCATCTGTGAATATAATGGCTTTGTTTTTTAAAATGAGGGCAATCCCAGCTGAACCAGTAAAGCCGGTTAGCCAGCTAAGACGTTGAGCATGAGGGGGGACATATTCTCCTTGATGTTCATCGCACCGTGGAACAAGAAAACCATCGATCCCAAGGCGATCAAGTTCTTTACGAAGGGAGGCAATGCGTTTTGCAGCATGCGTGGGATTTGTTGTCGCCTCAAAAGATTGATACATAACAACGTCCTTTTCATTTATTTTAGATGTATCGTTACCCATCCTTGCCGGTGGTATGTTTCGATATGCTTCAGTCCTTGTTTTATATAAATATCTAAAACATGGGCGTGTTGCTCTTCAAGAATTCCAGAGAGTATAAGTGATCCTCCTTTTTTAAGGGCTTTTACCATTTCTTGCGCAAGTTCAATGAGAGGATTGGCAAGAATATTGGCAACAATGAGATCAAAAGGGGCTCGTGTTGCAATGTGTTCATGCATAAAACCTGTTGCAGTAACCGCTGTAATATACTCTTTTACGCCATTAAGCTCGATATTATGTTGTGCAACTTGAATAGCAATAGGATCAATATCGGAGGCGAGAATAGTAATGGGCTTGAGCATTGCTATGCCAATGGCTAAGACTCCACTGCCAGTTCCAAGATCAAGGGCATTTTGTGGATTTTCGTGTTTCATTACTTTGGCAATCATTTCCAAACAACCGGCTGTTGTTCCATGATGCCCAGTTCCAAAGGCTTGATTCGCTTCAATTTCAATAGGGAGAACATTTGCTGGAATGGTGTTTCGGTGGTGACTTCCATGAAGGAAAAAAGGACCTGCATGTATAGGTTTTAGTCCCTCTAGGCTTTTTTGTACCCAATCAATATTGGGTAAAACTTCTATATTAATTTTATCAAAATCTATAGAGAGAACGCTTGCAAAACGTTTCAATGCGTGCTCCTGATTGTCTTGATCAACATATAGAGAAAGTTCATATATAGCATTTTTTTCGTCTATCTCTACAAGAGCAAGAGGATATCCTTCTTCGTCAAAAGCTGTTTCTATGAGGGTATAAAATTGTTCTGCTTCATTTTTAGAAGCAGTACAATAGAGGCGAATTTGTTGCGACATGCTGTTCTTTCTTTTGATCGGTTTTTTTAGTTTAAGATGAGTTTTTTTAACCGTTCAATGGCGATTTCATCTTTTAATTCGCTATCGCTTTCTTTCGTATCATAACGGATAACACCTGCTAACTTTCCGCCTTTTTTGAGTAAAAAAATTGCTGCCGTATGGTTATAAGTATAGTTTCCATCTTCCCCAGGGACTTTTTCAGCAACAATGTTGAAAGAATTGACCATTTTATGAACTTTATCAGGAGCTCCGCTAATGCCAATGATTTTATTGTTAAAATTACTGAGATAATTATGGAGTATTTCTGGTGTATCACGTTCGGGGTCAACAGTCACAAACCATATTCCTAACTTATCCGCTTGTGGTCCAAGGGCTGTAAGCCATCGATCAAGATTCATCAGTGTGGTAGGGCAGCTTTCAGGACACATTGTAAAACCGAAGAAAATTATTGAAGGCTTATTTCGAATATCAGCTTCGGTAATCGTTTTTCCATTTGAATCAGTGAGCGTAAAGTTATCACCTAAAGGCTTATTTATAAATGCATCATAAATAAAAATCCCCGTAAGAAATATAACTGTTAGCCCTAAAATGCGGAGTACATTTTTCATAGTTTGTCTCTTTTAAAAGTGTCAAAAAATTCTAGCATTGGCTGGTTTGTTTTGCAATGTTTGTTTCACGGTTGATTTTATTGGTTTGGTTGGTATGTCTTTCCATATCTATTGATGAAACAATTGATGGAAGGCAATAATGAATATTGAAAACGATCTTCGATTTCATGAAAGTAAACCTCGTATCCATACGACAGCACGGCTGCATGGTTGTAAATTAGGGCGCTATGTGGAAATTAATGAGCGGGTAGTTTTGCGTGATGTAATAGTTGGAGATTTTTCTTATTTAGAACGTAACAGTGAGGCTATTTACAGCGATATTGGTCGTTTTTGTTCTATTGCATCTCATGTCCGTGTGAATGCGTTGGAGCATCCCATGGAGCGTGTTTCAACGCATAAAATAACCTATCGTCCAAACGAATATTTTCGTTATATGGCATTAGACAGTGGTTTTCGTGAAAGGCGTTGTGCAAAACGTGTTATTATTGGGCATGATGTGTGGATTGGACATGGTGCGGTTATTATGCCTGGAGTGACAATTGGTCATGGCGCTATCATTGGCGCGAACGCTGTTATAACGAAAGATGTTATGCCTTATACGATTGTCGTTGGGGTGCCTGCTAAGCGATTGCGGATGCGGTTTCCCAATCATGTGATAGAATGCCTTTTAGATATGGCTTGGTGGGATTGGCCACTTGATAAAATTCATGACGCATTGCCTGATATGCAAAATTTGCCCATTGAAGCCTTTGTTCGTAAATGGAAATGATAGTCAGAATAAAACAAAGTGGTTTCTTGAAAAAACTGATCGTGGTTTACTTGTAATTAAGCTTTGTTTACAAAATTGTCTAGTACACGCTTTTCTCCGGCTTTTTCGAACATTATTGTCAATTTATGATCGTCTATTGCTGTAATATAACCATAGCCAAATTTTATGTGAAAAATCCGATCATTGACAGAAAAATCTGATGGTGCATGAGAGATTGATTGAGAGATAACTTTCCCTTCAATATTCTTGTTTTTTTGTGCACGCTTTTGTCTTGGTGTTGCATAGTCAGTATAAAAGGAATCGTGATATTGAAAGGAAGATTTTCCATAACCACCATAAGATGTTTCCATTTCTACAACTTCTATATGTTCTGCTGGTAATTCATCTAGAAAACGGGAGGGAAGAGCAGGTTGCCAAAGTCCATGAATTCTTCGATTCGATACAAACCATATATGCAAATATTTTTTTGCTCTTGTTAGACCTACGTAAGCAAGACGCCGTTCTTCTTCTAATCCTGAACGTCCACCTTCATCTAATGAGCGCTGGTGGGGAAAGAGTCCTTCTTCCCAACCTGGAAGAAAAACTGTTTCAAATTCAAGTCCTTTGGCTGAATGAAGTGTCATGATGTTGACTGCATCCATATTTTCATTATTTTCCGTTTCCATAACGAGTGCAACATGTTCCAAAAAACTTTGAAGATTTTCAAATTGTTCCATGGAACGAATCATTTCTTTAAGATTTTCTAGTCTTGTAGGAGCCTCTGGTGAACGATCTTCTAACCACATGGTTGTATAACCAGAATCATCAAGGACGATCTCGGCAAGTTCTCTATGAGGAGTGTCTTGAAGCATATTTTGCCAGCGGCGGAAGTTTTCAATGAGGCTTCGTAACGCACTGCGCGCCTTAGGCTTTAATTCATCTGTTTCAATGATGTCAGCGGCAGCAGAAAAGAGAGGAACAGCACGTGCACGTGCACTCTCATAAAGAATGCGCAGGGTTGCATCTCCTATGCCGCGTTTCGGTGTATTAATAACACGCTCAAAAGCTAAATCATCAGTGGGTTGGACAACAACGCGTAAATAAGCCATGGCATCACGTATTTCCATCCGCTCATAAAAACGAGGACCACCAATGACGCGATAATTAAGGCCAAGTGTTACAAAGCGATCTTCAAATTCACGCATTTGAAATGATGCGCGTACCAATATAGCCATATGATTTAATGCATGACCGGTTTGTTGTGCGCGTTCGATTTCTTCTCCGATTGCTCGTGCTTCTTCTGCCGAATCCCATGCTGAATGAATTTTTACCTTTTCTTCCTCACTCTTTATTTGAGCAGAAAAAAGGACTTTTCCCAGTCTTTCTTCATTATGCGCAATGAGATGGGAGGCGGTTTTGAGAATATGGGATGTTGAGCGGTAATTGCGTTCTAGACGAATAATTTTAGCAGAAGGAAAATCTTTTTCAAAACGTAATATGTTTTCGACTTTTGCACCACGCCATCCATAAATAGATTGATCATCATCGCCAACACAACAAAGATTAACATGTTGACCTTGAGGATGTTGGGCTAAAAGGCGAAGCCAAAGATATTGTGCTGTATTTGTATCTTGATATTCATCGACAAGAATATAACGAAATTGAGAATGATATTCGCGAAGAATATCTGGATTATGTTGGAAAATAGAGATAGAATGAAGTAGAAGGTCACCAAAATCACAAGCATTAAGATCTTTTAATCGATTTTGATAACTGTGATAAAGTTCGCGCCCCATGCCGTTACCAAAGGAATGAGCATCACTTTTTGAGATATGTTTTGGTGAAAGTCCTTGATTTTTCCAGGAATCAATCATCATGGCAAGGTTTCGTGCGGGCCAACGCTTATCGTCTAATCCTTCAGCTTGAATAAGCTGTTTTAAAAGTCGAAGAACATCGTCGCTATCAAGAATTGTAAAGTTTCTTTTTAAATCAACAAGCTCTGCGTGACGGCGTAAAATTTTAGCTCCAGTGGAATGAAAGGTTCCAAGCCAAGGCATACCTTCAACAACTTCTCCAATAAGTTCACCAATCCGTATTTTCATTTCACGGGCTGCTTTGTTGGTGAAAGTGACAGCAAGTATTTGCTGAGGAGAGGCAAGTCCAGAGCGTAAAATGTGAGAAATACGGGTTGTTAAAACGCGCGTTTTTCCTGTACCAGCACCTGCAAGAACTAAAAGAGGTCCCTCAGTATTCATAACAGCTTGTTGCTGTTCTGGATTGAGTTGTTCTAAATAGTCTGTGTTATATGACTTTTGTTCTTTTAGAGTATGGGAGAAAAAACCAGCGCTCTTTTTATCATGGTCTGGAGGGGAATCTTCTTCAAAGAAAGGTATGTTGTGATCAGAAAAATTACTCATTATCTCTCTTTTGTAGTCTTTTTTTCATTGAAGTTCTAGATTAAAAAAACTTCTCTTAAAAAGTCACAACAGTTTCAGTTGAACAGACAGAAAGAGAACGTAAAAAAATAAGCACAAACATTAAAGGCGTTGGGTGAGAACACTTTGAAGGGCATAAACGCGTAACGAGGCCGAGAGATTTACTTGTTGTGGTCTTTTGCTATCAATATCAGTGATAATAAAAGCTAAAGATTGTCCTTTTTGGCGGGCTATATCTTTTAGAATATCTAAAAATGGTGGTTCTAAAGAGACGCTTGTTGCGTGCCCATCAACGCGAACGGATATTTTTCGTGGAATAACTTTTGACCAATCGATAGAATTATTTTCGTGCATTTTTCTACCTTTATTCGTCATTTCGTAAACGATTTTGATCAAGAAATTTTTGCGTTTTTAAAGATTTTTGTTGCTCAAAAAGTTTTTCAGTTTTTGTTCGACCAAAACGATAACGATTTTGCTCAGCGCAAAGAGCTTTTTCTGTACGCTTTTTTTGTTTTCGAAATTGGCGAAGGTTAATTAATTCAGGCATGAGAAAGTTTATTTTTTCCGAAAAGAATCTAAAGAGACAACATCAGCACTTTGTTTTGTATCATTATTTGAAGGTTCTTTATTGGTACTGAGATTTTGTTCTTTTGTGAGCGTATTTTCTTTTTTTTGTTTGTTTGAGAGAGTAATGGGTGCAGATAAGGTGTTTTCTGAATTTTCACTTTCTCCAGAGGTCAGACTTGAGGGTAGATCAAATGCTGCTTCAAATGCTGCTACAGGATCATAAAAGACCTGAACGGAAGTAAAAGGAATTACCAGTTTTTCCGTTATTTCCCTGAAAGAGAGGGTTACTTCGAAGGCTGTTTCTGAAACACTGAGATCTCTAAACTGATGTTGCAAGACGATTGTCATTTGTTCAGGATAGCGATTTTTTAGCCGAGGAGAAATTTTAACGCCTGGGGCATTTGTCAAAAAAGTTATAAAAAAATGATGATTTCCCGGAAGACCTGCTTTGGCAACTTCCGATAAAACTTTACGGATAACTCCACGAAGCGCATCCTGAACGAGAATATCGTAACGGATTTGATCTTTAACCATCGAAGTTTATTCCTTTTATTTCACGTAGCAGAATGGATTGTATTGATATTGTGTAATAGAATGTATTTTAAAACTAGCAATATTTTGTCTACTATGTACCTCAATGAATCGAAAAAACACGAAAATCTATGGTAAATAATGTCTGATAATGTCTGAAAGATCAATCAATAACATTTAAAAAAGTGAAGGCTTCTGTTGCCAGGTGCCTTCGAACCCCGCTTAAACCTGCGACGGTTTAAGACTCAATTTGAAACATTCACACCACCTTAAGCGGCGAGACGTGCTTCCGCATAGTTGTCATTTGCAACTACTCATTTAGCCCGATAACGGTGGTACAATGCCGAGTAAAAGAGCGATCTTTACACCCTTGTCGATCCTATTTCGCCCCCACCAAAATATAACTTTGGTTTTTTATATTTTGGTGGAGGCGCCGGGTACCGCCCCCGGGTCCAATAGGTTTATTTCACCGTCCATTTATTACCATAGCTGGTAAACCAGCCCTCTAAATATAGATGAAGAACAGTCTTAGGAAAAGGGGGGGTTGTTAATATTTTTAATCCTCTAATTATTTATGGAGCTATACGAGGCGGCTATAAAGTATAGACCGCTCATTTTTGGAGAGGAGATGATGCAAAATGACAAATAATTTAGCAGATATTAAACTATATGATTCAAATCCCGATGAAGCAGCAATAGAACGACTTAGCCGTCGTTTAGCTTTAGTGATGAAAAAGCAGGATGCAGCGCTTGTTGCTACATCGGATCCAAAAGAGTTAGAACGTGTTGAAAAATGGGTTCAAGATGTTTTAGAAGCCGATGAGAAGAGTGCTAAAATGGCTGTTTCAAAAGTGGCTGAGATGATGTCTGGAGAGCGTAGAAAAAGTCGACTGACTTTTTATTATCTAGTTGCTAAGCACCTTAATGCACTTCATAAAATTTAAACAATATTAAATTTGCGATAATGATAAAAAAGCCCAATCTCTTGGGCTTTTTCGTTGATAAAAAGGGTTAATGTTTTTCATCTTCTTGGAGGTAGCCTCCTTTACGCATACTCGGGACAAAGAGAAGAGCAATGAATGCCATGATCATCACGACGGTTATATAAAAATAAAAGAGTGATTCATGACCGTACTTTTTTAATCCAAGCGCAACGTATTCAGCAGAACCACCAAATAAGGCGTTACCAATGGCATGAGAGATGCTAACGCCTAATGCGCGTATTGAAGAGGGAAACATTGCTGATTTTACGACACCAGAGATGGATGTATACATGCTCATAATGAAGAGCAAGCCAATAATGACGGAAAAGGCAATCCATATACTATGCGTATTACCGATTATCCAGAGTCCAGGAAATGTAAAGATGACAGAGAGTATACTCCAAATGATAAGTAAAGTTTTTGTTCCAATTTTATCGGCTATGATACCAGCTATGGGTTGGAATAGGATGAAAATGAATAGTACAGCTGTCATAATCGTTGTTGCGGTATGTTTATCAAAGCCGGTGGTTGTGATCAGATATTTTTGCATATAAGTCGTAAAGGTGTAAAACGTGAGTGATCCTCCTGATGCAAAGCATGCAATTACGACAACGGCTCTTGTATGCTTGGTGAGAAGTTCCTTAAGACTGCCAGAGTGTTTGTGAGAGCGGCTTTCTTTCGTGGTTGTTTCGTGGAGAGAACGACGCAGATAAATCGCAATCACTGCCCCGAAACCACCAATCACAAAAGGAATGCGCCATCCCCATGCTTTTAACTGATCTTCAGAGAGATAAGATGCTAGAATAAATATAATGAAGCTGGCAAGAAGTTGACCTGTAATAAGGGTGGCTGATTGGAAAGAAGCAAAAAGCCCACGATGTTTTTTGAGAGCAACTTCGCTCATATAAGTGGCTGCTGTACCATATTCACCACCCGCTGAAAGTCCTTGCATCATCCGAGCTAAAAGTAAAAGGATTGCTGATGTTATTCCTAAGGTTTCATAGGTGGGAAGTATGGCGATGAAAAAAGAGCCACCACACATCATAAAAATGGATATAAGCATCGAGCGTTTACGTCCATAACGATCGGCGACAAATCCTAAAAACCAAGCTCCAATAGGGCGCATAAGAAAGCCAATAAAAAACACACCCGCGGTTTTTAACAGTGGTGTAATCGTATCACCATCGGAGGGAAAGAATTGTGATGCAAAATAAATTGATGCAAATGAGTAAACGTAAAAATCATACCATTCTACGAGATTTCCTGATGCGCTTGCTATAATAGCAAAAACACGTTTTCTTGCATCCTGTGATGCTGAAGTTGTTTCATTTTTCATGAATTGTTCCCCTTTTGGATTTATATTTTATATTTTCTAAACATAATTGTTTATGATTTCCAGAAAAATTCAATTGTATTATAATAATTTCTTAGGGAAACTCTTTAAGATGATTTATTAGAGTTATGTTGTCATTCGTTTTAAGATTTTTACTTGTGTTATAGAATAAAAAGTTATCACGTTGCATTTAAAGGGAGAGAACATTGAAAAGTAGATCAAGATACCTTTAAACTTGATGAGAAGAATGCATTTATTGGAATAATACCGGAAGATCATAGAAGAGATGGTCTTTATGATGGAAAGCCCCAAAATTGAAAACATTTCATAAAGCTTAAATAATGAGGGGATTTTTGTGTCCTTGCTTATCTTGTTGTATCACCACACATCATTATTTAGGAGGGGGAGGTAAGCCTCAGATAAGGTTTTCCGTATGAGGTGTTTTTTAGATATCGTGATAATATTTAGGGTAGGGCTTGCCTATAGAATCTTATCAAGTAAATTATATAAAGAGGGCAGTAACTATAGACAGCTTAAGAGAAACTGAGTTGTTTGTAAGACGAATGCGGGGCAGCATTTTTGTTCTTTATTAGGATGGATAGGAGATCAAAAAAAGCCCAATTTCTTGGGCTTTTTTATCCAGAAAATAAGTTTAATGAAGTCTATCGTCCTTATCGAGATATCCTCCTTTATCTATATCGGGCATAAGAAGAATAGAGATGAGTGCAATGACCATCATACCAACGATGTAAAAAAAGAAAACAGATTCGTATCCCATATTTTTTAATCCAAGCGCTACATATTCAGCAGAACCGCCAAAGAGTGCGTTGCCAATGGCAAAAGCAAATCCAACACCAATTGCTCGGATTGAAGCAGGGAACAATTCTGCTTTTATGATACCAGCAATGGACGTATAAAAACTCATAACACAGAGTATTCCAATAATAATTAAGAGTGCTGTCCATGGATTATGGGCATTACCGATCATTTTAAGTACAGGAATGGTGCAGATAATGGATAATGCCCCCCAACTAATGAGTGAAGCTCTTGCTCCAATTTTATCGGCTAGGGAACCAAAAAGGGGTTGGAGTAGCACAAAAATAAAGAGGGCGGCAGTCATTATCGTTGTTGCGGTTTGTTTATCAAAGCCGGTGGTTGTGATCAGATATTTTTGCATATAAGTGGTGTATGTATAAAATGTGAGTGATCCACCAGCTGTAAAGCCAACAACCAAAAAGAAAGCTTTTTTATGATTGCGAAAAAGTTCTCGAAGACTACCAGCATGTTTTTCAGAGCGGCTTTTGTGGGTTGTTGTTTCATGGAGCAAACTACGCAGATAAATTGCAACGATTGCTCCAAAGCCACCAATCACAAAAGGAATACGCCATCCCCACGCTTTTAACTGATCTTCAGTAAGGTAAAGGGCTAAAATAAATATTATAAAGCTTGCGAGAAGTTGACCTGAGATCGTTGTTGCATATTGAAAAGAAGCAAAGAGCCCGCGACGATTTTTGGGTGCAACTTCGCTCATATAAGTTGCTGCTGTACCATATTCACCTCCAACGGAAAGTCCTTGAAACATACGGACAAAAAGGAGAAGGAATGCTGCTGTTATTCCCAAGGTTTTATAAGTGGGAAGTATGGCAATGAGAAAAGAGCCACCACACATCATAAAAACAGAAATAAGCATTGAGCGTTTACGTCCATAACGATCCGCAATGAATCCAAAGAGCCATGCTCCAATTGGACGCATAAGAAAGCCAATAAAAAAGATTCCTGCCGTTTTTAACAGTTGTGTAACAATATCTTCATCTTCAGGAAAAAATTGTGATGCAAAATAAACCGATGCAAAGGAGTAAGCATAAAAGTCGTACCATTCTACCAGATTTCCTGATGCGCTGGATATAATAGCAAAAATACGTTTCCTTGTATCATGTGGATCTAACGTTGTTTGATTATTCATGAAGTATTCCCCTTTTAGATTTATAACTTTTCTTCTTTTTAAAGTTGTTTACGATGTGCATTATAAAAACGCTATTGTAGCATGATAATTTTTTAGGGAAACATAAAGATTTTTTCTAGAGCTATCAGTGATGTTGTGGGCTCATGGTGTTGTTATATTGCGTAAATCATACGCTTTTTACTATCCTTAAGGAAATATTATTTTTTGTTTGATTGTGAATTATTTGCATATGCAGAGTATTTATGAAGATATGATACTCTTTAGTTTATATGCTTGATGTTGTTTCGTAAAATGATGTTATTGACTATTGCATGCGAGGTTGGTGTATCATTTAAAATACTTTTTAGGAATGATCTTAAGTGTTAAGGAGGAGTACAATATTAAGAGTTCGCCAATAGTATAATAATAGCGGCTTGCACTTTTATTAAGTGTAAAGAGAGTAATGCCTATGTTTATATTTTACGGGGCTTTTACGTTATGTCATTCACGGGTGCCGTTGTGAAATGGAGTTGGGTACATTGAGAAATGTTTCTCAAAAAAGTGTGCGAATTCATAATATAATTGTATTTTCTATTTTTCATGAAAGGATTTGTGTTGCATGAGGGGTACCATTAAGAACGTATTAAACAAAATCATGAGTGTAGTCTTTATTATTGATAAAATCTCTTGAAAGATAATCACTTTTCTTCGACTTTGAGTGGAAATGGGAATATTAAAATAAATCAAACGTTTTTTATCTTTAGTGAACTAAATTCAGAAAAAGAAGTATTTATTACATCATAATATGAAGCCATTTATTTTTATAAGCGGCGTGTGCAGGAGGGAACATTGCTTCTTTAGAGTGTTTGAAGGGATAAAAAATTGTGAGCTTTAAACTTCTATCGGAAAGAATATAAAAAAGCCCAGAATACTGGGCTTTTTTGTTAAAATCCTTGTTTGTTAACATTAAAGGTTAATGAATATCGTCTCCTTGTAAATACCCTTTTTTGCGAGCATCTGGCATTAAGAGAACAGAAATGAATGCAATAATCATCATGCCGGTTATATAAAAATAGAAGACAGATTCATATCCAAGATCTTTTAATCCAAGCGCGACATATTCAGCAGAACCGCCAAACAGTGCGTTGGCAATAGCATAAGAGAGCCCAACTCCTATTGCTCGTACTGAAGCGGGAAACATTTCTGATTTTACAATGCCAGAGATAGATGTATAAAAGCTCATAATGCAGAGCATTCCAGTAATGACTGATAAAGCAATCCATGTACTATCAGTATTACCAATCATATTAAGTCCAGGAATAGTAAAGATAATAGATAAGACACTCCAAATAAGGAGAGAAGTTCTTGTTCCAATTTTATCTGCGAGAGAACCAAAGAGGGGTTGGAGTAACATGAAAACAAAGAGTGCAGCTGTCATGATTGTTGTGGCTGTATGTTTATCAAAGCCAGTGGTTGTGATCAGATATTTCTGCATGTAAGTCGTATAGGTGTAGAATGTGAGCGATCCTCCAGCTGTAAAGCCAATAACCAGAAAGAAAGCTTTTCGGTGGTTGCTCAGAAGTCCCCGAATACTACCAGCTTGTGCACTAGAACGACTTTCTTTGGTTGTTGTCTCATGGAGTGTGCGGCGTAGATAAATCGCAACAATTGCGCCGCATCCACCAATGGCAAATGGAATACGCCAGCCCCACGCTTTTAGCTGATCTTCGGTGAGATAAAGCGCTAAAATGAATATAACGAGACTGGCTAGAAGTTGACCTCCAATCAGTGTGGTATATTGGAAAGAGCTAAAAAATCCGCGGCGATTTTTGAGGGCGATTTCGCTCATATAAGTTGCTGTTGTACCATATTCACCACCGACAGAAAGCCCCTGAAGCATTCTGAGTAAAAGTAAAAGAATTCCTGCTGCCATTCCAATGGTTTCATAGGTAGGAAGTAGGGCGATTAAGAACGAACCACCACACATCATAAAAACAGAGATAAGCATTGAGCGTTTGCGTCCGTAACGATCGGCAATGAAGCCAAAAAGCCATCCGCCGATTGGGCGCATAAGAAAACCAATAGCAAAAACACCCGCCGCTTTTAAAAGTTGCGTAACGTCATTGCCATCTGAGGGAAAGAATTGTGATGCAAAATAAATAGATGTAAAGGAATAAACATAAAAGTCATACCATTCTACTAGATTACCTGATGCACTGGACACGATAGCCCAGATACGTTTTCTTGTATCATGTGGTTTTAAAGCTTCTTGTTTTTCCATAGTCGATCCCTTTATTTGATGTTCATCCATCTTTGTTCATTTATGTTATTTTCTTAGAAGCTGTCTATAGTATTTTATCTTTTGCATCAAAAATTTAGTTAGATCATGATAATTTCTTGTGTAAGATGTTTTTGGAAAAAGATTTGAATTACGTTTGTACGGATTTTACAGTTTTTATTTTCTATAATAAGAAGAATCGGACATAATACCCTCATGAAATCATATCTTGCTCTTTTATCTCATGTTTTAAATCAGGGTATTGATCGGACAGATCGAACGGGTGTTGGCACGCGATCTATCTTTGGGTATCAGATGCGCTTTGATTTACAAGCAGGATTTCCGTTGTTGACAACAAAGAAGCTACACTTACGTTCAATTATTTATGAACTTTTGTGGTTTCTTAAAGGCGATACAAATATTGCTTGGTTGAAAGAGCATGGCGTGTCAATTTGGGACGAGTGGGCTGATGAAAAGGGAAATCTTGGTCCTGTTTATGGTTATCAGTGGCGTTCTTGGCCTGCTCCTGATGGACGCCATATTGATCAAATTAACAATCTTTTAACGATGATTAAGGAAACGCCAGATTCTCGTCGCTTGATTGTATCAGCTTGGAATCCTGCATTAATAGAGGAAATGGCGTTGCCTCCGTGTCATTGTCTTTTTCAATTTTACATTGCTGAGGGGAAATTATCCTGTCAACTTTATCAGCGTTCGGCGGATATTTTCTTAGGTGTTCCGTTCAATATTGCGTCTTACGCATTGTTAACAATGATGATTGCGCAAGTAAGCGGTCTTAAAGTAGGGGATTTTATTCATACTTTGGGGGATGTTCATCTTTATTCTAATCATTTTGAACAGGCACAATATCAATTGTCTCGTATACCAAATACTTTGCCATCTATGCGCATAAATCCAGCGGTAACAGATCTTTTTTCTTTTAAATTTGAGGATTTTGAATTGCTTAATTATAAAGCACATCCCCATATTAAAGCGCCGGTAGCAATATGACGATTTCCATTTGTTTCATTGCTGCTGTTGCAGAAAATGGTGTTATCGGTCGTGAAGGTGCAATGCCGTGGCATTTATCAACGGATTTGCAACGCTTTAAAGCTTTGACATTGGGTAAGCCCATTATTATGGGGCGAAAAACTTGGGATTCTATCGGAAGGCCTTTACCAGGGCGTACAAATATCGTCATTACGCGTGATTGTACCTTTTGTGCTGAAGGGGCTGTTGTTGCTCACTCTTTATCGCAAGCTTGTTTTTTTGCAACAAATGTTGCTTCTCAAAATAATATAGAGGAAATTTTTATTATTGGTGGTGGTGAAATTTTTCAACAAGGGTTGCATATGGCTGATAAAATATTCCTTACAGAAGTTTTAGCTTCTATAGAAGGTGATAGTTTTTTTCCTGTTTTTGATAAAGAAAAGTGGACTATTGTGCAAACACAAGATATTCCAAAAGGGGATAAAGATAGTCATCCGACACGTTTTGTTGTTTATGAGCGGAAATAATTTTTTGTAATATAAAGCGGAAGGGGTTATCAGTTGTATTGTAATGAGGTAAGAGGCACCCTATAAGATCAAGCAAATGGTTGGTATTCGAGTAGTGGTAATCAGTTAAAGAGGTGATAATGCCCTGGACAAATCAAAATGGTGGTGGCCCATGGAGTGGCGATAAAACCAAAAACAGTGGTGATAAAAAAACACCCGCTAAGAATCTTTTTGGTTCTGGTGGCGGTAATGGTGGCGAAAATGGTCCCAATCTTAATGATATTTTGCGCAAAGGACAGGATCAGTTTAAACAATTTAGTAGAGGAGGAACTTTTGTTTTGTTCCTTCTGTTTGCTGTGTGTTTTTTGCTCTATCAGTCACTTTATATTGTCCAACAAAATGAGCAAGCAGTGGAATTGCGTTTTGGCATCCCTAAAGAAGGCATCATTGGTGATGGATTGCATTTTCATTTTTGGCCAATTGAGACCTATATGAAAGTACCTTTAACGGAAAAAACAATCGCGATTGGTGGGAAGCCTGGTCAGGTGCAACAAAGTGATGGTTTAATGCTTTCGAGTGATCAGAATATCGTGAATGTTAATTTTTCCGTTTACTATCGGATTTCATATCCTAGTCAATTTTTATTCAATGTGAATGATCAAGAAGGAACAGTTCGCCAAGTTGCTGAGAGTGCAATGCGTGAGGTCATTGGTTCGCGGCCGGTTGATGATGTTTTACGTGACAAGAAAGAAGAAGTTGCTAATGACGTTAGAAAGATTATCCAGTTGACTGTAGATAAATATCAACTTGGTGTTGAAATAAGCCGTGTGTCTATCAGTGAAGCTGCTCCTCCGACAAAGGTTGCTGCTGCGTTTAATTCTGTTCAGCAGGCGGAGCAGGAACGTGGAAGAATGATTGAAGAGGGGAATCGTGTACGTTTTACGAAAATTGGTTTAGCAAATGGTGAAGCTTCACGCACACGGGAAATCGCAAAAGGTGAAAAGGCACAAATGGTTGAAGAGGCAACAGGGCGTGCTGAACGGTTTCAGGCCATAGCTCGTGAGGCTGCGATTTCACCAGAAGCTGCGCGCTACCGTCTCTATATGGAGACGATGGGGCGGATTCTTTCTTCACCCAATAAGCTGGTTCTTGATCAGGCAAATTCTCCAGCCGTGCCTTATTTACCTTTGAACGAATTGTTGCGTAGCAAGTCGTCGGAAAAAGTAAAGGCAACATCAGCGCGTCCTGCGTTACTCTTAGATTCTCGTATTTCTGGAGGAGATTAATTATGCAGCAATCTCGCTTTTTGTTTGTTTTTAGTGCTATAGTGTTTGTTTTGATGATTTTGTGGATGTCCGTATTTATCGTCTATCCTCGTCAACAAGTAGCAATTAAGCGTTTTGGACAAATTGTTCAGGTAGAATCTAATCCTGGAATCTATTTCAAGGCGCCCTTTATCGATAAGATGATCATTGTTGATAATCGGTTATTGCGTTACGATGTTCCTACACAATCTGTACAGGTTCGTGGTGGTGCGTATTATGAAGTGGATGCGTTCTTTATTTACCGTATTACAGATCCTAAGTTGTTCTTACAGCGCATTGCTTCTGGGCGTCCACAAATTGCGGCACGTGAAAACCTTGCACCACGGTTTATTGATGCTTTGCGTGCTGTTTATGGTAAGCGAGAATTTAAAGCAGCCTTATCGGATGAACGAGGCGCGATGATGGCTGAAGTACAGAAGCAATTTTCTGTAGATGCAGGTTCGTTGGGTATTACCATTGTTGATGTGCGTATTCGTAAAACCGATTTGACTGATGCTGTTTCAGAAGATGTCTATCGGCAAATGGCAGCTGAACGTGAAGCTGCTGCGGAAAATATCCGTGCTCGTGGTCAACAAGAGCGAGATCGTATTGTAGCAGAAGCTAATCGTGAATATGAGGAAATTGTAGCAGCGGCAAAGCGTGATGCTGAAATTACCCGTGGTGAAGGTCAAGCTGAAAGTATTCGTCTTTTATTGAATGCGAGGGAGGCTAATCCGTCCTTTTATGATTTTTGGTTGGCGATGGAACAATACAAGAATTTAGAGAAAACACCGATGGTGATTTCACCAAATGAGGATTTCTTTTTCTATTTTCGTAATCCGCCGCAGGCAAATAAAGCATTCTTACCGACAATGAATACTGGCATTAGTAAAACTGATCCAAAATCGGAAGAGAATAGATAAAATAATGGATTGCAGATACGAGATTTTGCATGAAAAGAATGATCTGTGACCATTTTCTTTTATGGTAAAAGTGGTAGAGAGTATCGAGCCGTGCTGGTTTTATGTAGATAAATTTAGTGGGGCTCTTTGCATCTTTGATTAAAGGCATGTCATGGATAGAAGTGTCGTGAGTAAAAATACGTTTTTGAAGTCTTGTATCACAAGAGTTGTTTTTTGTGTGACTTTGTTTCTATCAGGGGCAGGTTTGTCTTGGGGAGCAGAGACAAGCAAGGCATTGCTTTCTATTCCTGATTTAGCTTCTGAGCTTTTGGAAACAGTTGTGAATATTTCCACGGCACAGACTGTTGAAGGAACAGAACAGGATGAAAATACCTCGGTACCCGTTATCCCAAAAGATTCATTGCTGGAGGAATATTTTAGTGATTTTTTTACACCCAAGGATGCTCAAAAAGATAGTCAATTTCAAAAGGTGCGTTCTTTAGGGTCTGGTTTTGTGATTGATGCGCAAAAGGGGATTATTGTTACAAATTATCATGTTATTGTTGATGCTGATGATATTGAAGTTAATTTTACGGATGGTACAAAACTAAAGGCAAAGCTTCTTGGAAAGGATAGCAAAACTGATTTGGCGTTGCTTCAAGTCGATGCAGGAAGTAAAAAATTAAAAGCTGTGCGTTTTGGTGACTCAGAAAAAGCACGTATTGGTGATTGGGTTATGGCTATTGGTAATCCTTATGGTTTTGGTGGAAGTGTGACGGTTGGTATTATTTCTGCCCGTAACCGTGATCTTAATGCTGGTCCCTATGATAATTTTATTCAAACAGATGCAGCAATTAATCGGGGCAATTCTGGTGGTCCGTTATTTGATAGAAATGGTGAAGTCATTGGCATTAATACAGCAATTGTTTCACCTTCGGGAGGATCTATCGGTATTGGATTTGCTATTCCATCGGATATGGCTCTTTCTGTTATTAATCAATTGCGTGATTTTGGAGAAATAAGACGCGGTTGGTTGGCGATTCGTATTCAGCCCGTAACAGAGGATATTGCAAAAAGTTTAAAATTGGACAATGCTGTAGGGGCATTGGTGGCTGGTAAAATAGAACAGACGGAAGAAAATAATGTAGATAATAGCCAGTTACAAACTGGAGATGTCATTCTTTCTTTTGGTAATTCCAAAATTAAGCATGCACGTGATTTGCCGCGTTTAGTTGCAGAAAGTTCAGAAGGAAAGGTGGTGGATGTTACTGTTTTACGGAATGGGCAAGAAGAAACAGTAAAAGTTAAGCTTGGACGTTTGATTGAAACAGATCCAAATGAAGATACAGAAGAAGAAGTTGATGATAAAAAAAATCAAGATCTGTCGAAAAACGTGACAATGCAATTTATGGGAATGACATTATCTGAATTGACAGAGGATTTGCGTCATCGTTATTCAATTTCAGATAAACTTCGAGGACTAGTGGTGACATCTGTTGCACAAAATAGCGCAGCGGATAAAAAGCGTATTCGCGTTGGTGAAGTGATTGTTGATATCAATCAGAGTTCTGTCACAACAATTGATGAGGCTAAAAAACGTATTCATAAATTACGTGAAGCTGGACGCAAAAATGCTCTATTTATTGTAGCGCGTCCAGATGGAGAGTTACGGTTCGTAACGATCCTAATGGATTGATATTTGAAAAATTCATTTTTTGTTTTTATCAGCTTTAGTATATGGGATATTTTGCAAGCTAGGCATGTGATGTCCAATATTTCTCAAATTCATTTCACGATAGAGAGTATGGGGTGTGCAATATAAAATCCATTGGGCAGCTCTATTTTTGCGTTAAATAAAAGTACAAATTGGTGCCTTCATAGTATTTTCCAGTTCTCAATATTATAACAACCTAGACTTTGAAAATGCTGCATAAGAGATATTGCTACGCCTTTCTTAAGTCTATTTTTATCTTTGCTTGTGATGCGCAAGTAAATGGTATTGCTATGATGTTTTATGAGAAGAGAAAAAATGAGGAAATCATATGATATTGGGGATGCTCATTCAAATTGCAAAATGCTGTTATAAATAGTGTTTTATTCAATGGGACTTTCAGCGCTTTGTGATTATACTTTGTGTGCTATAGTTAACGTTTTTTCACTTCAATTTGAAAAAGTTATCTTGGAGAAAAATTATATTATATTCAATCAATTATATATATATTTGTACCTTTCTTAGTGATAGATAAAAAAATAATTATAAAAAAGAGAGCGTCAAGAAGACAGTTTTTGAGGCGCTTATTATAAACCAGCGTAGCAGGCTGTTTTTATAGGACAAAATAAAGCGATTATATAGGTTAAGCTCAGTATTATATTTATGAAGGATGACAAAGAGTTTGTTTTTTATGGCCTAATGGACAGAATGATTATGGCTGTAGTTTATTATTGAACTATGATAGCAAAAATGCTTGGAAATTCTTTTGGTGTAGTTATTAAGTCCATTTGTTCTTTTTTATAAGTTTCATAGGATTTTCTTTGTATTAAAGAGAACTTGTGTTCGTATTTTTGTTTGAAGTATTTACTCTATGATAATGGAGAGAAAATACAGTGGCTTTGGGGGTGTCTGTATGTTGCAATAAGTTATTGATTGGGAGAAATTGCTATTCATGGCACAAAGAACAATTACATTGATAGCAGGGCCAACGGCAAGTGGGAAGTCAGAACTTGCCTTGCAAATGGCTCAAGAAAAGAATGCTCTCATTATTAATACTGATTCAATGCAGGTTTATGATGTTTTAAATATTTTAACGGCACGGCCGAGGGAGGCTGATACCGCGATTGTTCCACATTATCTTTATGGTCATGTGAGCCCTACTTTGAATTATTCAGTAGGGCAATGGTTATGTGATGTCGAGAAGCTATTGGCTACTTTTTCTTTAAGATCAGTTATTTTTGTTGGTGGAACAGGACTTTATTTTCGTGCTCTTTTAGAGGGGATTTCGGAAATCCCTCATGTTCCAGATGTTGTGCGGCAGAAGTGGCGTTTGCTGCTTGATAAAGAGGGACCTGAAAGTCTTTATCGCCAGTTGTTGCAGATTGATGCTGTTGTTGCTGAAAAAATTTCTTCGCATGATAGACAGCGTATTGTCCGTGCTTTGGAAGTTTATGATGCAACCGGTAAGACGCTCAGTTGGTGGCAGAAACAAAAAACAACACCTCTCATTGCGCCGAATTTGACCGAAAAAATTCTTCTCATGCCACCACGTCCTCTGCTTTATGAACGTATTCATAAACGCTTGGATTCTATGATTGAAAGAGGAGCTTTAGAAGAAGTGATGGCTATGAAAAAACTTAAACTTTCCCCTTCATTACCAGCAATGAAGGCTATTGGTATACCTGAGTTTATGGCTTATTTGGATGGATATAGAAGCTTTGAGAGTGCTCTTGAAGCGGTGAAAATACAAACGAGGAGATATGCAAAAAGACAAATGACATGGTTTCGTAATCAATTTGATGAAGAATGGATGCTTACTTTTTGATAAAAGAGCTGGAGCCTTGCAAAGAAACTTTCGAAAGATAAAAGATAATTCGTAAAAAAGAAATTTTTTAGAAAATATAATTTTTTATTGACGAATGGTATCAATGGAATTAAAAATCTGTCTACAAGGAATTTTTTATATATTTTATACGTTGGAATAATGGGGGGTAATCATACAGTATGTGTTGTGTAATGGGCTCCTTTGGGGGCTTTTTTTATGGGCTCCGTTAGGGGCTTTTTTATTGTCCTATAAAGTAGGTGAGTGGGAAAAATGAGAAATGATCCAAGAAAGCAAGAGAGTGCAGATGGAAAAATAATGTCGGGTGCTGAAATAGTGATTCAGGCTCTTATAGATCAAGGCGTTGAACATATTTTTGGTTATCCTGGTGGGGCTGTTTTGCCTATTTTTGATGTTCTTTATCACCAAGATACACTCCAGCATATTTTGGTGCGCCATGAACAAGCTGCAGGGCATGCGGCTGAAGGCTATGCACGCAGTACTGGAAAGGTAGGGGTTATGCTTGTGACTTCTGGTCCAGGGGCAACGAATGCTGTGACACCTTTGCAAGATGCTCTTATGGATTCTATACCTCTTGTTTGTTTTTCTGGTCAGGTAGCGACAACGATCATTGGAACAAATGGCTTTCAAGAAGCTGATACGGTTGGTATTACAAAGCCCTGTACGAAGCGTAACTGGCTGGTTAAAAACGTCAATGATCTTGCAGAAATTATTCATGAAGCTTTTTTTCTTGCTCAATCAGGTCGTCCTGGGCCGGTTTTGATTGATATTCCTAAGGATGTTCAATTTGCTTCAGGATTTTATAGAGCCCCTCAAGTTCAGGATCCTTTGCATTCTTCTCTATCGTTGAAAGAGAATACTAAGGCTATTGAATCTGCCGTTTCTCTTTTAGTTGAGGCAAAACGCCCTATTATTTATTCTGGTGGTGGTGTTATTTCATCGGGGATGAAAGCTATACAGCTTTTACGTAATTTGGTTCAATTGGGAGATTTTCCGATTACATCAACACTCATGGGACTTGGTTCTTATCCTGCTTCCGGTAAAAATTGGCTTGGAATGCTTGGAATGCATGGAACCTATGAGGCTAATATGGCCATGCATGATTGTGATGTTATGTTAGCTGTTGGAGCACGATTTGATGATCGTATCACGGGGCGCCTTGATGCATTTGCACCTCATGCGCGTATTATTCATATTGATATTGATCCTTCTTCCATCAATAAAATTGTAAAAGCAGAAGTTCCAATTATTGGTGATGTGGCTTGTGTTTTAGGAGATATGACGCAACTCTTAAAAATACAGCAATCAGCGTTTAACAGTGAAGTCCGTGAGGCGTGGTGGACGCAAATTAACCGTTGGAAAGCTCGTAATTCATTGGCATATGCGGAGAAAAAAGATGTCATTATGCCGCAATATGCTCTTGAACGACTTTATGCTCTTACCAAAGATGCGAATGCTTATATTACAACGGATGTCGGACAGCATCAGATGTGGGCAGCACAGTATTATCATTTTGATGAACCAAAACATTGGATGACTTCTGGTGGTCTTGGAACGATGGGGTATGGTTTACCTGCTGCTATAGGTGTTCAAATAGCACATCCTGATGCGCTTGTTGTGTGTATTTCTGGTGATGCCTCCATTCAGATGAATATTCAAGAGCTTGCAACAGCTATTCAGCATGACACACCGGTGAAAATTTTTATTTTAAATAATCAGTATATGGGGATGGTTCGCCAGTGGCAGCAATTGCTGCATGGTAATCGTCTTTCTCATTCTTATACGGAATCTATGCCTGACTTTGTGAAATTGGCTCAAGCTTATGGAGCCGTAGGAATTCATTGTTCAAAACCCGATGAACTTGATGATAAAATTCAGCAAATGATTGACAGTGATAAGCCTGTTCTTTTTGATTGTCGTGTTTATCATTTAGAAAACTGTTTTCCTATGATCCCATCGGGATGTGCTCATAATGAGATGTTATTACCCGATGAGGCAAACGAAGAAGCTATTGCAAATGCTATTTCTTCCGAGGGAAAGATTCTTGTATAAAATTAATATGTTAACAAAATGGTGAAGGATAGTGATGATGAAGTCTTTGGAGTCCTCATCTCTGTCTCTTCTTTGTGGAGAGTTCCTATTATCCTTAGAGATCATTTTATGATTTTCATTCTTTGTTTAAAGACATAGGGTGTATTATTATTTGTTCATCTAAAAAATTTTATAAGTTGTGTGTCCAATTATGTTTGAATTTGTTTGTACGCGATGTTTGTTTTTTAATTCATATGTTCACATTAATGGCTATTTCGTTGCATTTTTTAGATAATACATTGCAGATAAAATAGTTAAATAAATTATGGATCCACTCATGCCCCAAATTAATATTAAAAATCCAAAAACGACTGCAATCATGCAAAACAAGTCAGGAAAAAATCGTCCTTTTCTACAATGATCACTTCACGTTGCTAAAATAATTCTTCCTAAGGCATCAGAAGCCTGTGAAACAAAAAACAAATAAGCACTTTTATTTAAGGACAGCTGATGGATTCTATAAAAATAAATCGTTATAAAAATGGTTAAAACATATTGAACGATCACAAGTGAAACGCCTGAAAAAATAATATTCTTCATATGCGGTGCAGTTAACATCGCAAGACGAGACTTTACATTTGCATAGAACGAAACTTTTGCCTTGCTTTTTGGAACGATAGCGACAACTTTTGCTGGTGCGTGATAAAAAATAATAAAGATACATCCCCCTAAAAAAGAAACGATGGCACCGACCAAAAACGCATCTTTTATGCCATAGACAAGCGCACTCGCAGGAAGAACCATCCCAGCTAATGCCCCACCTAATGGTAGCCCCGCTTGCCTTATTCCCATTGCAAATCCGCGTTGCGATTGTGGAAACCATGCAGAAACAGATTTAGCGCCACCAGGTTGAGCAGAACTATAAAATCCCCCTACAATGAGCAAACAAACCAAAAGGGAAATATAGTTATCTGTGATTGCTCCCAACAAAAGAGCGACAGAAACGCCGACCGCTCCAACTCCAACAATATAGCGCTCGTTAAACTTGTCTAGTAATTCACCAGCTATGAGTAACCCAATAATAGGTAGGAATTGCGCTGCTGAAGATAGTAAACCTATCTGAGAGTCACTAAGCGAGAAATCCTTCTTAAAAAATTCAGCTAAAGGACCAATCCCTTGAACAAAGAAGCAGGCTGAAGCTTGAGCGATCGTGGCAACAAGCAATACAATCCATCTATAATAATTTTTTTCTATAAATTTATTATTGCTCACTCAGCCCCCCTCCAATTAAAGTGTATTCCAATGAAGTAGCCTTTTTTTAATAATGATTGCAACAATAAATGAGGTATTTTATGCTGATTACATAAAAATCTGTCAATACGATTGGTATGAATATGAAAGCTAAGAAATATGCTTAATTTAAGGAAATAAGCTGTTATGTGTAATGCAAATTTGATAGGCTAGCGATATAAGATAAATTTTACAAACATTGGCTCAGCCGACATTAAGCGCTCTTTATAAAAGAAGCTATATTTTGGCAAGCTTTTTCAAAATAATTCTCAAAGCTTTCTTCAGTCACATAGCCCAGATGCGGTGTGCAAAGAACTCTATCTGATTGCAATAATTTGCTCTCATATACTGGCTCGCTTTCATAAACATCCAGTGCAAAGTAAGTTGAGTTTTCCAAACTTAGTATTTTTTCTATCGCCCCTTTTTCAACCAAAGCTGAACGTGCAGTGTTGACAAAAATAGCATGTGGTTTCATGTTCAATAGATCATCTAATTTTATGATTTCTCTGGTTTTATCGCTTAAACGTAAATGGACGGATATAACGTCAGGACGTGTAAAAAATTCATCTTTTGAATGTGTAAAATGATAACCTAAATTTTTTGCTTCTTGCGTTGAACGCTCACTCCCATAAACCAAAATGGACATGCCAAAAGCTTGAGCATATTGAGCAACCATTTTACCAATACGCCCAAACCCGAATATTCCAAGAGTAGCCCCTTTCATTTGGTTGCCAAATGTTGTTTGCCATCGTCCTTTTTTCATATCAGATACAGATTTACAGAGTTTTCTACGCGCAGACATAATTAAGAGCCATGCAAATTCAGCAGCAGAAGTTGGATCTCCACCACCGTCTAATATTTCAATTCCTAAGTCTCTACAAGCTTCTATATCAATATGTGAACCTATAGGGCCTGTTTGGCAGATTAATTTTAAATTTGGCAGTTTCAGGAGAAGATTTCTATCAACTATAGTCCGCTCTCTGATTAAGATCAGAATATCTATCTCTTTGAGCCTATCTTCTAAATCACATTCTTGAGCTAAATTATTTATAACCAGCACTTCATGCGATTTCATTAATTTTGTAATAGACTGTAATGTTAGGGTAGCTTTTTGATAGTCATCTGGAATTAATATTTTCAATTTAAACCTCCTGTTTTATTCATCAATATTTGAGTTCATTATTTCATTTCTAAAACAACCAAAAAGCAATATCACCACTGATATTTTGACATAACGCCAAGCCTATTAACAAATTATCCCCCTTGATTTCATTGTTATTTCTAGCAATAAGAATAGCATTAATTAATTAGTTTTTATAAACTTTAAAACATTGTGATAAAAAGAAAAAGTTTGACTCAGTCGATGGAGAATTGTGCTTTTCTCATATTTTAGAGGATGAACCTGAAGTGTTACGCTGGACTGAAACCATGTTCCAGTTTTCTTATAATAGACTACTAAAAAGGCCATACTTACGAACCAGATTTTATTGTCGAAATAGACAAAGCTCCATATTTGTGCGAGATAAAGCGTGCTGCATATAAGCGTGATGTCTCTCTTTATTCGTTGAGATATAACATATTTGTAGCATGAAGAGTAAATTTATTAAAATCATGATAAGAGGGAAATAAGAACCTTATAGGTGTATCATTGTAGGATTAAGTCGTTTTGTTGAGAGCTATTTCTATTTTTACCAAAAGGTTTTTGATATATTTAATGATTATTTCGTAATAGTGGATGTACTTTAATTTTTATGAGCAAGAAAGCTGATTGATTGTGTAGAATAGTATTCATAAAATGACATTATTCTTATCCTGTTAAGGACATTTTTTCTAGCGCGGTTTTTGCAATTGCAATACTCTTTTTCTCATTCTAAATTTTGGTTAGAAAAAGCGTATAGAGGTGTTATTTTAAATTTAAGATATGCATATTCCATTGTTGGTGTTACTGTTGTAAAAAATGATATTTTATTTGATAAGTATAAGGTGTTACCCAGAAGATCGATGTATAGATAAAATTTAGATTGTTACAATATCTTGGAAAAACAATGGGTAAATAATTGATAATTGTGCTACGAAAGTTGTTAGATGGGCGTGTGTCAGCAATTCTTAATAAAAAATTTTTTCTTGATAGTCGGTTTTTTTCAAAATACTGCTTTTTTTATGCAAATCTTATGTTGGTAAGCTATGCAGTTTTCACGGGAACAGGATAATGCATTGAAGGCTGTTGCCGCGTGGTTGAGGGAAGGGCGTTCTCCTCTTTTTCGCCTTTTTGGCTATGCGGGGACGGGTAAGACGACGCTTGCGCGCTATTTTGCAGAGACAGTTGATGGTTCTGTTCAATTTGCTGCTTTTACAGGGAAGGCGGCGCAGGTTTTGCGTTCTAAAGGTGCAAGCAATGCTTGTACTATTCATTCGCTAATTTATTGTCCACGTGGAGAAGAGGAAGTTTCCGATGAAATAACAGGAAAAAAGTCTATTGCTCCAACATTTACGTTAAATCGAAGAAGTGCTGCTACACAAGCTAAACTCATTATTGTTGATGAGTGCTCAATGGTTGATGAACAATTGGCCCGTGATTTAATGAGTTTTCGAACGCCAATTCTTGTTCTTGGTGATCCAGGTCAATTGCCTCCTATATCAGGTGGGGGCTTTTTTTCTAATGGGGAACCAGATTTTCTTCTTTCAGAAATTCATCGGCAAGCGCGCGATAATCCGATTATACGTCTTGCTATGGATGTACGTGAAGGACGCGATATTGCTTATGGTGACTATGGAGAAGCGCGCGTTGTGACACGTAAAGAGGTCAATCAACAATTGGTTTTGGATGCTGATCAGGTCTTGGTAGGGATTAATCGTACACGCCACCTTTATAATCAGCGTTTGCGTGTGTTAAAGGGATTTACAGCAGATTATCCGCAAGCGGGAGATAAACTGGTGTGTTTGCGAAATGATCCTATTAAAGGTTTGTTGAATGGCTCTTTATGGAAGGTGATGACTTCACAGAAGGAGACCGTTAAACCAAGTATTAATCTTCTTGTGAAACCAGAAGAAAGTGAGCGTGGGGTAGCAAAGATTAAACTTTTAAAAGCAGCGTTTGAAAACCCTGATCAAGAAATTTCATGGCAATTAAAAAAGCGATATGATGATTTTGATTATGGGTATGCATTGACGGTTCATAAGGCGCAAGGTTCGCAATGGAATAATGTCGTTTTGTTTGATGAAAGTTTTGCATTTCGTGATATGTATGCGCGCTGGCTTTATACGGGAATTACCCGCGCAGCAGAGCGTTTAACGATTGTTCGATAGAAAAAAATGTGTATATCATCTAAGTTTCAGATGGAAAATGCCTTTTTTCTATCTTGTTACACACTATAAAAAATGGAAATGGGTATGGCGGTAAAACTTTCGGTTAATCTTAATGCTGTTGCTGTTTTGCGTAATCGACGTAATCTTCCGTGGCCAAGTATAACGAATATTGGGCATATAGCGCTTGCTGCTGGAGCAGCAGGTTTGACGGTTCATCCACGCCCTGATGAAAGGCATATTCGTTTTGCGGATTTGCCAGATATATACTGTTTAATAAAGAACACTTTTCCTACTGCTGAGTTTAATATTGAAGGTTATCCCAGTGATCAATTTTTGGATATCGCTAAAAACTATGCGGATCAGATTACCCTTGTTCCTGATGATCCAGATCAGTCAACGTCTGATCATGGTTGGAATTTTGCTCATGATGCAGAATTTTTAGCACCTATTATTCAGAATTTAAAAAACAGAAAGATTCGTGTATCCCTTTTTGCTAATCCTACTGTCGATGGTCTGGATATTGCTAAAACAATGGGCGCTGATCGTGTGGAATTTTACACGGGACCTTACGGTGGTGCATTTCAGGATAAAACAAAACAAGATCAAGAGCTCAATAAACTTGTTTTAGCAGCAAGAAGAGCAAAAGAATTGCAGTTAGGTATAAACGCGGGGCATGATCTGACACTTATGAATCTTCCTGCTCTTGTCAAAAATATTCCTTGGCTTTATGAAGTTTCTATTGGCCATGGGCTCATTGCTGATGCATTAGAGTATGGAATACATGAGACTGTTCAGCGTTTTATTCGGTTATTATCGTAATCTTTTTCTCTCTATAAAAATTGGAAAAGAAATTTTTATAGAGGTTTGCCAATTTATCTTAGAACATAATATATGTTTGAGATAAATAGCACTATTATCGTGCATTATAAATATTCTATTGTTCCTCTATTTATTGGTTGCTTTCTATCTTTTGTTTTTGAGTGTATGCGATGTTTTTATTTGTACTATCCATTATGAGGAAGTTTTAAAATCTTCTTATTATAATTTCTTTGAATGGAGAAGAAATAGGGTTTTGAAAGTATTTCCATTATAAAGGAGTGCGTAGGATTTTAATGGATCAATACATAAATTTTCTTGATATTTGAGCTCATTTTTGGGTTATCTGTAAATAGTATAACGTAAAATCTCCTTATGAATAAGCTTAATGCAATAGGAGCTGTTAAATAGAATGATAATATCGACTTGTAGCTTTATGAAGTAAAGAGAGTGATGTGCAATAAAACTTACACTATTATAGGGAATTCTTGAAAAGGGCTTGAGCATATTAAAATTTTTTTATAAGGCGCCATAAATGGATAACATAATAGCCGTATGGGGGGATTCTTCGTGTGAGAGGCGTGGATATTAAAAGAATGTAAAAAGTAAAAGCATCCTCTCTATTATTCTAAAGATCTTGTTGTATATGCTTTTGAAGGTTGTATTAAAACAATACTTGTTATTTTGTAATTTTTCTTGCTATCCGTATTGATTTGGTTCATGTTAAGAATTGTATGTTGTATTTTAATTTTTAGGATATAATGTTTTGTTGCGCAATATACGCAATAGAAGAGTAGAGTATTAGCAGGTATATTTTCTTTAGAAATCTTGTTTTATGTAATATATCGTTCTTTTAGAGAAGCAGTTGAAGTGTATTTGGGGATCCGTATATGTTTTTGGAATGTTTGGGGACCACAGTTTTTTCTATACAATATGTAAACTTTAAAAGCTTATTCAATTGCTCTGTTCTTATAAGCAGCGTTTTTTGTCTTTATAGTGTGTGATGCACTGAAGATAATGTTTCTTATTGAATAAATAAGTAATCTGAAATCCAGTTTAAATAGAGAAAGAAGGAAGTGTTTTTATGCGTGTTTATTATGATCGTGATGCGGATGTTAATCTCATTAAAGGGAAAAAAGTAGCCATTGTTGGTTATGGTTCTCAAGGGCGTGCGCATGCTTTAAATTTGAAAGATTCCGGTGTTAAAAATGTACAAATAGCTTTGCGTTCAGGGTCGGAAACAGTTAAAAAGGCTACAGCCGATGGTTTTGAAGTGGTGAGTGTTGCTGAAGCAGCAAAATGGGCAGATCTCATTATGATGGCAACACCAGATGAATTGCAAGCTGATATTTATAAAGAGCATATTCATGACCATTTACGTGATGGGGCAGCAATTGCTTTTGCCCATGGTTTGAGCATTCATTTTGGCTTGATTGAACCTAAAAAAAACGTTGATATTGTGATGATTGCTCCTAAAGGTCCAGGGCATACAGTTCGTCATGAATACCAACGGGGGTGTGGTGTTCCTTGCTTAATAGCGGTGGCGCAAGATGCTTCAGGGCATGCACATAATGTAGCATTATCTTATGCATGTGGACTTGGTGGTGGACGTGCTGGGGTGATTGAAACAACATTTAAAGAAGAGTGCGAAACTGATCTTTTTGGTGAACAAGCGGTTCTTTGTGGTGGTCTTGTTGAATTGATTCGAGCCGGTTATGAAACGCTAACGGAAGCAGGTTATGCACCAGAAATGGCTTATTTTGAGTGTTTACATGAAGTGAAACTGATTGTTGATCTCATGTATGAAGGGGGCATTGCAAATATGAATTATTCGATTTCTAATACAGCTGAATGGGGTGAATATATGTCTGGTCCACGTGTGATTACGGATAAAACTAGAGCAGAAATGAAACGTATATTGAAAGATATTCAAACGGGTAAATTTACATCGAATTGGATTCAAGAATATAAAGCTGGTGCTGCTCATTTTAAAAGTATGCGGCGTTTAAATGATAATCATCCTATTGAAGAAGTTGGTAAAAAACTTCGTTCTATGATGCCTTGGATAAAATCGAATGCTTTGGTTGATAAAGAGCGTAATTGAAGCTTCTACAGAGATATTTTGTCAATAGCTTTTATAATTTTATAGATAAATATCAAAAAAAGGGTAACTTTAGTTACCCTTTTTTATATGTTTTTGGAAACATAAGCTTTATTTTTTAATTTTTTGCATAATTCTTTTTCCCAAAAAGAAAGTATACAATTCCTAAAAATATGAACCATGCTGGAGTGTATTTTAAAGCTATGGCAGTATCAGCTTCTAATGATAATAAATAGATAATGAATGCAAAGAAAACAAGAAGCGCCCAACACATAACAACACCTCCTGGCATTTTATAAGGAGAGACAGTATGCTGGAGAGGACGATTGCGGCGATAGACGATATAGCTGATCAAAATGATAGACCATACAAATATAAACAAAGTTGCGGCAATTGTCGTAACAATTGTAAAAGCAGCTATGAGTGTTTGAGATAACGATACAACGGCATAACCAAATAAGATGCATAAACATGAAAAGAATAATGCGTTGGCTGGAACGTGGTTACGAGAAAGTTTTCCTAAAAATTTAGGAGCACCTTTTTGTGTTGCTAGCCCATATATCATACGGCTGGTAGAAAAAATTCCACTATTTGCTGAAGATGCGGCAGCTGTGAGGACAACAAAGTTCATCAAACCTGCAGCAGTTGGAATACCAATAAGTGCATACATTGTTACAAATGGGCTTTTTTCTGGACTGATTTGATCCCACGGCGTCACAGACATAATCACAAGAAGAGAGAATATATAAAAGAATACAATGCGGATTGGTATTGAATTAACAGCCTGTGGTAAAGCTTTTTGAGGCTCTTTTACTTCAGCAGCAGCTGTTCCAGCGAGTTCAATGCCAACAAAAGCAAAAATAACAATTTGAAATCCAGCAAAAAAGCCTGTAATTCCTCGCGGAAAAATATTCCCACCGTTCCATATATGGCTAAGAGAAGCAACTGTACCGTTTGGAGAGACAAAACCGGTAAAGATCATATAAAATCCTACAACAATTAAGACTAGAATTGCTACGATTTTTATAAAACCAAACCAAAACTCAAGTTCGCCAAATAGTTTTACGGCAACGAGGTTAAGAATTAAAAAGGACATAAGACCAATTATAACAGGAATCCATGGATTGAGTTCAGGCCACCAAAAGTGTGTATAAGTGACAATCGCAATAATTTCAGCAGTTCCAGTGACAATCCAACACAACCAATATGTCCAGCCGATAAAGAATCCAGCACACGGTCCTAGAAGATCGGTTGAGAAGTCAATAAAAGATCGATATTGTGTATTAGAAAGCAATAACTCTCCCATAGCACGCATGACAAAGTATAGAGCACAACCAATAATTGCATAAACGAGTAGAATCGAAGGTCCTGCTACACTGATTGTTTTTCCTGATCCCATGAAGAGACCTGTTCCAATCGCTCCACCAAGGGCTATAAGTTGTATGTGTCGGTTATGTAGTCCACGTTGCAATTTCTTCTTAGGTTTTTTTTCTAAATTTTGTTTGTTCATTTTTGGGGAGTTCTCCTTAGTTATTTTTAAATAAAAATTACCCTAAAAAAGGTAATTCCTTCTATCGGAACACGCTATGGTTAAGGAGTAAAGGAATTTTTTTCTATGACTTTATGTGAATAAAGCAAAAACATTATTAAATGATGGAGTAATTATTTTATATATATAAAACATAATGCAAATTATAATATATTTTTTTAATTTTTTATGATTTATACATAAATTATATATAATATATAATACAATTTATAATATATAGTATTATTATATATTATATATAATAATTTATATTAATATATATTTTTATATACTAAAATATTATATAAAAATCTTTATATTTTAAATTATTTATTAATATATTATTTCTAATTATAGAAAAATATAAATAAAATTATAAATTTATTATATATAAATTTTTTATATAAAGAAAATATTTTTTTTAATAGCTGAAATTTTATTAAAAATATTAAAAATATATTTAAAGTTTATCTTTAAATAGTTATCTTTAAAATTTATTTACAAATAGAAAAATATTTTCATAGAATCTTTTTTTATTGCAGATAGCTATTAAGATATATTCTGTTTAAAGCTATATTTTTAATTTTGATAAAAAATTGAATATAAACTTTTGGAGGGGGAAAAGTTTTAGATAAATCTCATGTTTTATTAGTAAACAATGTCAGTGAATTTTATAGAGAATTCTTTACAGAATAGCTTATTCTCATCCTATTATACAGTAAAATACTGTTGTGTAGAGTAGTGATATAAAGCATATAACATTTTATGCATTAAGTATTTTTAGAATGGGTGGTGAGTGTTCAGGGCAGGGCTAGCCCATAGAGCCTTATGTAGGTGAACCATATAAATGATCAGCAGCATTCCCCCTTAATAAGCCGGATTGTTTACAAACCGGTGCCGGTAGGAATCGTCGTTTTTTGATGTTTGGGGAGGAGGTTAAGTAGAAAAAGGGTAACTAAAATTACCCTTTTTGGAGATGTTTTTATGTATAGACTTTATTTGTTACCTTGAGTTATTTTTTTCTTTACAAACATAAAATACATTATACCTAAGAAAACAAACCAGAATATACTATATTTTAAGGCTAGTAGAGTATCAGCTTCTAATGTCAACAAATAGAGCATGAAAACAAAGAAAACTAAAATTATCCCACACATGATAACACCTCCTGGCATTTTATAAATGGATTCAGTGTGTAGATGAGGGCGATTGCGACGATACACAATATAGCTAATCAAAATTACAGACCATACGAATAAAAATGCAATAGCTGAAATGCTTGTCACAATTGTAAAAGCACTTATGAGGCTTGGAGAGAGTGAGGCAATTGTATACCCTATTAAAATACATAAGCAGGAAAAGAATAAAGCATTGGCTGGAACATGGTATTTGGAAAGTTTACCTAAAATTGGAGGAGCACCTTTTTGTGTTGCAAGTCCATATATCATACGGCTGGTAGAAAAAATACCACTATTTGCTGAAGAGGCAGCTGAGGTGATAACGACAAAGTTCACCAAGCCAGCAGCTATCGGAATGCCTGCAAGCCAAAACATCGAGACAAAGGGGCTTTTATCTGGAACAATTTGATCCCAAGGTGTGACAGACATAATTACAGCGAGAGAAAAAATGTAAAAGAGTACAATACGGACCGGTATTGCATTAATTGCTTTGGGGAGAACTTTTTTAGGTTCTTTTACTTCAGCAGCGGTTGTTCCAGCAATTTCTATACCAACAAAAGAAAAAATGGCAATTTGAAATCCAGCAAAAAAACCTGTCATTCCTCGCGGAAAGATATTGCCATCGTTCCATACGTGATTGAGAGAAGCAACTGTACCATTGGGAGAGGTAAAGCCCGTAACGATCATATAAAATCCCACAACAATTAATGCTAAAATTGCGACGACTTTGATAAGACCAAACCAGAATTCAAGTTCACCGAATAGTTTCACGGCAAAGAGGTTAAAGATTAAAAAGACACTAATGCAGGTAAAAACGGTAAACCATGGATTGAGTGTTGGCCACCAAAAGTTCATATAAGTGATGATGGCAATAATGTCAGCAGCTCCAGTTACAACCCAGCTCAACCAATAGCTCCAGCCAACAAAGAAAGCGATTCCCGGTCCTAGCATATCGGTTGAAAAATCAATAAGAGATCGGTATTGTGAATTAGAAAGCAACAATTCTCCCATAGCACGCATGACAAAGTATAGAGCAAAACCGATAATAGCATAAACGAGTATGATGGAAGGACCTGCTACACTAATTGTTTTTCCTGCCCCCATGAAGAGACCTGTTCCAATAGCACCACCAATGGCTATAAGTTGTACATGTCGGTTGTGTAGTCCACGCTGCAACTTATTCTGAGAATTATCTTTTAAATTTTGTTTGTAGCTCATTTTTTGGGGGTTCCCTTTAATTATTTTGAGATTAAATTACACTAAAAAAGCATTATTTCGTATCGAAGCATGATATAAATGAGGTGTAAAGGAAAAAAACGTTTTTTATGATTTTGTGTGGATAAAGAAAAGAATATGCTTTTGAAAAAAGAGAATGTTGTCCTCTTAAATAACGTAACAGATATTTGAATAGGGAGCTTTTTATTGTTATTAATAACAAATAGATTGTTCATTAAAAGACGTGGGGCTTTTAAAATTATTTCAGAAAGTTGTCAGGAGTTTTTATAATTTTTTGAAACTTATTATTTGTAATCAGTGCATTATTTATTATTATTCATAATGGTGAGAGTTTTACTTTTTGCTCAAATAGCACTCGAGAGTTCTCATCTTAGTTTAAGAAATAATTTTTAATGGAAAATTAAAATGATTTTTAAAATCATTTTTTTGTTTGTATGGTGCTATCATAAGTGAGAAGGGATTATTTTTGTTTTACAGAGGAAAAGAGAGCTACCATAGTTCTTTCTTTTAAAGTGGTGAATAAGATGTCCCTTTAGATATTGATAACACTTGATAAAATGTTGAGAGAAATTCGAATTCTTTATACAAAACGTCTTTATGCTATAATACTGAAATGCAGCGTAATTCAATTCTTCGGAGAAAATGGGAAAGAACTGGTAGTTCTATAAGTTCTGTTAGAGATTGAGCTATTCATAGTGAGAGACAGAATCAGGAAAAGATTGCTCTATTAACTTTAGAATTTGTTATCAAAAGATAAAACTATCCAAAGAAAATGAAAAAAGAAAACAGAGATAAAACTGTTCCTGTCGCAATGTTAATCGAGCCTTTTACCCGCTGCTTTTTTAAGGTGGTACTGGCAAATGATATAAAAATGGTCATTAAAGTAAACCATGCAAAGATGTTGAAAGAATGTATTGTGACAAGTTCAAAACCTTTTTTAATGCTACCTCCAGAAGCTAAGAATTTTGGAAAAGCTGCTATGTAAAATATAGATACTTTGGGGTTTAGTATTTGTGTCAAAAAAACGTCCATATAGCTGGTTAAAAGCTTTGTTTCACTCGTAGCATGCTTTTCATTCGTTGAACTTCTTTCTTTTAAATTTAAGCTGTGTATTCCAGATTTAATCGATTTAAAGCCCATATATAATAAATAGCAGCTTCCCATGAGTTTTACTAAAAAAACAGCGTTTTGTTATTGAGAATGAGCGTTGATACACCCAATATGGAAAATGTCCCATGCACATATGTTGCGGTATACAATCCTAAAACATTCGTAAATGCGTTTTTTTTCAAGTCGCGTTGCATTATCTATGATAAGGGCCATATTCGGTCCCAGTGAGATGACTAAAAAAAATGAAACAATGAAAAAGGTCAGTATTTGATGATTCATTTTACTTTTAGCTCTGAAATTAATTGATTTTCGAGATACAATTCTATTCTGTCAAACTGAGAAAGTTTTCCGACACCCTGTGGAGTGCCTGTGTATATGAGATCACCACGTCTTAGCTGAATGTAGTGACTTAAAAATGAGATTATCTTCTCAAAGCTAAAGATCATATTTTTCGTATTGCCAACTTGCCTTGTTTCGCCATTCAACTTCATTGCAAAGGTGATTGGTGTGTTTATTTTTTCTTTGTTTATGAAGTCAGAGACGTATGCAGCGCCTTTAAATCCTTTCGATAAAAGCCAAGGAAGCTTTTTTTCTTTCAGTTTTGTTTGCAAATCCCGCGCGGTGAGATCAAGACCTATTGCTACGGCATCATAGCATTCTTCTGCTTCTTCCTCCATGATCATGAAAGCGTCCTTTGAGATTTTGAGCACAATTTCAGTTTCAAAATGTATTTCTTTTGAAAAATCAGGGAGATAAATTTCATTGCCTAAAACGAGTGAACTTTTTGGCTTGCTAAAGATAACAGGTTCATCTTCAACAACATTGCCTAGTTCATGAATATGTTCAACATAATTGCGTCCAACACAGTAAATGTCATTTATCATAGGGCGCCCTCCAAATTTTTCATTTTCTCTTTGTATAGGCAAGAGAGAACTTTGCAAACAACATTTTTTCTTATATCTCGTTGTGCGGTTTCTGAAAAAGAAGCATTGTGTGGGGTGATGACTAACCATGATGACAGTTCTTCGCATTGGCTCTCTTTTGAAGAGTATCCAATCTTATAGTCTTTGAGATTACTTTAATTTTAATTGCCAGTTTCCTGAAATTACTTTATTATTTAAGGGGTAGTTTTGGTCGTCTATGCAGCGATCAGTAGGGTCTGAAAGCCCTAAAGTTTGATCATAAAAATGAGCCTACTCTGTTGGTGTCTCGGAATTATGGAATTTTTTTCTATGTCTAGGTGCGATGAGCACTAAAAGCAAAAAAGCGGATTCAAACTAAGTACTTTCAGACTTTCGGAATATTAATGCGAGGGTGTTCGCACCGTACTCCGCGGGGGGAGCTTAAAAGTGAAAACCAAAAAGCTACATTTTAACGACATTTCTATAGGCAATAAATTCGCTTTCAAAAAACAATGCTGGGAATGTTGCAAAAGCAATTAGAGCACCAATTAGGGATAACTTTTTAACAAATCCAAAAGTATGAGAAAGTCTGTGAGGGTTTAAAAGAAGCAGATCGCGGCAAACTTATTGTGGTATGTGGAGTGGGGAAGATTTTTACCAGCTTTAAGATAGCAGAACAAATAGCCGGAACTGGCAAGCGTGTTTTGTTTTTCGTGCCTTCTCTGGCTTTGATGTCACAAACGATAAGAGAATGGACACTCTATACAGAAGTGTCATTGCGTTTCTTTGCGGTGTGTTCTGATACATAAGTTGGCAAGCGTCGTAAAACAAAGATGCTGTTGTCGAACTCGATGTCTCAGATCTTGGCTCTATCAGCTACCAACTGATGCTTAAAAGCTTTGAAAAAAAATAAAGTCTTAGCAAATGCAATGACTGAGGTGTTTGCTCCTTACCAATCAATCCAAGTGATTGAAAATGCGCAAAAGAAATACCGTTTACCAGAATTTGATCTGATCATTTGTGAAGCAGCACAGGCTAAGGCAGTAAGGTAGAACCTTTGGTTGTAGAAGCCAAGGAAGTAGCTGAGACTGCGAAGACAACAGCGGAAGAAGCGAAGAGTGTTGCGGAGCAAGCAAAGGAAGAAGCTGATACGACGAAGCAAGGGCTTGGAGAGGTCAAGAGTCCATTAGACACGGTGACAGCAACGACAAATTCTGCGAATACAGCCGCCTCTGAGGCAAAAGTGTTAGCGGAAGAAGCGAAGAGTGCATTGACAGAAGTTCAAGAGAAGGCACAGAGGAACAGTGACAGTTTTTCTGAGCTTCAAAGTAAGGTAAGTGCTCTTTCCACTAATTTTTTAGAGGATGTGCGTTTTAATCAACCTGACAGAATTTTGGAAGCGGATTCACACAATAGAAAAGGTCTTGTGATCAATGAAGGGGCGTGTTTTCGCTTTTATCGTGGTGGTGAGAATGGGGATAGGTCCATCTTTTACCGCATTCCAAGGCGTGGAAGGATGACTTTTGACGAAGATCTTGAAGCAGGAAAGGATTATTATATATATATCACTCTAAAAGATCAGACGAATGAGATATCCTTTGAAATTTCGCAAAATCCGACAGCTCCTAATGGCTATACAGAGGATAATTCTGAAAAGATTGGCGGATTTCATACGCTTTGTGCGGATGTTGGTGAGATTGAAGGCCATCTCTTATCGGGTTATCAAGCGGGGGATATCTTGCCCAATTCTGTTTGGTGTCTCAATCACCGACCGCGTAGTAGTCCAGAAGGGATGGTTTACAATCCGTAGCATCATGTTTGAGTTGATATTTATCTTCAATCAGGGGCAGGTATAAATGCAAAGTCGGCATATGGTGTTCCGATTACGACCAATCGTAGTTATGCAGATCATTCTTTTGATTTTTTGTCTGTTAATAAGAGATTTTTGACGAGTGATGAGTTCTCGCTAAGCATGTATGGAAGTAATCAAGCTATCAGTATTGTCGGCAATCAAGCGCCTTCTCTTAAGACGTCTGGAGGACATGTTGATACAAACAATATACGGATGATTTCGCATATCGGTTGTGAAGATGGTTGCGGTTATATTTGGCAATTTGTGAGAGATGTTTGTTTCATGCAAACGGTAACTGGAACCTCACCAAATGTACAGTTTAAAAAAGATATGTATGCATTGTTAGCTGGTGGAGACTGGTGTGATACTACGAATATCAATCCACATCTGCGTGCAGTTATTATACGGAATGCCATTTATGAATCGGCTGGCGCCCGTGGCTGTAGTTATCCACGGCATTTTGTTTAGGAGGGGTAGATGATAGATTATCCAGAGCATTTAAATAGCAAAGAAGATTATATGAATATGCTTTCCTTTGATAAGGCTGAAACCGTAAGGAGGCTAGGGAATCTTTTAGCAACACGTTTTTATTGGGTTTTTGTTAAAGAGCTTGGAGAGGGAGAAGAGGAGATTGAAGATGACACGCATAAGGTTTGTCTAACAACAAGCATGCCGTTTGATTCAAATGGTGATTTTGTAGAAAAGCGTTGTCAGTATGAATTACAGGAAAGCGAATATGCGCCGCTCTTTCAACTTGGCTTTCGTGTTGAAGAAGTCGAGCAGCAGATCAAAGAGCATAGCCAATAGAGATCATAAGAAAACATTTTTATGCCGCCTCACTTTTGTGGGGCTTTTTTTATGGAGCGTTAGATGAGAAAGATATCGAAAGAAGGATTAGAGCTTATCAAACAATGGGAAGGTTTGCGTTTAGAGGCTTTAAAAGATATCATATCAAAAAACGCAATAAAGTCAATATGTTGTTTGCAATTATTTTATATGAATCCACTTAAGAATCCATTCTTTTATGCATGATTCATTTGACCATTTTTGATATAAGATTGCCATGTATGAATAGAGCATAAAAAGCAAATCATGATGTAAAGATTATAACGCATGTGTGTATTCAAATGAAATGAAAAGCTGTTATCATTCATAACAGTTTATAAATTTTATGATACGTTTTTATCACTTAAAAATCGCATTGAAGTTAGTAATATAGACTTTTTTAATTTCGCTAAATTTTTAGCGAAACTATTATAAGCTTATAAGTTTAATTTATAAAATTGCATAAAAAGATTTAAAGACAAAATCATATTTAAAACGCTTTCTAAAAATTTAGAAAACGATAGGCAGGCATTATACAGATCCTATCATCACAACAGATATGAAATTCAAAAAGTTATATCTTATGAAATCAAAAGCCTTTTTAATGAATAAAAGCAAGCTATCAAAAAAACGTTTAAAAGTTACATTTAAAGCACAGAGCCCAAATATGGGCTGAGTGAATTTAGTCACCCCAAATTTGGGGCAGCTATTTAGACAAGATAAGCAAGTAAAATTTAAAATCGTTGTAACATCATAAGGTATCGGTTTTTACTTAATTTTGAGTCAAAAGCTGTAATGTTTAAAGAATGCTCTATTCTAAGATAACGCCCCCAAAAATGGACCGGCTAATATTTAAAGAAATTAGGTTTTAATGAAAAGTACAAATACGCTTATGAGAACCTCTTTAAATGCACGTTTAAACGTTTGAAACATAAAATGAGATCTTTATAAGAAACGTTAAAACTTTTTTTTATAACAGTTATAACTTAGTTATCATTTGCTCTTAAGAACGTTTCATTTATGAAAAATGAAGATCTAGATTTCACAGCAGAGCAAAATCTTAAAAACCTTACACTTTATAAAAGCGTTTGTTTATTTATCTTATGAAAAGCTGCTTTTGAAACCTAACGCTCGTAAATGTAAAAAGAACGTTTTTACAAGACATTCACTTAATATGAATTTGCTTTTGATTGGATTGTTAAAGCTACCGAGCGTTTTGATTTGTTTGATACGTTTGATAGCCATAACAAGCGTTTTATAGGCTCTCTCATTCAAATGAGTGATTAAAGATCATACGCATCATTTACATTCCTTTTGATAAGTTTTCATATCTCTCATAGAGCGCTTGCAATATGATACATTTTGTATATATGCATTCATTACTCCATTGTGGATGATTCATTTTAATCAATAAAAAACGCTATTTGAAAGCCGCGTCATATCATTTGGCACGGCTTTTTTTTATTTTACTCTCTCTTTTATGATATGTTTATAGCAATGCATTTTATATGCGTTTATAACCATAAAGAATGCACGCCCCCCATACCTGTTTTTATTCTGTTTTATCAGTTATCTTGACAAGCTTATCCCTTTCACAAACCTCACAATTTTTTGGAACCAACCTTACTTTGCTTTTTTTATTGATTTTTGCATTGCCATAAGCACGCCCCCAGATCGTTGCACAATATGAGATTTTAGCATTGCCATAAACAGAGCCATAAATCTCACAAGAGCCACTCACACAAGCATTTCCATAAACCTTGCCATAAATTTTAGCACGACCATTAATAACAGCATAATTATAAACTTTTGCATGGCTATAAATGCAAGCAGAGCCAGAAACCTTGGCATGACCATAGACGCGTGCATAACTAAAAACCGTAGCATCATAAGAAACATGCGCATGGTCATAAATATGAGCATCAGCAAGAATGCGGGCACTACCATTCACATGAGCATACCCATAAACATTGCCATAAACATGAGCATTGCTATAGACAAAAGCATGGTCATAAATTTTTGCATATTGAGAGATAAAAGCTTTTCCATAGACCTCAGCATTGCCATAAACTTGACCACAGACTTGAGAAAAATGGCGTATTTTTGCATTTTCATACACTCTTGCATGACCATAGACACAAGCCTCATCATACACCCAGCAATTACCATCATGGGATAGGTTAACTTCCTTTTCAATAAAGCCGCCTAAAGACCCCGCCTTTACATCATCAAAATCTTTTAAAGCTTTAATGCGATAAAGGCTTATAATATTTCGAGTAAGAGCATGTTTGATTTTTTTGATTTCACTGGTTAATTCGTATTTTTTGCACATAGAGATACCCTCACAATTTAATGTGATAAACATTTGATAAAATTTGAAATGAGATGTTTAAAGAAGGGCGCCCCCGCCGCGCCCGCGCGTCTTTACGCAGCGTTATTTTCAATAATCTTTACAACGGTATCGTTTTCATAAATTCACAATCTTCAGGAATTCCATATGCATAATAAAAGTTTTGTTTGACATATGAATAACCATCTCTTTTTAACCTTGCATTGCCATGTACCAAACCTCTAATGGTGTGATAACCAGTCACTTTTGCATTCCCATAAACAGAACCATAGACCTTAACATACCCACCCACGCTAGCATTGCCATAAACCTTGCCATAAATTTTTGAAGAGCTACTTACAACAGCATGATCATAAACCTCAGCCTTGCTATAAATGCGTGCACTTCCTGTTAATTTTGCATTCCCATAAACCCTTGCATATTGATAAACCCACACCTTATCAGAAAGATGCGCATTATCATAAACATGAGCTCCAAAATACACGCGGGTTTTATCATATACATGCGCATTGCCATAAACAAAACCACCAATGGCAGCATTGCCATATATCCTTGCATTTTCATAAACACGACCAGATTTTACAACACAAGCATTATCATAAACCCAGCAATTGCCATCATGAGAAAGGTTATCTTCCTTTTCAATAAAGCCCCCTAAAGTACCTGCTTTAACATCAGCAAAGTCTTTTAATGCTTTAATGCGATAAAGGGTATGATTATTAATTACACGCGTTTCATTTGTGAGTGCAAACTTCTTTTGCATGAGCACAATTCCTTTATAGAGATTTAAATTTTTAAATGAGATGTTTAAAGGAGGGCGCCCCCGCCGCGCCCGCGCGTGTCATTTACGCAGCATCACTTTCATATTCGCTGTCATTATCATCGTCATAATACCCTTCAAAATCAGCATAATACTCATGACGATAATAATCATCTTCGCTACCAAACTCAGGATATGCATCATCACAG
>NZ_JBHILS010000079.1:0-1674 GCF_042193385.1 Bartonella sp. TT119HLJHH | reverse complement strand
TAAACCGGAAAGAAAGTGCCATTCTGCGCATCCTCTTTTAGTGCCCAGACAAGTTTTGCTACTTCACGTGCCGCTCCAGGCTCTCCTTCTGCCAATGTGCCAGGGACTTGCCCCAACAGCTCTGGATCATCCTCATGGGTAATCCATTTTTTTTGCAGCTTCACACCAATTTCCAAGCGCCCAATCATGGCAACATTGTTGAGTACAGCTTCAGAGACTGGAAAGATATCGCCTGCGATATAAATTTTGCCATCCGTTAACGTTACGGTCCTTGTCTCTTTGTTGACAAAAGCATCAGCCCGTTCAACGCGGTCTCCTTCTTGTGCCACAAGGCGCCCCAATCGGTCATGCCGTCCCCTTATAATGGTTTGAACTTCATTCAATTCACCACTTTGAATAAAGGGACGCGTGCCATAAAAGACAACGCTTTGTTGTTCCTCTTTGCCGCGAGATCTGTCAATTGCAAACGGTAAACCACTTTCATGCTTCATATTAAAACCTCAATAAAATCTTGAATTGTTCGCGAACATCGGCACGCAAAGGAATAGTGATAGGCGTTTTGAGTATCTCTACACCGCCATTTAGCTCATCAGCCCCTAACCAAAGTTTGCCAAGAGGGGTTTGTTGTGCAAGACAGCCATGAACGAGAAGGGAAACAGCGGCGGCTTGTTTGTCCTCAACATCTTCAAAATCTGTGCGGGCTGCAAGAAACAACAGAGTGCCTGTTGTAGAAGGGTTAAATCTGTTGCCACAATGGTTGTAAACACCCTCTAAAACCTGCTCTACAGGCTGGACAATGTTGCATCGGCGATACCCAATCAGAGTATTGTTTTCGTCTCTTAAAGCCAAATAAAGCGTGCGACCATGAAACCATTCTGCCATGAGTATATCGCGTTCATGTTTTTTGACCGAACACCACGGAAAATTTGCCATATCCCATGGATAATCAATAAGGTCCCAGCTTAACTCTTCATCCCCATCATCTATCCAATTGCCAATAAGCCTGCCTTCTTCTCTTGTGAGTGTGTGATTGATTTCTGTTGTGCGTCCAAAGGAAAACAAAGTGCCCCCAGCTGTTAAGCGAACACCGCTTTCATACTCCAACATGCTGTCATCAAGGCGTGACATATTGCCTTCCATGGCTTGCACATCATAACCATAGGTCCCACGGCGAAAATCAGAGCGCAAACTTTTGGAAAGGTCGGTAATCGCTTCAATGGCTTCAAGGCTTTTACGTTCAGGCAACTGATCAAAGTAAAGTTGAAAGGAATTCCACCATGCGCGCCCCGTCCAGGCGGGTTGAAAGCGTGCTGAAATCCCTAACCATTCAAGCCCCATCTCTATTGCCGCAAGGGAGCCGCGAATATTTTGCCATGCAAGACCCTGATCAATTAAATCATAAAGGTTAGAGAAATAAGGGGTTAATTCTTGTAAGCCATATTCATCAATTAAAAAGGGCAACCAAGAAGGCGGACGCGTGATAAATTTCGCGCGAGGTATTTCTTCGAGTGCAGTTTTAACGTGAAGGTCAAGAGCCATTGCTTCTGCAAAACAACGTTCAAACAAGCTAGAATTCGGGGGCAAAAGTGAGGAAAGCATCAATAAGCACGCCCCCGTTCAGACAAAACAATATCCCCTAGTGCGACCGCTTCATCAGGTGCGACCAAAATATCC
>NZ_JBHILS010000078.1:0-1720 GCF_042193385.1 Bartonella sp. TT119HLJHH | reverse complement strand
ACACCCTTGCCACTACATTCACAAATCAGAGCGCGCTTCTTTCCTAAAACTGTCTGTTGTATCTGGGTCGTGACTGCCGCTAAAAAGCGCTCGTCATCATCCAAAACAAGCCATAACTGTTTCTTGCCACTGCAAATCGCTTCAAGGAGCTCTTGCAACGTGATTTCATATTTGAAACGCTCTACATACTCTCTAAACGACGCAATGATGTCTTCCAGATAAGGCGCTATACGCTCCATATCCCAAGACGTGGTCAAAAAAACTTTTGCCATTATCCTCTGCCTAAAGGACGTAAATCCACATTAAACCCTGTGATATGGTTCCAATGAACGCCTTCAGGAATACGCAATTTAAAGCGGTGATAACGATTGCGCGAACGACCATGATAAGCACCTGTAAGATAAGAACACACCCTCTCCTTGTGCCATGTGATCGGCGTCTGATCATTACGAAGCCGACGTTCCCCTATGCTTAAAAATCCTTGCGTCGTATCCACCTCTGCAAACATTTTCGTGATAAAGTTAAAACTTCCATCTGGTGCTCCCATTTCTTGCGAAACAACCGTTGCCTCCATCGGTGCTCCCGTAAACATAACAAGTCTATTTGCATCATCAAAAGCACCAAGCATTGGAGCGCCACTTTGCCAACGGGGGCTGTCTAAAGAAGCGGGCAATGCCTCAAGATTGATCGAAATCTCATCTAACTGTTCTAAAGTATAACCTGTCGTAAATACTGGAAACAACGTGAAAGGTTTTCCCTGTAGCGTCGACCATTTCTGCAAGCCCCAATCATAGACAAAGGTCGTTTGCTCGTTATTGCCTCTTTTTAAGGACCAGTAAATCCGGTTATCAACGGGGTCTATAACCCCTTGCATCTCATCAAGAGCAAACTTATCAAAGGTTTTAAAAACCGTTCTATCAACCTTCTCAAAGCCTATCGGCAAAAGTTGACCATCAGCACTGATCTGATAAAAGCCACCATCACCAGCAAAAAAAGCATCACTCCCACGACACGCTATAGAGGCTGCACTGCGGGATCCACGCTTGTCTTGAAGCTTTTGAAAAATAAAGGGGACTTTAGAGCCTAGCGTAAAACAACCAGCATAAATAGCAGAACGCAAAAAAACGAGGGGATTGCTCGATTCCGTTGCCCCTTGAACATATTCTCCATCATTAAAATTATGATAATAACAATCTTTATCACCTACCGTCCAATGAGTTGCATCATTCAAACCCGACCAATGGATGCGATTGGGATGATCTGTTAATTGCATCAAACAAACAAAATCACCCCAAACCTTCACCAAGCCTGCTTTCGGGGGATTGCCTCCTAAATCTTCAAACCGTTCAGAGCTATGGGTATTAAAGACTTGCGGTTTATCATTTTTATTCACTGCAATAATTCTTTGACCAAACAAAGCGAACGACCATTTATTCTCTTCATTTGCTTGATACGTCACACCACTTTGACTTATGTCCTTCCAACTCTTCGTTTGACTATCATAACTGTAAAGCTTTTTGGCTCCTCCTACGATGAGCTTAACACCATTACCACTTCTAAAGGCTATTGAACCCAAGGGCTTTTCTTCCAAAGCATGAGACACAACCATTGCACTAGGCATGGGTATGTAACCGCCATCTGCTGGTAAAACATTCACAAGGCTATCCGTAAAACTGCCGTTGACAACCGCAACATCTGGTCTGTAATCGGCTACTGGAAA
>NZ_JBHILS010000077.1:0-1720 GCF_042193385.1 Bartonella sp. TT119HLJHH | reverse complement strand
TTTCCAGTAGCCGATTACAGACCAGATGTTGCGGTTGTCAACGGCAGTTTTACGGATAGCCTTGTGAATGTTTTACCGGCAGATGGTGGTTACATACCCATGCCTAGTGCAATGGTTGTTTCTAATCCTTTGGAAGAAAAGCCCTTGGGTTCAATCGCCTTTAGAAGCGGTAATGGTGTTAAGATAATCGTAGGAGGCAAGCAAAAGCTTTATAGTTATGATAGCCAAACGAAGGGTTGGAAGGACATAAGTCAAAGAGGTGTGACTTATCATGCGCATGAAGATAATCAATGGTCGTTCGCTTTGTTTGGTCAAAGAATTATTGCGGTGAATAAAAATGATAAACCACAAGTTTTTAATACCCATAGTTCTGAACGATTTGAAGATTTAGGAGGCAATCCCCCGAAAGCAGGCTTGGTGAAGGTTTGGGGACCTTTTGTTTGTTTGATGCAATTGACAGATCACCCCAATCGCATTCATTGGTCTGGTTTGGAAGATGCTACTCATTGGACAGTTAAGCAGAAAGATTGCGATTTTCAAGATTTTCCGGATGGAGAATATGTTCAAGGGTCTACGGAATCGACTAATCCCCTCATTTTTATGCGTTCTGCTATTTATGCAGGAACCTTTGTTGCGGGTTCTAAGATTGTGTTTACGTTTCAAAAGATACAAGACAAGCGCGGAGCCCGTAGTGCGTCCTCTATAGCATGTCGAGGGAGTGACGCTTTTTTTGCAGGTGATGGTGGTTTTTATCAGATGAGTTTGGATGGTCAACTTTTACCGATAGGTTTTGAAAAGGTTGATAGAACGGTTTTTAAAACATTTGATAAGTTTGCTCTTGATGAGATGCAAGGAGTTATAGACCCCATTGATAACCGGATTTACTGGTCCTTAAAAAGAGGCAATAACGAGCAAACGACCTTTGTCTATGATTGGGGCTTACAGAAATGGTCGACACTACAGGGAAAGCCTTTCACGTTCTTTCCAGTGTTTACAACAGGGTATACTTTAGAACAGTTAGATGAGATTTCGATCAATCTTGAGGCATTGCCGGCTTCTTTAGACAGCCCTCGTTGGCAAAGTGGCGCTCCAATGCTTGGTGCTTTTGATGAAAACAATCGGCTTGTTATGTTTACAGGAGCCCCGATGGAGGCAACGGTTGTTTCACAAGAGATGGGGGCACCGGATGGAAGTTTTAACTTTATTACGAAGATGTTTGCCGAAGTTGATACGACGGAAGGTCTTTTAAGCATTGGAGAGCGTCGTCTTCGCAATAATCAGACACCGATCACATGGCACAAGGAGAGGGTGTGTTCGTATGTCACGGGCGCTTATCATGGGCGTTCGCGCAATCGTTATCACCGGTTTAAATTACGCATTCCTAAGAATGAACCTTGGACGATGATTACGGGATTTAATGTGGATTTACGTCCTTTAGGCAGATGGTAATGGCAAAAGTCTTTTTGACCACGTCTTGGGATATGGAGCGTATAGCGCCTTATCTTGAAGAAATCATTGCATCCTTTAGAGAGTATGTAGAGCGTTTCAAACATGAAATTACGTTGCAAGAACTCATTGAATCTATTTGCACGGGTAAGAAACAGTTATGGCTTGTTTTGGATGATGAAGAGCGCTTTTTAGCAGCAGTCACGACCCAGATACAACAGACAGTTTTAGGAAAGAAGCGCGCTCTGATTTGTGAATGTAGTGGCAAGGGTGT
>NZ_JBHILS010000076.1:0-1767 GCF_042193385.1 Bartonella sp. TT119HLJHH | reverse complement strand
TGTTATACTTTTAAAGAGAAAAACTTGCCGATTTGTCGTCCAGGTGCTGTCATACCACAGCGCAGTGTCAAGAAGCGTTTGAACAGCCCTTTTTGTAAAAAGTATAAAAATGCACCTGAATGCCAGCCTTAAGTCTTGCTTCAGCAGAGAAAGCCTTGAATTTACACCAAATAAAGCACCAGGTTGATGAGCTTGAGAAAGCCTTGTCCGTCCTTACGTGACAAGGTTTTCTTTTTATGCCGCGTCGTTATAACGTTGCTGTTTTGCTTGCTCGATGACATTCAAAAGATCCGATTGTAACCAACGGGACAAAAAACCAAATTTTAAAGGTTTTGGGAGAGAGCCATTGGTTACATGACGGCGGAATGTTGAAACACTCATATGAAGCAATTTTGCACTTTCACGGTCTGTTAAAAGAATATCATTTTCTGTCATATTAAAATCCTTTCACTATAAAAATGGTAACAAATCATAACTATTTATTAACCACATTTTGGTTCATTTAGAAAGATGTTTTATTCATAGAAAACAATATTTTATTATACAATTTCTGATGTGATACGTGATGAATCTTATTGAGAAAGAATGAGAGACAAGAGAGCTAAAGTTATCCACAGATAATGGGGTTATGCACTCCATATCTTAAGATTGACCCGTGACATAAGCCGCCCATTTATCCATATAAACGCGGCGCTGTTCTAAATAATCAGTACGACGATAGGCACGCTCTACTTGTCCTCCGACTGTATGACTTAGAATTGTTTCAGCAACCTCATAGGGGGCATCGGTTGTTTCAGCGAGCCAATCGCGTAAACTAGAGCGAAATCCATGGGGGCAGGCTTCAAGTTTATTGTCTCTCATGTATTGAGCCATACACTTCTCAGCGAGGGGACCGCGACCGGTTGCAGAAAAGAAGAAATCATTGCGAGAAAGTGAGCGCGCTTGTTTTAAAATGTCTAATGCTTCAGATGATAAGGGCACACGAAACTCTTTTGTCGTATCACGCTTTCCTTTCATATTTTCAGCAGGGATTGTCCAGATATCACCTTCAACTTGATCTTTATGAATATGACGTAAAGGGTTAGAGCGAACCCCTGTAAGGATAAGCAAACGCAAAGCCAGTTGTGTTAGGGTTGATGCTTCGCAAAGTGTTTGATAAAAAGCTGGTATATCTTTCCAATCCATTGCAGGTAAATTTTTGACTTTATGGCGTTGTTTTCCTAAGAGAGCGCGTGCTTTTTCTGTTGCTTGTAAATCAACATCCAAACCTAATGCAGCAGCATGTTTGAGACAAAGTTTGAGACGTATCAATGCTGTCCGAGCAGCTCCAGCTTTTGTATGCCAGATAGGGGCAAGTGTATTACGTATTTCTGTTTGTGTAATCTCTGACACAGGAAGACAACCTAATTTAGGGAGAATATGAAGTTGTAAAGGCGAAAACCAATGTCCATCTTTCCCATCCCCTTTTAATTCAGCTTTACGAGTTTCAAAAGTATCCAAGGCAATATCTTTTAAATAATGAAGATTGCTTATTGCCTCACGCTTTTGTTTCTCACGTTCTTTAATAGGATCACGCCCTTCACGTAAAACAGAGCGCCATTGATTTGCCAATTCACGGGCTTGTTTTAAAGAAACATCTCTTAAAGCACCCAAGCCCATTTCACGGCGCCGCCCATGAATGGTAAAACGGTAAATCCATTGAGCACCTCCATCTTTACGCTTATGAAGTAACAAGCCGGCACCATCATTATATTTGCCAGCTCCCAA
>NZ_JBHILS010000075.1:0-1773 GCF_042193385.1 Bartonella sp. TT119HLJHH | reverse complement strand
TGACCTGCTGTCTGCTTTATTTCTGATAGCCATTGTTTAAAACGCAAGTAACGCATTCCACCGCCTTCAAAACGGCGCGATTGAAAATTCACGGTACCACTAAACATGTCACCACTTGCACCACGTATCGCCCACCCCGTTTTGGTACCTAGATCAAAACAAAGAATCGTGTTATTCACCACGCCACTCCATACATAATGTGTTTTATATGATTGTTTTTTTCAAAAAGCGGGGAGGGAAAGGTGTGTGAAATATGTCAATAATATCTTGGCTTACTTCTTTTATCATCAGTGTAATTTCAGCAGGCTTTGTTTTTTATAAATACCACAAAGAACAAAAAGAAAAACGTTTAGGACAAAAATTACAAAGTTATAGTGTGCGTAAAATTCTTGCGCAAACATCTCCAAATACCCTTAAAGAACTTAACGTTCGCCTAGAATTAATCATCCACAATCCAACAAAACAAATAATCAAGATAAATCACATAAAAATCCCTGAAGACAACCCGTTTGAATTTAGAAAAGCATGCTACCCAGATCCCACCAAAGGTATCTCAGACTCTAAGAAATATAAAAACGCAACGAAAATCTCCTTAAAAACCCCAAAGCACATTGATTTAATAGACCCAAAACTAAAGCCTGAGCGTACGGGTTTTTTTGACCTTTTTAGTATAGAACATGAGGATAAATTGGCCCTTTGGTTTGATATAAAACCAATAGAACCATGCTTAAGAAAACCTATAATCATTGTAGTTGAACACACTTCATGTAATGATCCAGAAGAAAAGCTGGAGACTACGTTTTGTCTTGGTTTTTTCCGGTGTACAGATGAACAGAACAATATTTTTTGGAATAAATTTTTCAAAGAAAAAACGCCTTCGTGAATAATTCTAATAGCTAAAGCCATATTCTGTACTCCCAATAATAACGGAGTCTCTCCAATGTTCTACGGTGCCAAGGTAGAGATGCCATGTATTGTTGTGGTGTTAACATAGACAATTTATAAGTCGTATTGGAAATGTAATTAAAGTTTGGAACTAGGTGATCACCACGTAATCTGCCGCCACCAAAAACAGCCCCTAAACCACTAATCCAACAATTACCTTCGTGACTGAGGTTCTCTTCACTCTCTACCCAGCCACCTAAATCACCTTTCTTTACTTTGCCAAAGCTTCTCAATGCTCGTATTCGGTGTAACTTGAAAGGACCGAGATCAACTGTATCGTCTGTAAGTTCGTATTTCTTTTTACTACTATTAACTAAATCACAACCACTAATAAAACCTGTATCAATCCATGCATCACCACACACACGGGCATTTCCACAAATTATTGCTGTACCGTATACATGTGCATTATCAAAAACTTTAGCATCAAAATAAACAATGGCATTGCCATAAACATGAGCGTTATCATAAACGTTGGCATTACCAAAAACCTTGGCTCGACCGTAAACCCTAGCACTACCATAAACCTTTGCATCGTCCCCAACCCAACAGTCTCCCTCATGACTTAAATTGCTTTCATTTTCAATAAAGCCACCTAAGTCACCTGCGTACACATCTCTAAAATTTCTTAAAGCACGTATACGATGAAGCGTAACTCCATTAACTTCGATTGTTTCATCAGTAGATTCATACTTCTTTTTAACTGTCATCTTATCCACTCCTCACTTACCCTTCTTCTTACTCTTCTTATTCTTATGAGGCGGCGCTTTTACTGCTTCATCACGCTGTTTAAGCTCTTGTGTTAGTCTTTCAACTTCCTCGTCGCGT
>NZ_JBHILS010000074.1:0-1814 GCF_042193385.1 Bartonella sp. TT119HLJHH | reverse complement strand
GCATCATTGCCAGCACCGCGCCGGCAGATAAAAACAGCCTGACCACTGGAAGCATTAGCACCAGTGATATCAACAACAGTGCCCATGCTAAAGCCAGCAGCCATGGGTTTAGCCTTTCTGGGAATGATACGATAAAGAACATTGCCAAGAATGTTTTAAATCACGGCAAAGCCAAGGATGCAGCAGAAGGGGAAACCAAATCTGCTATCAGCGATGGGACTATCATTCTTACTGATACAACTGGACAGAGGGCGATGGGGCAAGATGCTGGACAAATCATTGGCTCTCTCAACCGCAACACCGCTACAGCCCACCAAGCCGTTGCACCGGTGGACGCCACATCGCTTGAGGGGATCGTTCATAATCGCGTAGATATGATCAATGATTTATCGGATGAAGGATTGGGATACTGGGACAAAGTGCGCGAAGTCGCAAATGTTAAAGAGCATCCAGTAGGTGAGATTGCGCATGATGAAAATGGCAAAGTACTCTATTTAACCGATGAAAATGGAGAACCTATAAAAGACAGCGATGGAGAATATATTACTCTGTATCACTTTTTAAATGCTGAAGATGAGCAGTATTTACAAGCTGGCTCTGATGGCAACAGGCGTATGTTCTATAATGGTATTTTTAACACACCAGATGAAGCAGCGCGTAATGCGGTTCAGTTAGCTGATAATGAGCATGAACCCCTTTATTTTACATACCACCCACAAGCTAAAGACAGGCTCGTAGAGATCGGAGTAGCGATTTATGAGTATTTTGGGAAATGGAGTAATTCGACCAAGAAGTTACAAGATTTTGTCTATCGTTATGGTAATACAGGGGCGATTGTTAGTGCGCATAGCCGTGGTAGCTTGACAGTGGGCAATGGAATGCGTGACTTTGAACAGCATGGCATTCACGGTATAGCAGAAAAAACAGATATCTATCTTTTTGGACCAGCTGATAACTCTCAATCAATAGCGAATGCACTCTATTATGTGAGTGATGGTAAAAAAGATCATATTTATTTACAAAACCATATATTCGATCCCATTGGTACAGGAATTGGTCACAATCTACCTACTTTTTATAAGGCACCCTTAAGGTTCCCTTATGCAATATTTCCACCAGCAACTCCAATGATAGAGCAAATGCGAGCGTTACGCGGCTTTAAATCTAGTACCCATAGGTGTTATGGTAATGCGGGTGATGCGTGTGAACGTGATTATGGAACACATCATAATGATAATACAAAAATTTATGCACCTCATGCAATTTTGGATAATTTAGGTTTAGGTTATTTATGGAGAAAAAAATGAATACACTGTTTAAATTATTGAGTGGGATAGTTTTATTAAGTATAGCTGGATGTGACATTGAAAACATTGACAAACCTGCTCCAGGGTACGTGAATATGTGGGAGAAGCCAGGAGCAGATTCTACTGAGGTAGGAAAAGCCTTATTAGAATGTGGAATGCCGAGTCTTATCGATCCTGATTCAGAAAATAGAGAGAGAAGCAACAATGCAAAAGCAACAACTTATGCTTGTATGATTCAAGCAGGATTCCACTATAAAGATAAATGGGGAGGAACTTGGTGTCAAAACTATAAAGCCGAAAACTTGCCCATTTGTCAGCCTGGTGCTGTCATCCCGAAGAGAAGTGTCGAAAAGCGCTTAAACAGCCCGTTTTGTAAAAGGTATAAAAATGCATCTGAATGCAAGCCTTAAGTGATGATCAACAATCCCCTATCCTTGCCTTTGCTTGGAACGGCGGGATTGTTTCCTCACGCACATTATTTAACGGATGAAGAACAACAGAATTTAC
>NZ_JBHILS010000073.1:0-1845 GCF_042193385.1 Bartonella sp. TT119HLJHH | reverse complement strand
TATAAAAGAACCAACAATTACCTTCTTGGCAATAAGATTGAAGTGGGCAGCCGTCAATATAGCGTCGCCAATTTTGGGATTTCGCATTCGCGCCAGATGTTGGGTGGGACATGGACCTTTGATGTGAGTTATTTGCAAGGTCTTCCCTTGTTTCATTCTGTCAAGAAGCACGATCCAGGGGCAGGGGATGCGGAGCCACAATTTGCCAAATTTACTGGTACGCTTAGTGTCATGACGCCTTTTAAGGTAGGGAGCTTGAACTTTATACTGAGCAATCTTTTGAGTGGTCAATATTCACCGCATAATTTATTGGGTGCTGAGCAGATTTCGTTGGGGGGTGCTTCCAATGTTCGTGGCACGCGTGAGAGTTTGCTTTTTGGCAATAACGGTTTTTTTAGCCGGAATGATTTGTTGCTACGCACCATTCCGTGGAGCAATCACGCGACCTTCAAAAAGGTTTTTGGTGAACTTCGCCCTTATGTTGGTTTGGATTATGGGCGTGTGTTTTCGCAAGCTTTGTATGGGATTAAGAGTGACCAGCTTGCCGGTTGGACAGCAGGTGTCAAGCTTGCGGGAGGCATGGTCTCTCTTGATGCCAGTTATTCCAGTATTTTTTGGAGCACAGTTAAGCACAAAAAATCAGGAACATTTTTTATGACATTAACAATGGAACTTTAAGCATTTTTTATTGGGGAGTTAACGTATGAGATATGAGAAGAGAGCAAACAGAGCAGCTTTATTAGGTGTTTTAGTCTCCAGTACGATGCTCAAAAAGGTTTTATTTGGGGGACTTGGTTTTTCTTGTTTGTTAGCACCTTCAGCGTTACAGGCACAAATTACTGTGGATCCTAACGCTAATGCCGCCCATCGTCCAGATATAGTCGCAGCGCCCAATGGGGTTCCTTCCATTGATATTGTCACCCCCAATGGCAAGGGCTTATCACACAATAAATATAACGATTTTAATATTGGAAATCCAGGTGTGATTTGGAACAATCATGCGCAAGAAGTGGGGCAATCGCAGTTGGGGGGCATTATGCCGGGCAATCCGCATTTGCGCCTCACGGGTTCAGCGAAAGTGATTTTAAATGAAGTCACCAGCAGCAAGCGCAGTGCTTTGAATGGTCCAGGAGAGGTTTTTGGGAGTCCAGCCGATGTGATTATAGCCAATCCCAATGGGATAAGTTGTGATGGTTGTGGCTTTATCAATACACCCCATGCGACCTTAACTACAGGTGTACCCGAAATTGATGCGAGCGGTTTTTTGAAAGGCTTTGAGGTGCGAGGTGGGGATATTACTTTTGGCGCCAAGGGAGCCAATTTTTTCTCAGGCCAAGGGGCTGTTGATATTGTCGATATTGTCTCACGCACAGTGCATTTTGAAGGAGCTGTTGCGGGCAGAGAAATTGGAGTGACAGCAGGGACCGGTCACTTTGATTATGCTTCTCGTGAGATGAAAGAACTGACTGATATTACTGGTAAACCGGAATATGCGATAGATGGTTCTGCTTTGGGGGCTCTACAGGCGGATCAGATTAAACTTGTGGCAACAGAAAAAGGTGTTGGGGTTCGTATGCGCCATGATATGGCCGCCAATGCGGGGCAGTTGCATCTTTCTGCTGACGGGAAAATCTCGTTGAAGAATGTTTTTGGTCATGGGGGTGTTGTCCTCAAATCGAAAAGCCAGAGCGTATTGGCAAAACACATCACCTCGAAAAAGCATATTGATATTGCCGCCCATAAGGATGTGACGTTAGAAACGGTTGGTGCTGATGGTCATTTGAAGATAGAGGCGCAGGATGGGCTTTTATCGATTGCCGGTAAGGCAACCTCTGGGGGCAATAT
>NZ_JBHILS010000072.1:0-1897 GCF_042193385.1 Bartonella sp. TT119HLJHH | reverse complement strand
GAAACAAAGGAGGCTCTGTCTTTTTCAGGGATGTAAAGCACCGGTGCATAAACATCCATGCCCTTGACCTGTTGGCGTACATAAATCACCATCGGGGCTTCTAGGGATGCCAATTGTTCTTCACTCAAAGCCTCACCAAAGGGGAGATTGTGGGCTTTTGCATAGTCTGCCCCGACATCCAGCAAGGTTTTGACTTGTTCAATGGCATCACTTCCAGGAATAAAGGAACCTTTACCCAAACCTTGACCAACAAGATCACGCATTTGTTTCTCAATCAGCTGCTTTTCGAAATAAGCATCGCCTAAGAAAAAAATCTCTCTGTCAGGATTGTAGCCAATTCTGTTCAAATAATAGGCTGAGCCATAAAATTTGCCGACATCAAGAAATTCTGCCCGCGTTTCATAAATGAAATTTTGATTGGGCAGCGTGCCCCCAACCCCACCCGATTGGGGCTTTGGTAAAGGAAGCCCTTCAGCAAGTTCCCCCGCATTATTGAGATCGACTTTTGGTGTAAAGAGAGCGCCAGCTCCGGTTAAACCACTTAAGGACTCCAGTGGATTGCCTTCAACTGCTTGTGCTTTAAAATGCGCATCCCCTGTAATCGAACCTTCCGCTGCCGTGTTATTGAGTTGATCGACCACCAGATTTAAAGTGCCGCCCGCTTGGACAAGACCAGGAACGCTCTCCAAAGCTTCTGAACCAATCTGGCGATCCTTGCCATTGGCTATATCTAAAGAAACATCGCGGCTTCCATCAGCTTTATAACCATAACAACTGTCTGTATTAGCCTGACAACCAAGATAAGTGTTTTTATAAGCCGTTGCACCTAAATTGGTCAGCGTCTTGGCTTGGATATCGGCATTTCCCCCTGCTCTCATAGAGCTATAATGGTTATCAATGGTATCAGCGTTAATGATGAGATTGCCACTAGATTGTATTACCCCCGAAACAGTTGGTTTATGCGAAAATGCTTGTGTGACAGTCTTTTCTGTCATATGTGACCAGTCTTCGTTTATTGACCCAAACCATCCTCCCTTCCGCCGAGAACCATTCCAGGAATACTGTTCTATGCCTTTTCTGTTATCATTATATTCCCAAGTAAAAGCCTTATAGACTGTTCCATCGCTTGAAATTGCGGTGCCGTAGATTTCTTCTTTGCTCGCCCAAACCTGCTGTTCAAATATAAAGTTTTTCTTGTCTTTACCAAGCGGCCACTTAGAAAGCTTTCCTTTACCCCAGCTATTCGATCTCGTATCATGATATAAATCCCTACCATCGAGAAAATTATATTTGTCTGGTTTTTCGAATGAAATATCGCTATATTCCGTTTTTTCCGTGATGACAGGTGTGCTATCGGCTTCGTTTTTCAGGGTGTTGGTTTGGATATTTAAGTTTCCACCTGCTTGAATAGAGCCTGCTTTATTGACAAGGGAAAGGCTTTTTCCGCTGCCAGCCGCATTGGTAAAAGATAAATCACCTTCTGTCATTATGGTGCCAAAATCATTCAACAAAGCCCCATCAACTTGTAAAGCACCATTGCCCTTCACATAAATTAAACCCGTTTTGTTGTTGGTCACATTGCCCGTCACGCTAAAGACTAAATCCTGCCCCGATGCCAATTGACCGCTATTTCCAAGCTCCCTCGTTTTGATCACGAAATCTCTGGCTGCTAAAACAGAAGTTGTCTCATCAACCATAACGCTTGGAGCAATAAAGAGAATATCTCCAGTCCCTCCCTGATCTGTCACGGCTTGTAGCCTTGCATTGTGAATATCAAGGGCATTGGTGCTTTGAAAGTCTAAACCGCCATAAGCCAATTCGCTCTCTGAGACATCAATATGATCTGCAATTAAATACAGCGTTTGCGGCGTGTAAATATGAGAACGATTATTGCTTA
>NZ_JBHILS010000071.1:0-1897 GCF_042193385.1 Bartonella sp. TT119HLJHH | reverse complement strand
TAAGCAATAATCGTTCTCATATTTACACGCCGCAAACGCTGTATTTAATTGCAGATCATATTGATGTCTCAGAGAGCAAATTGGCTTATGGCGGTTTAGACTTTCAAAGCACCAATGCTCTTGATATTCACCATGCGCGGCTACAAGCCGTGACAGATCAGGGAGGGACTGGAGATATTCTTTTTGTTGCTCCAAGCGTTATGGTTGATGAGACAACTTCTGTTTTAGCGGCACGAGATTTCGTGATCAAAACGGGGGATCTTGAAAATAGCGGTCGATTGGCATCGGGGCAGGATTTAGCCTTTAGCGTGACGGGGGATGTGACCAACAACAAAACGGGCTTAATCTATGTGAAGGGCAATGGTGCTTTACAAGTTGATGGGGTTTTGTTGAATGATTTTGGTGCCATAATGACAGAAGGTGATTTATCTTTCACCAATGCGGCTGGCAGCGGAAAAAGCCTTTCCCTTGTCAATAAAGCAGGCTTTATTCAAGCTGGTGGAAACTTAAATATCCAAACCAACACTCTAAAAAACGAAGCCGATAGCACGCCTGTCATCACGGAAAAAACGGAATATAGCGATATTTCTTTCCAAAAACCAAAGGGTTCTGATCAACTCAGTGATGGGATGTTATATCAGGAGGACCCCAATCTTTGGGGAAAGGGGCACGAATATCAAGAAGATAAACTAATAGGAAAAGGGCATGTAGAACTTTTTTTGGATATTCCACTTTGGGCGAGCAAAGAAGGAACCTATGGCACTGCAATTTCAAGCGATGGAATAGTTTATAAGGCATTCACTTGGAAACATAAGTCTATAAAGAAGGAATTGTCTGTACACCGGTATCAATGGAATGGTGATAGGTGGGGGGTCTTATCCCCAAACAAACACTGGTCACATATGACAGAAAAGACTGTCACACAAGCATTTTCGCATAAACCAACTGTTTCGGGGGTAATACAATCTAGTGGCAATCTCATCATTAACGCTGATACCATTGATAACCATTATAGCTCTATGAGAGCAGGGGGAAATGCCGATATCCAAGCCAAGACGCTGACCAATTTAGGTGCAACGGCTTATAAAAACACTTATCTTGGTTGTCAGGCTAATACAGACAGTTGTTATGGTTATAAAACTGATGGAAGCCGCGATGTTTCTTTAGATATAGCCAATGGCAAGGATCGCCAAACTGGTTCAGAAGCTCTTGATGCAGCTCCTGGTCTTGTCCAAGCGGGCGGCACGTTGAATTTGGTGGTTGATCAACTCAATAACACGGCAGCGGAAGGTTCCATTACAGGGGATGCGCATTTTGAAGCAAAAACCGTTGAAGGCAATCCACTGGAGTCCTTAAGTGGTTTAACCGGGGTTGATGCTCTCTTTACACCAAAAGTGGATCTCAATAATACAGGGGAACTTTCTGAGGGGCTCCCTTTACCAAAGCCCCAATCGGGTGGGGTTGGGGGCACGCTGCCCAATCAAAATTTCATTTATGAAACTAGAGCAGAATTTCTTGATGTTGGCAAGTTTTATGGCTCAGCCTATTATTTGAACAGAATTGGCTACAATCCTGATCGGGAGATTTTTTTCTTAGGCGATGCCTATTTCGAAAAGCAGCTGATTGAGAAACAAATGCGTGATCTGGTTGGTCAAGGTTTGGGCAAAGGTTCCTTTATTCCTGGAAGTGATGCCATTGAACAAGTCAAAACTTTGCTGGATGTCGGGGCAGACTATGCAAAAGCCCACAATCTCCTCTTTGGTGAGGCTTTGAGTGAAGAACAATTGGCGTCCCTAGAAGCGCCGATGGTGATTTATGTGCGCCAACAGGTCAAGGGCATGGATGTTTATGCACCGGTGCTTTACATCCCTGAAAAAGACAGAGCCTCCTTTGTTTC
>NZ_JBHILS010000070.1:0-1898 GCF_042193385.1 Bartonella sp. TT119HLJHH | reverse complement strand
GAGGAGGTTGGTTAACACATCCAGCTGTATTTAAGAGAGCTATGCAACTCAATAGTTTTAAGATTTTCTTCATTTTTTCCCTCTTTCAATGGATTTATTTACGATAAAACAGAGCTCATAAACCTGTTGATATTTCCTGTCACCGCTGCTGAAAACAACAGTGAACAATATTGAAATGGTTAGTTGAGGAAACAATCCCGCCATTCCAAGTGAAGGTAAGGAGGGGGATTGTTGATCATCACTTAAGGCTGACATTCATCCGCGTTTTTATACCTTTTACAAAAAGGGCTGTTCAAGCGCTTCTTGACACTGCGCTGTGGTATGACAGCACCTGGACGACAATTTGGAAGGTTGTCTTCTTTAAAAGTATAACACCAGCCCCCCCCTCAACTCTATTTTTATAGCGGAAACCTGATTGGACCATGCAAGCATCAATGGAAACCATTGCATTAGGAGTGAGCTTTTGAGTTTCTGAATCCTCATCATAAGGCGTTGGCATTCCACATTCTAATAAAGCTTTTCCTATCTCAGTAAAATCTGCTCCTGGCTTCTCCCACATATACATATACCCTGGAGCAGGTTTATCGATATTGCATCCAATCACGCTTAACAGAACGAGCCCGCTTAATAGTTTTAATATGTATTTCATTTGTTCCTCCTTGAAGGGATGTATATACGATTAGGATCCCCATAATCGCTTTGACATGCCTTACTTGCATGACTATAACAAACATGAGGGCTGGGATAACCAAATAGTACTTTCTTTGCCTCTTTCACTACGTTACTACCAAGGGGTCTCTTGTCAAAAGTAGCGGGATTTTTGCCAAACACAACACCAACAAAATCATCTGCATGGTTTTCCAAGCCGACAGTGGTTTTCTTTCCATCCCTTAAGATATATAACGTATCTGCCATGTCTTGAGTATTATAAGCTGGACCAAAAAAATTAACCGTTGTTTCCTTTGCTATACCGTGAACACCATGCTTTACTAAATCATGTGATCCATTTCCTGCTGTTATGGTACCACGACTATGGGCATCATCATGCAATCCTGTATTGCCATAAAGATACATTGTATCCTGGAATTTCTTGGTTGAATTGGTCAATCCAAAAAAAAATCTACCTTCCAGAAACTTCTGAAAAATCGCTATCCCTACTTCCACTTCCCAGTCTTCAGCTTCTGGGAAGTATGTAAAATAAAGGGGACCATGATCATTGTCAGCAAACTGGACAGTATAACGCGCAGCATCATCTGGTGAGGTAAAAATACCATTGTAAAACATATGAACCTTGCCATCAGAACCTTTTTGTAAATGTTTTTCTTCTTCAGGCGTTAAATAACGATACAGAGGGACTTGTCTTCCATAACTGTCTTTGATAGGTTTTCCATTTTTATCTGTTGCATAGAGGACATTGCCATTTTCATCATGCAAAACCTCACCCTCAGGATGCTCTTTGAGATATGCGAATTCGCGTATTTTGTCCCAGTATCCCAATCCTTCATCCGATAAATCATTGATCATATCTACGCGATTATGCACTGCTCCCTCAAGCGATGTGGCGTCCACCGGTGCAACGGCTTGGTGGGCTGTAGCGGTGTTGCGGTTGAGTGCATCAATGATTTGTCCAGCATCTTGCCCCATCGCCCTCTGTCCAGTTGTATCAGTAAGGATGATAGTCCCATCACTGATAGCAGATTTGGTTTCCCCTTCTGCTGCATCCTTGGCTTTGCCGTGATTTAAAACATTTTTGGCAATGTTCTTTATCGTATCATTCCCAGAAAGGCTAAACCCATGGCTGCTGGCTTTAGCATGGGCACCGTTGTTGATATCACTGGTGCTAATGCTTCCAGTGGTCAGGCTGTTTTTATCTGCCGGCGCGGTGCTGGCAATGATGC
>NZ_JBHILS010000007.1:0-119307 GCF_042193385.1 Bartonella sp. TT119HLJHH | reverse complement strand
ACAGAAAAAGAACAACAGCTCCTTCACGAGATGATAGAGACCTATCAAGGCTTAAAGATGATGTCACGCATCATGAAATTGATAGCCTTTATTGTCTTTATGTTTGTAATAGATTTTTCCCGTTGCGTGGACGCCATAGAGAATAGCTTCTCACATCTTAAAACAGTGGTTTTCAAAGAATTGAAGAACAGAATACTTGACTGGCTTGCTTTGATCGATGATGTAACAAATCCTTTTTAATAATATCCATAAAAGTTCTATTTCTTGCTTTTGCATTCCCAATAACAGCATTTGGAGATATAACTTGTACAAATGCATTACCCATAGAAAGACTTCCCTGATAACATTTTCCTTCTTGAGAAAAAACTTCTATGAAATGATTTGTATCAAGCAATGTATATGCAAAATCATCATCTATTTCAGCTATTAAATATAAATATATCTCATTAACACCATATGTTTTAAGGACTCTGGCATAATTACTTAATTGTGCAACGCCTGAATTTTTGTAATCTGCCGTGGGTTTTTTTAATTCTATTAAGACAACACGTTTTTTTTCTTCAGAGTCGAAATAGATAGCTATATCAGGTCGGCTACATAATTCTGTTTTTTTTCTTCCAGAATTAATAGATAACGAATCAACGTTTGAAAGAAATTCTTGTATTGTTTTCTCACTTTGTAAATAGTTATAACTCATAAATTTATCATCAATTATCCATAAATTATTTTCTTTTAATGGCAAAGGAGAAAGTTTATCAGCTGTTTTTCCTTGGTGAATAAATAAATTATGAATGTCTTTTTCTAAAGTTTTTGGTGTTAATAATTTAGAGAATTGATTCAAAATATCATCTCGGAACTGAATGTATTGTGTTAATTCTAAACTAGCAAATTTTTGTGCTTTTTGTAAATTTTCTTTTGGCTTTCCTTTGCCTTCATGAAGAGTTTTTCTGAATGCTAGTTTTCTTTTTGAATATTTTTTTTCCGCGTTTTCAATAAATGAATCTTCTTTGAAGACGCCCCCAATGACATCTTTTGTGTCTAGAAAGTCTACTAAATAAGGATATTCTTCAGCAATTTTTTTGAGAAGAGTACTCTTTTTTTCTTTAATTTCTGGAAATCGGATATTAATTATTTCATCTAAAATTATCTCTAGTTTTTGATTAATATTCTCCCAAGTCAGTCGGGTTTCTAAGTCAGGATCTTTTTTATTAATCTCAAAATCATTCCGTTCGTCGTTAACATACTCATCCAAAACAGACGATTCTAATAAAAATATCATCATCACATTATTTATTGGATTGATATTCATAAACTTTGAAAAAGGCATAACAGTACGATTATTAGCACAATAGTAAGCCTCTATTTTAGTATTAGAATTTTTATTCTCTTCAAAATAATAAGAAAGGGTAAAGGGAATATTTAAAGGACCAATTTTTAGAGTTTTATTTTCTAAGTAAGGTAAATCTTGCGTATTGATTGTTTTTTTCTTTAAGCTTTCTACGTCTTCTAAATTTTTTACATCCCTTAAGTTATTTACATCTTCTAAATTTTCTACATTATGTACATAAAAGTTAATTCGGATATTTTCATCTTTCTTTAAAAAAAGTAAAGGAAGAAGATGATAATAAATTTCATTATGAACTAGGTTTATATCTAACACATTTTGTTTATAAGGTCTTTCAAAATATAAATGTGTATTCCACCATTTATATTTTTGGCCATTTTCTTTTTTAAAAGAATCTTGTGTAAACTGTGGAGTGAAATTTAGTGAAATTTGAGCATTATGCTCATCTTTGCTAAAACTAACAATTTTAACTTCCTCGAATATTTTCAAGTAAGTAATACGTCCAACCCCTTTACATCCTTCTCGAATTTTATAATCACTTTTATAGGTAGAGAAAGATTTGATATTCTCTTTTGTAAATCCATCTCCATTGTCAAAAACGCTTATAGAAAAAACTGGTTGATTCCCCCACAAATCTACATTGCCATGAAGTTGGAATAAAATATCAATTTGTGTTGCATGAGCTTGTATAGAGTTAACGATAGATTCCTTAAGAACTGTAACGATATTCGTTTCTGAAGAAAGATCGCGGATTATAGCATTAAGATTGACAAGCATGGGTAAACCAATATGTTTTATTTATATATCTCTTTGTAATATTTAAATTTTATGATGATATTAAACGCACTGTTCCTGATGAAAATTAATAACTTCTTATCGTAATAGATGAAAATTAATAACTTCTTATCGTAATAGATATTGTATATGCTTGATAATGGTTTTTATATAGAGGTATTGGACAAGATCTCCACACACTAAAAATAATGACTAACCAAAATTTGAAAAATTTTATTAGAATCAGAAGAAATATTTCTTCTCTAACAGGACTTTCTAGATGCTTACATCCTTTGGTAAAATTTTACGGAAACTTCGCATTGATCGCTCAGAACGTCTCTTAGATATAGCTAAGAAATTAGACATATCTGTAGCATTTTTATCTTTTGTATAGATTAGCAAAAAATCTGTTTCTGTAGGACTGGAGGAAAAGATAGTTGAACTCTATGCCTTAGATCAAGAGGTAGCAGAAATTTTGAGAAGAGAATCGGATGCTTGTCGCAAAAGCATCATAATAAAGCCTTCTACTCCGTTGCAACGTGAAACTGTTGTTGCATTTATGAGACTTTTAGATGGCTCACATCAAGAAGCGTTAGCAGACTTCAAAGAAACATTAGAAACATTGTGCGAAGCGTGCTTTATAAAGAAATGTTAGAAAATCCTATACCCTCACTTTTATTTACGCATTCCTCATCTTTAAAAAATATATGAAGAATCAATAACTGAATAGGAATATAAAGCTATATGGTGGGCGATGAGAGACTCGAACTCCCGACATCCTCGGTGTAAACGAGGCGCTCTACCAGCTGAGCTAATCGCCCAATGCAATGATCAGCAATTGAATGGAGACTCTTTAAGGAAAAATTTTTCTAAACGCAAGAATAAAGATGGTATTTGATAATTTTTTTTAAAAATGCATAATCCTTCTTGACATAAACGCATGAACCCCTTACACGACCGCTTGTACCAAATTAAATTGGTTCGAAAAAAATGCGCGGGTGTAGCTCAGTTGGTTAGAGTGCTGGCCTGTCACGCCGGAGGTCGCGGGTTCGAGCCCCGTCACTCGCGCCATTTCGTAATTCTTTATGAAATTTCCTTTTTAAAATATCCATATGCTATGAGTGATGTGGTGGAGTATTTGATTGGGGAATAAATATGTTTTTTCTTTCTTTTTATATGGTTTATAAGAATAGGGCTTGCGTCTTTCTTTGCTCTGCGTTACCTATGCCGATAAGAAAAGTATCGCTCTGTATGTCTTTGAAGCAGTATAAATAGAGTTAATAGAGCAATTGTTAAATTTGTCTGTTTGGTCTCGCAATATTGAATCATTGTGTTAAACTCAGGCATTTCGTTACGATGGAAGAGGGTTATGGCTTATTTATTGAGCTCTTATTTACCAGTCTTGATTTTCATTATTGTGTCAGCGGTTATTGCTGGAGTTTTGTTGATTACACCTTACATTGTAGCATATCGTTCCCCCGATCCTGAAAAATTATCGGCTTATGAATGTGGGTTTAATTCATTTAGTGATGCGCGCATGAAGTTTGATATTCGTTTTTATTTGGTATCAATTTTATTTATTATTTTTGATCTTGAAGTTGCTTTTCTTTTTCCTTGGGCCGTTTCATTCGAATCAATAGGTATGTTTGGCTTTTGGTCGATGATTGTGTTTTTAGCAATTTTGACTATTGGATTCATATATGAATGGAAAAAAGGAGCTCTTGAATGGAATTAAGATCTAATAATTCAACGATTACAGCTCCAAAGCCAAAAGGAATCATTGATCCCAATACTGGAGAGTTGATAGGATCTGATGATAAGTTTTTTCGTGATATCAATGCTGAATTATCAGATAAGGGGTTTTTAGTTACCTCGGCAGATGCTTTGATTACTTGGGCACGTACCGGTTCTTTAATGTGGATGAGTTTTGGTTTGGCTTGTTGTGCTATCGAAATGATGCAATGCTCAATGCCTCATTACGATAATGAGCGTTTTGGATATGCACCACGAGCTTCACCCCGTCAGTCAGATGTAATGGTAGTTGCTGGTACGCTCACAAATAAGATGGCGCCTGCTTTAAGAAAAGTGTACGATCAGATGCCAGAGCCACGTTATGTGATTTCTATGGGATCATGTGCAAACGGTGGGGGATATTATCATTATTCCTATTCAGTAGTGCGGGGATGTGATCGTATCGTGCCTGTTGATATATATGTCCCAGGGTGTCCACCTACAGCAGAGGCATTATTATACGGCATATTGTTGCTACAGAAAAAAATCCGTCGTACCGGATCCATAGAGCGATAGAGAGTTTTCTTGTCATGGTGGATGAAACATTGGTTGAGCTTGCTGCTTATTTGGAAAACAAATTAAAAAATAAGCTTGAAGAGACAGTTCTTGCTTTTGGTGAATTGACCATTGTGGCACGTCTTGATGCAATTATCGATGTCTTAATGTTTGTTCGTGATGATTCTCGCTGTCAATTTGTTAATCTTACAGATATTAGTGGTGTGGATTATCCTTCTCGCGATAAGCGCTTTGATGTTTCTTACCAATTGTTATCTCCTCGTGAGAATTTACGCTTACGTGTAAAAGTTCGTACAGATGAAAATACTCCTGTTGCTTCAGCTTGTACGGTTTATCCTGGCGCAGAGTGGTATGAACGTGAAACGTATGATATGTATGGGATTTTATTTTCAGGACATCCGGATTTGAGACGAATTTTAACAGATTATGGGTTTGAGGGATATCCTTTACGCAAAGACTTTCCAGTGACAGGATTTGTTGAATGCCGTTATGATAATGAAGCAAAGAGGGTGATTTATGAGCCGGTTGTTTTGCGCCAAGAGATGCGTAATTTTGATTTTCTTTCTCCTTGGGAAGGAGGACAGTATGCTTTGCCACGTGATGGAAAAGCAGATGAAAAAAAATAATATTGGTTTTGATAAGGCATTATATTAGAGTACTGTATTTCTTAAATAATTAAATATTTTTTAGCGTGATAGATTTTTTGATATTTGATATGAAGTTTTTTAAAAAGCAAGGGGTTGATTGTGGCTGAGGTCAATGTTCGAAACTTTAATATCAATTTTGGTCCGCAGCATCCTGCCGCGCATGGGGTTTTGCGCATGGTTCTGGAGCTGGACGGTGAAGTTGTTGAGCGTGTAGATCCACATATTGGGTTGTTGCACCGCGGTACTGAAAAATTAATGGAAACAAAGACTTATCTCCAAGCTGGTCCTTATCTAGATCGTTTGGATTATGTTGCTCCTATGAATCAGGAACATGCTTTTGTTCTTGCTATTGAAAAGTTATTAGATATAAAAGTTCCTAAAAGAGGGCAATTAATACGTGTTTTGTTTTCTGAAATTGGGCGTATTCTTAATCATTTGCTTAATGTAACGACACAGGCAATGGATGTTGGTGCTTTAACACCACCGCTTTGGGGATTTGAGCAACGTGAAAGATTGATGATTTTTTATGAGCGTGCCTGTGGTGCTCGTCTTCATGCAAATTATTTTCGTCCTGGTGGCGTGCATCAAGATTTACCAGAATCTTTAGTTGAAGATATTGGTGATTTTATTGATCCATTTCTTGTTTCTCTCGGAAAACTTGATGCGCTTGTGACCCCAAATCGGATTTTTAAGCAGCGTAATGTGGATATTGGCGTTGTAAGTATTGATGAAGCTTGGGTACGCGGTTTTTCTGGGGTTATGATTCGTGGAGCTGGTGTTCCGTGGGATTTGCGTAAAAGTCAGCCTTATGAATGTTACGATGAAATGGAATTCGATATTCCTGTAGGTAAAAATAGCGATTGTTATGATCGCTATCTTATTCGTATGGAAGAAATGCGTCAATCAGCGAAAATCATGCGCCAATGTGTGGAGCGTTTACTGAGTACTGAAAAAAATGGACCGGTTTCGAGCTTGGATCGCAAAATTGTACCACCGAAGCGGAGCGAAATGAAAAGCTCGATGGAAGCACTGATTCATCACTTTAAACTCTATACGGAAGGTTTTCATACACCTCCTGGAGAAGTATATGTTGCTGTGGAAGCTCCGAAGGGTGAGTTTGGTGTTTATCTTGTTTCTGATGGAACCAATAAGCCTTATCGTGTCAAGTTGCGTGCTCCTGGGTTTGCTCATCTCCAAGCTATGGATTTTTTAACCAGAGGTCATATGTTGGCGGATGCTACAGCTATTTTGGGTTCGATTGATATTGTTTTTGGGGAGGTTGATCGCTAATGTCCGTACGCCGTCTTGCAGATGATGTTTATCAGCCTGCTGAGTTTTCTTTTACAAAAGAAAATCAGATATGGGTAAAAAATACTATAAAAAAATATCCTGTCGGGCGTGAGCAATCGGCTGTAATTCCATTATTAATGCGTGCTCAAGAACAAGATGGTTGGGTGACACGTGCTGCGATTGAGCATATTGCTCAGATTCTTTCCATGGCTTATATTCGTGTTCTGGAAGTTGCTACTTTTTATACTCAGTTTCAGCTTAAGCCTGTTGGAACAAAAGCGCATATTCAAGTTTGTGGTACAACGCCTTGTATGTTACGTGGTTCTGATGAATTGATTAAAGTTTGTCAGAAAAAAATTCATCATGAACCTTTTGCGACCAATCAGGATGGAACCTTATCATGGGAAGAGGTGGAGTGTCTTGGTGCTTGTGTTAATGCTCCGATGGTTATGATTTTTAAAGATACTTATGAAGATCTTACGGCTGAACGGCTTGAAGAAATTATTGATGCATTTGAAGCAGGTAAAGGTTCTAAGATAGCGGTTGGTCCGCAAAATAGTCGTAAATCGTCGGAACCGATTAGTGGTTTAACTTCTCTTATTGATGATGAGAAAGAAAAAAAGATCTCTCAAGTCTTCACCAAAAAAGGATAAGGAAAGAATGGGAACATAATTAAGTATTTTTCTTGAAAAAATATTTCATTATTCTACCCATGATGGCAACATTTAACGAAAAGTAAGAAGTCTTGAAAAGATATTTAAAAATTGCATTTGAGGAAAAGCGGAAAATGCTATGGGTAATAGAAAAAAAGGTGGGGTATGCTAGCTGATAAAGATCGTATCTTCACCAATATTTATGGCTTAAAAGACAAATCATTAAAGGCTGCGATGTTGCGTGGGCATTGGAATGGTCTGAAAGAGATGATTGACAAAGGTCGTGATTGGATCATTGACGAAGTGAAGGCATCGGGTTTACGCGGTCGTGGTGGTGCTGGTTTTCCTACTGGAATGAAGTGGTCCTTTATGCCAAAGCAGAATGATGGGCGTCCTCATTATTTGGTTGTCAATGCCGATGAATCTGAACCTGGAACTTGTAAAGACCGTGATATTTTACGTCATGACCCCCATACTTTGATTGAAGGATGTGCAATCGCTACTTTTGCTATGGGAGCCAATGTTGCTTTTATTTATATTCGTGGTGAATATATTCGTGAACGTGAAGCACTTCAAGCTGCCGTTGATGAGTGCTATGATGCGGGTTTACTTGGCAAAAAAACGAAATATGGGCATGCTTGTGATATTGTTATTCATCATGGAGCTGGTGCTTATATTTGTGGTGAAGAAACGGCTCTTCTTGAAAGTCTTGAAGGAAAAAAGGGACAACCTCGGCTTAAGCCACCATTTCCTGCCAATATGGGGGTTTATGGCTGTCCAACAACAGTAAATAATGTAGAGTCTATTGCCGTTGTTCCAACGATTTTGCGGCGGGGTGCTTCGTGGTTTTCATCAATCGGACGAGCAAATAATGTTGGAACGAAATTATTTATGGTTTCAGGGCATGTTAATGCACCTTGTACATTTGAAGACGCTCTTGGTATTTCATTCCGTGAATTAATTGAAAAACATACGGGGGGGATTCGTGGTGGATGGAATAATCTTTTAGCAGTTATTCCAGGGGGGGCTTCTTGTCCAGTCGTTCGTGGTGAGGATATGATCGATGCGATCATGGATTTTGATGGGATGAGAGATGTCGGGTCTTCTTTTGGCACAGGGGGAATGATTGTTATGGATAAATCAACCGATATTATCAAGGCAATTTGGCGTATAGCTGCTTTTTTCAAGCACGAGAGTTGTGGTCAGTGTACACCGTGTCGTGAGGGGACGGGGTGGATGATGCGTCTTTTAGGGCGTATGGTTGAGGGAAGAGCGCAAAAACGCGAGATTGATCTTTTGTTTGAAGTGTCTAAACAGGTTGAAGGACACACTATTTGTGCGCTTGGTGATGCTGCAGCATGGCCTGTACAGGGGTTGATACGTAATTTTCGTCCGGAAATCGAGCGTAGAATTGATGAATACACGCGAAATGTCGTCCAAAGCAAAAATATTGCTTTAGAAGCGGTTTAATAAAGGATTTTGTTCTAAGAGCAACCGAATGCAAATTTAAAGTGGTTTATCCGCAGGTTGGATGGGTGATGATAAATATCAAAGTTGATGGCAAAGAGATTGAAGTTCCTGATTACTATACGCTGCTTCAGGCAGCTGAGGCGGCTGGGGCAGAAGTTCCACGTTTTTGTTTTCATGAATCTTTGTCAATTGCTGGAAATTGTCGTATGTGTTTGGTTGAGGTTAAGGGCGGTCCTCCAAAACCTCAGGCTTCTTGTGCTATGGGGGTTCGTGATTTACGATTAGGTCCTAACGGTGAAGCACCTGAAATTTTTACCAATACGGCGATGGTAAAAAAAGCACGTGAAGGTGTTATGGAATTTCTTCTCATTAATCATCCTTTGGATTGTCCAGTGTGTGATCAAGGGGGAGAGTGTGATCTTCAAGATCAAGCAATGCTTTATGGACGAGATTGTTCTCGTTATACAGAAAATAAACGTGCCGTAGAAGATAAATATATTGGACCACTTGTCAAAACTGTTATGACACGGTGTATTCATTGTACACGGTGTGTTCGTTTTACAACGGAAGTTGCAGGTATTTCTGAGCTTGGTTTGATCGGTCGTGGTGAAGATGCTGAAATTACGACGTATCTTGAAAAATCTATGACATCTGAATTACAGGGAAATGTTATTGATCTTTGTCCAGTGGGAGCTTTAACTTCAAAACCTTATGCGTTTCATGCCCGTCCGTGGGAATTGGTCAAAACAGAATCGATTGATGTGATGGATGCGCTTGGTAGTGCTATCCGTATTGATAGCCGCGGTCGTGAAGTTATGCGGATTATGCCGCGTACGAATGAAGATGTAAATGAGGAATGGATTTCTGATAAAACGCGTTTTATTTGGGATGGATTACGGACCCAGCGGCTTGATAGACCCTATGTACGTAAAGACGGAAGACTTCAACCTACCAGTTGGACAGAAGCTTTTGCAAAAATTAAAATGGTGATCTCTAAAATTTTGCCAGAAAAAATTGGAGCAATTGCGGGGGATCTTGCTTCTGTTGAAGAAATGTATGCCCTTAAAGCATTGCTGAGCTCGTTGGGTTCAACGCTTTTTGATTGTCGTCAAAGAGGGGGTGCTTTATCGCCTGAGTTTGGGCGTTCGAGTTATATTTTTAATCCTACAATTGCGGGTATTGAACAGGCTGATGCTCTGCTTATTGTGGGATCTAATCCACGTCATGAAGCTGCTGTTTTAAATGCGCGTATTTTAAAGCGTCAACGGATGGGAAATTTTCCTATTGCATTAATTGGGGAAAAAGTCGATTTACGTTATCCTTATTCTTATCTTGGATCTGATAGCGATACATTAACGACACTTATTCGTGGAGAGAATGTTTTTTTTAATGTCTTAAAAGAAGCAAAGAGGCCCCTTATTCTTATTGGAGAGGGAGCAATTTCAGGAAATGAAGGTTTATCTGTTTTAAAAAACCTTGCTAAATTAGCGGATGATATTGGTGCTCTTAGTGAGACATGGAATGGATTTGGGGTTCTTCATAATGCTGCTTCGACTGTTGGAGGACTGGACATAGGCTTTACTTCTAAACTTGGGGTTGCCAATATACTTAAAACCTGTGAAGTTTTATTTTTACTTGGTGCTGATGAAGTAGAATTAGCCGATACAAAAGCTTTTACAGTTTATATTGGGAGCCATGGTGATAATGGTGCGCATGCTGCTGATGTTATTTTGCCTGCATCTGCTTATACTGAAAAATCAGGGCTTTATGTGAATACAGAAGGGCGTGTTCAAATGACAAATCGGGCTGGTTTTGCTCCAGGGGAAGCAAAAGAAGATTGGGCTATTTTGCGGGCTTTATCAGATATTTTAGGACAAAGGCTTCCTTTTGATTCTCTTTCTCAATTAAGACAATGCTTGTTTAATGATTATCCACATCTTTGTGCCGTTGATGATATACTACCTTCTGATATAAGTGATCTTAAGGCGCTTGGTTCAAAAATGGTTTCTCTCGAGAGTCAAACATTTACTTCTATGGTTAAAGACTTTTATTTGACAAATCCGATAGCACGTGCTTCTGCCGTTATGGCTGAATGTTCGTCTCTTGCAAAAAACCGTGTTATGCAAACTATAGAGTAAGGGCAAAGGAAAAGGAATAATGATGTATGATTTCTTTATGACTTGGCTGTTGCCATTACTTATTATCGTTGGAAAAACACTGCTTCTTTTAGTCGTTCTTTTGATCTTAGTTGCTTATCTTCTTTACGCAGATAGAAAGATTTGGGCTGCGGTACAATTGCGTCGTGGACCAAATGTTGTTGGTCCATGGGGATTGCTACAGTCTTTTGCGGATTTAATTAAATTTGTTGTGAAAGAACCTATTATCCCTGCAGGTGCAAATAAGGGTGTTTTTCTTTTGGCTCCTTTTGTTTCAGCGACACTTGCTTTATCAACTTGGGCTGTTATTCCTGTCAATGAGGGTTGGGAGGTTGCGAAGATTAATGTTGGCTTGCTTTATATTTTAGCCATTTCATCTCTTGAAGTTTATGGTGTTATTATGGGGGGATGGGCATCAAATTCAAAATATCCTTTCTTAGGAGCTCTTCGTTCGGCAGCACAGATGGTTTCTTATGAAGTTTCCATTGGTTTTGTACTTGTGACCGTTATTTTAGTGAGTGGTTCGTTGGATCTTACAACAATTGTTCTTAAACAAAGTCATGGTTTTGGTACAACTCTTGGTCTTCCTTTTAACAGTTTTCTCGATTGGAATTGGTTGGTCCTTTTTCCAATGTTTATTATATTTTTTATTTCTGCGCTTGCAGAGACAAACCGTCCTCCATTCGATTTGGTGGAAGCAGAATCTGAACTTGTGGCTGGTCATATGGTAGAATATTCTTCAACACCTTACATGCTCTTCTTTCTTGGTGAATATGTTGCTATTGTTTTAATGTGCGCATTAACAACCATTTTATTTTTAGGCGGTTGGCTTCCTCCCTTAGATGTTTGGTGGCTTAATTGGGTTCCTGGTATCATTTGGTTTGTTTTAAAAGTCTGTTTTGTATTTTTTTGGTTTGCTATGGTTAAAGCATTTGTTCCACGTTATCGCTACGATCAGCTCATGCGGCTTGGTTGGAAGGTTTTTCTTCCTCTCTCACTAGCAATGGTTGTGATAACTGCTGCTTTTTTAAAGTTTATGGATTTCGTTTAAGAGGAGATTTTACGATGTCAGGTTTCATTCAGGCGGCAAAATCACTTCTTCTATTGGAATTTGTGAGTGCTTTTTTCTTAGCTATGCGTCAATTTTTTTCACCAAAGCCCACGATTAATTATCCTTATGAAAAAGGTTTTGTATCTCAGCGTTTTCGCGGTGAGCACGCATTGCGTCGCTATCCAAATGGTGAAGAACGGTGTATTGCTTGTAAATTATGTGAAGCGATTTGTCCTGCTCAAGCAATTACAATTGAAGCTGGACCACGGCGCAATGATGGTACACGTAGAACTGTCCGTTATGATATAGACATGGTTAAATGTATTTATTGTGGTTTTTGTCAAGAAGCCTGTCCGGTTGAGGCTATTGTAGAAGGTCCAAATTTTGAGTTTGCGACGGAAACACGTGAAGAACTTTATTATGATAAAGAAAAGCTTTTATTGAATGGAGATCGCTGGGAGCGAGAAATTGCTCGAAATATATTGATGGATGCGCCTTATCGTTAAGTGTATCGTTAAATGAGGTGTCGGATATTTTTCCGATAAATTGTAATCTGGTATGAAGTTTATACCAATTGTTTGAATAATTAAGGAGAAGCCTATGCTAACAGATCTAGCGGCGGCATTTTTCTATTTGTTTGCTTTTATTATGCTAACAAGTGCAGTTATTGTTATTACAGCACGCAATCCAGTGCATTCTGTTTTGTTTTTAATCCTCGCATTTTTTAATGCAGCAGCTTTGTTTTTACTTGCAGGAGCAGAGTTTTTGGGGCTTATTCTGCTTGTTGTTTATGTTGGAGCTGTCGCTGTTTTATTTTTATTTGTCGTTATGATGCTTGATGTTGATTTTGCTGAGTTAAAGAGTGGAACTCTTCGGTATGCTCCGATTGGGGCTCTTATTGGCATTATTATCGCTGTAGAATTGATTGTTGTTTTTATGAGTAGCTATTTTTCTCCAGTCTTGAGAACACATGTTACGCAACCTATGCCAGATTTAGCGCAGCGAACAAATACACAAGCATTAGGTGATATTCTCTATACGGATTATGTTTTCTATTTTCAAATTGCTGGAATGATTTTATTGGTTGCAATGATTGGAGCTATTGTTTTAACACTTCGTCATAAATTAGGAGTAAAGCGGCAATCTATTGCGGAACAAGTTTCTAGAACGGTAGAAAGTGCCATTGAAATCAAACAAGTTGAATCAGGCAAAGGTATTTAAGGGGGGCTATGTAGATGTATATTGATATTACTCATTATCTCACTGTTTCTGCTTTGATGTTTACAATTGGTATTGCTGGAATTTTTCTCAACAGAAAAAACGTGATTATTATCTTGATGTCCATTGAGCTTATGTTGCTTTCAGTTAATCTCAATTTTGTTGCATTTTCAGCTTTTCTTCATGATCTCGTTGGTCAGGTATTCGCTTTATTTGTCTTAACTGTAGCAGCTGCTGAAGCTGCCATTGGTTTAGCAATTCTTGTCGTTTTTTTCCGTAATCGTGGTTCCATTGCGGTTGAAGATGTTAATGTAATGAAAGGCTAACCAGTGATGTATTATACGATTGTATTTCTTCCTCTTTTGGGTTTTCTCATTGCTGCATTAGGTGGGAAAACGATAGGAGATCGTGCGAGTGAATTGATAACATGTAGCTTTATGGTGATTGTTGCCATATTGTCGTGGGTAGCCTTTTTCAGAATTGCACTTGGTCATATTCCAGCGATTGATATATTGGTATTACATTGGATAACTGTTGGTGACTTAAGCTTTAACTGGGCTTTACATGTTGATACATTAACAGCTGTCATGCTTATTGTTGTAAACAGTGTTTCGGCATTGGTGCATATTTATTCAATTGGTTATATGCACCATGATCCTTCAAGGTCCCGTTTTTTTTCTTATCTTTCTTTGTTTACATTTATGATGCTTATGTTGGTGACCTCCAATAATTTGATCCAAATGTTTTTTGGATGGGAAGGTGTAGGACTTGCTTCTTATCTCTTAATTGGTTTTTGGTTTCAGCGCGATTCTGCTAATAAGGCTGCAATGAAAGCTTTTGTGGTCAATCGTGTTGGAGATTTTGGTTTTCTCTTAGGAATCTTTAGTATTTTTGTTTTGTTTCAATCGGTTGATTTTGCCTCTATTTTTGCAAAAGCTGCAAACAATAGCTTTATACAAAATATGACATTTTTAGGTTGGCAGTTTGATGGGCAGACGGCAATTACCATTACATGTCTGTTATTATTTATTGGTGCGATGGGAAAATCGGCACAATTTCTTTTACACACTTGGCTGCCTGATGCAATGGAAGGGCCAACCCCTGTATCAGCGCTTATTCATGCCGCCACAATGGTAACTGCTGGTGTTTTTATGGTTGCGCGTATGTCACCAATTTTTGAACTTTCTTCGTTAGCTTTGACCGTGATTATTATTGTTGGAGCAACAACGGCGTTTTTTGCCGCAACTGTGGGGTTGGTGCAGAATGATATTAAGCGCGTTATTGCTTATTCTACATGCTCTCAACTTGGTTATATGTTTGTTGCATTAGGCGTTGGAGCTTATGGCGCTGCTGTCTTTCATCTTTTTACGCATGCTTTTTTTAAAGCCTTATTGTTTCTTGGTGCGGGCTCTGTCATTCATGCTGTATCTGATGAACAAGATATGCGAAAAATGGGCGGGTTACGCAAACATATAAAAGTCACCTATTGGATGATGATGGTAGGAACAATTGCATTAACCGGTGTTGGAATTCCAGGAACATTTTTCGGGACTGCTGGTTTTTTCTCAAAAGATGCGATTATAGAGTCTGCTTTTGCATCCCATAATATTGCTTCAGGGTATGCTTTTTATCTTCTGGTTTTTGCAGCCTTATTAACAAGCTTTTATTCATGGCGACTTATCTTTATGACATTTCATGGTAAGCCGCGGGCAACTGTTGATGTTATGCATCATGTACACGAATCGCCTCCAGTGATGTTAATTCCTCTCTTTATTTTATCTATTGGAGCAATGTTTGCTGGTGTTATTTTCCAACCTTATTTTTTTGGTGATTTATACGATACTTTTTGGAAGGGAGCATTGTTTACAAGCAGCCACAATCACATTCTTCATGATGCCCACCATGTTTTTAATTGGGTAAAATGGTCGCCTTTTGTAGCAATGGTTCTTGGATTTATGTTGGCCTATTTATTCTATATTGTGGCTCCTTCTCTTCCCAAGAAAATGGCGCGTATTATGCCAAGAGTGTATCACTTTCTTTACCAAAAATGGTATTTCGATCAATTATATAACTTTTTATTTGTTCGTCCTACCTTTAGAATTGGTTCTTTTCTTTGGAAAATAGGAGACGGTAAAATTATTGATGGTCTAGGTCCGAATGGTATTGCAGCACGTGTTGTTGATATTACAAATAGAGTTGTTCGAATACAGACAGGCTATCTTTATCACTATGCATTTGCGATGCTTATAGGTGTTGCATTGCTCATTACATGGATGATGATTGGGGGCGTAAACCAATGATCGATTGGCCTATTCTTTCTACGGTTACATTTTTGCCGCTTGTTGGTGTGCTTCTGATTTTATTTATCAAAGATGATAGTGAAGCAGCTCGCAATAATATACGTAATGTTGCATTTTTTACGACTATATTTGTTTTTATTATTTCTTTAATTATTTGGATAGGATTTGATTCTACCAACCCAAATTTTCAAATGGTTGAAAAGTTCAATTGGTTAGGGAATGGTATTAGCTATCATATGGGGGTTGATGGCATTTCTATTCTTTTTGTTGTTCTCTCGGCTTTTCTTTTGCCTTTTTGTATTTTAGCAAGTTGGGTGAATGTTAAGGAGAGATTAAAAGCCTATATGATTGCTTTTCTGCTTCTTGAAGTTGCGATTATTGGAGTCTTTTGTGCTCTTGACGCAATATTATTTTATGTTTTTTTTGAAGGCAGCCTTATTCCAATGTTTATCATTATCGGTGTGTGGGGTGGAGCACGTCGTGTTTATGCAAGTATTAAGTTTTTCTTATACACTTTACTTGGTTCAGTGCTTATGTTGGTTGCTCTTATGGCTATGTACTGGGAGGCTGGAACACTTGATATACCGACTTTACTAAATTATCAGTTTCCTGCTCATATGCAAATATGGTTATGGCTTGCATTTTTTGCTTCTTTTGCTGTTAAAATGCCGATGTGGCCAGTTCATACATGGCTTCCTGATGCTCACGTAGAAGCACCGACAGCGGGTTCTGTTATTTTAGCGGGTGTCTTACTCAAATTAGGTGGGTATGGTTTTCTTCGTTTTTCTTTACCAATGTTTCCTATAGCTTCAGCAGATTTTGCACCTTTGGTTTTCATATTATCGCTTATTGCTATTATTTATACGTCGTTGGTTGCACTTGTTCAAAGTGACATCAAAAAACTTATTGCTTATTCTTCAATAGCGCATATGGGGTATGTGACAATGGGCATTTTTGCTGCGAATGAGCAAGGGATACAAGGGGCTATTTATCAGATGCTCTCACATGGAATTGTTTCAGCAGCTTTATTTCTTTGTGTTGGGGTTATCTATGATCGTTTGCATACACGTGAAATTGCAGCTTTTGGTGGTTTAGTGAATAACATGCCCAAATATGCTGTTGTTTTTTTGATCTTCACTATGGCGAATGTTGGTTTACCCGGGAGTTCAGGGTTTTTGGGTGAATTTTTAACCTTAATAGGTGTTTTTCAAGTAAATAAATTGGTTGTTGTTTTAGCAACAACGGGTGTTATTTTATCGGCAGCCTATGCCCTTTATCTTTATCGGCGTGTGGTTTTTGGTTCCTTGGATAAAGAGAATTTAAAAGTATTAATAGATCTTTCTTTAAGAGAAAAATTCCTTCTTTATCCAATGGTTATTCTTACAATATTCTTTGGTATCTATCCAACGCCTATTCTTAAGGCAATGGCGTTTTCCGTAGAAACCCTCATCCATAAACTGCACTAGATAAGGGAAGAATGCACATGCAAACTGAAATAATAGCGCAATTAGTCTTAATTCTTCCAGAGCTTTTAATTGCATTAGGAGCTGTCGTGCTGCTTATGATTGGTGTTTATTCCAATACACGTGCTTCTTTAACAGTGACAGGTTTAACCATAGCACTTCTTGTGGCAACCATTATTATCCTTATAGTTTTTCCGAAAAATGGTTCATTTCAAACCAATGCGCTCGTTATCGATTCCTTTAGTCGTTATATGAAAATTTTAATGCTTATTGGTGCACTCTTTTCTCTTATCATGTCTGTTAGTTTTGCAAATGCACAAAAGTTGGATATATTTGAATTTCCAGTGCTTGTTCTTTTCGCAACTCTTGGAATGATGTTTATGATTTCAGCGGGTAATATGCTGTCGCTTTATATGGGCTTAGAACTGCAATCTTTAGCTTTATATGTTTTAGCAGCGATTAATCGTAATAATGTAAAATCTTCTGAATCTGGTATAAAATACTTTGTTTTAGGAGCATTATCTTCAGGGTTGCTGCTTTATGGTATTTCTTTACTTTATGGTTTTACCGGTCAAATTGGTTTTCACGAAATTGCTCTTGCTTTAAAAGGTAAAAATGTACAATTGGGGGTCATTTTTGGAATTGTCTTTATTTTAGCTGGTTTGGCTTTCAAAATTTCTGCTGTTCCATTTCATATGTGGACACCGGATGTTTATGAAGGAGCACCAACACCGATTACAGCATTTTTTGCTGGTGCCCCTAAAGTTGCAGCAATGGCTTTAATCATCCGTATTATTGTGATGACCTTTATTCCTCTAGGGCATGTTGATAACGTGATGCCTGCATGGCAACAAATTTTGGTCTTCATGGCGATTGCATCAATGATACTTGGTGCATTTGCTGCAATTGGTCAAAATAATATTAAGCGCTTAATGGCTTATTCGTCGATCAGTCATATGGGCTATGCACTTGTTGGTTTATCTGCTGGAGATATGCTAGGAATAAAAAGTGTTATTCTTTATATGACGATTTATCTTGGAATGACGATTGGCTCATTTGCTTTTATTCTTGGAATGCGCTCTCAGAATGGCAATGTTGAAAATATTTACGATCTTTCAGGGTTAGCAAAGACAAATCCGTTTATGGCTATTGTTATGACAATACAGCTTTTCTCTTTAGCCAGTATACCACCTATGGCTGGTTTTTTTGGGAAGTGGTATACATTTTCTGCTGCTGTCCATGCTGGTCTGACGTCACTTGCAGTCGTTGGGATGATAGCATCTGTCGTTGGAGCTTTTTACTATTTACGAGTCATTAAAATTATGTGGTTTGATGATGCAAAAGTGCATTTTGTTGCTTTATCGAAAGAGCTTCAATTTTGTCTTGGTCTTTCTGCATTCTTTATTTTATTTTACGCGCTTTTTGGGGTTTGGTTCGTTGAGTTAGCAGAAAAAGCAGCAGCAGCATTGTTTTAATGAATATGGTTTATACTTTATCAGATTTTGCACAAAAACAGGGATATACTGTTGAAGCGTACGATAGTGTTGATTCAACAAATCTCATTGCGCAACGAAAAGCGCAAACTGGTCATCAAGGTAATCTTTGGATTGTTGCACAAGAACAATCACTGGGAAGAGCGAGAAGAGGGAGGACTTGGTCTAGTCCAAAAGGGAACCTTTATTCTAGTCTTTTATTAATTGATGGTATTGTTCATCAAACTGCGGCTCAACTTGGTTTTGTTGCTGGAGTAAGTGTGGCAGAGGCAATAAAACAATTGATAAAAGAGGAAAAGCAGACAAACAATATTGTGAGCTTAAAATGGCCAAACGATATTTTGCTCAGAGGAGAAAAAAGCTCTGGAGTTTTGCTTGAGATTTTACAATTATCATCACAACAATATGCCTTGGTTATTGGTATTGGAATAAATGTGAAATATAATTATGAAGATGCACCTTATTCCACTTCAAGCTTAAAGAATATCGGTTTGCATATTGATGCAGAACAATTATTTACGGTTTTGACGGAGTGTTTTTCTAAAAATTACCTTCTTTGGAAACAATTAGGAGGATGTGAAATAATCCGAAAAAAATGGCTTTTATATTCCGCTCACCTTGGGAAACATGTCAAAGTGGTGAATGATGAAAAAGTCATTGAGGGTATTTTTGATGGTCTTGATAGTGATTTTAACTGCATCATAAAGCAAAAAGACGGTCAGACAGCCATTATAACAGCTGGGGATGTTCATTTTGGTTTGGCTGATTCTGTTAATGCAGGCCGTTATTGAAGAATTATTTTATCATCAAATACCTTAATGATTTGGGAGATGTTTATGGTTGCAGCCAATAAGAATGAATTTGTTTTTTTACCTTTAGGAGGTGTAGGTGAAATAGGGATGAATCTCGCTGCTTATGGATTTGGTCCCCAAAATCTTCGTGAGTGGCTGCTTGTTGATATGGGAGTTAGTTTTGCTGGTTCTGAATTACCAGGTGTCGATCTTGTTTTGCCTGATATTCGTTTTCTAGAAAGTGAAAAACATAATATACGGGGTCTTGTTTTAACACATGCACATGAAGATCATTATGGAGCCGTTCTTGATTTATGGCCAAAGTTACAAGTTCCAATTTACTGTACGCCTTTTACGGCAGGATTATTAGAAAGTAAAAGGCAAGCAGATTTTGAATTTCATAAAATTTCATGTAATATTTTTCAAGCTGGTGATTGTTTTCAGGTAGGTTCCTTTGCTGTAGAGGCTATAGCCGTTAACCATTCAATACCAGAATCTGTCTCTTTGGCAATTACAACGTCTTTAGGGACCGTAATCCATACGGGTGATTGGAAAATTGATCATACCCCTTCACTCGGGGCTCTAACCGATGAAAAAAGGTTTCGTGCTTTAGGCAAAAAAGGTGTTTTAGCATTACTTTGTGATTCCACAAATGCGTGTCGGGATGGTATATCTCCATCAGAGCAGCAGGTTCAAACCAGTCTTTCTGAGATTATTTTAAAAGCTGAAGGGCGCGTTGCGATAGCGACTTTTGCTTCTAATATTGGTCGGATACGTTCTATTGCTCTTGCCGCTGAAGCTTCTGGGCGTAAGGTACTCGTCATTGGGCGTTCCCTTAAGCGAAGTATTATGGTTGCACAAGAGCTTGGTTATATGAATGGTTTAGCACCATTTGTAACGGAAGATGATTATGGCTACATCTCGCGAAAAGATCTTGTTTTAATTGTCACAGGGAGCCAAGGTGAGCCATGTGCTGCTTTGGCTAAACTGTCACGTGATGGAATGAAAAATATTGCACTTTCCACTGGTGATACCGTTATTTATTCATCACGAAGTATTCCAGGAAATGAAAAAGCGATTATTGAGGTACAAAATCGTTTCATTGATTTGGGTATTAAAATTATTACGAATGAAGATGCACTTGTTCATGTTTCAGGCCATCCCCGTCGTTCAGAACTTTTACAGATGTATGATTGGATAAAGCCACAAATACTTGTCCCTGTACATGGGGAAGCAATGCATCTTAAGGCTCAGGCAACTTTAGCACGTCAAGCAGGTATTAAAACTGTTATAGATATCAGAAATGGCCATATGTTACGTCTTGCACCAGAGCCTGTAGAAGTTATTGATCAAGTTCCTGTTGGCCGCATCTATAAGGATGGTTGCCTAATTGGAGATGAAGATGAATTAGGGATTCGTGAACGCCGCAAACTAAGTTATGCTGGTCATGTTACTATTTCTCTCCATATAAATAGTAAGCATGAATTATTAGGGGATATCGGTCTAACAACATTCGGGTTACCTGAAAGTAATGGAAAGGGGGAAAGTTTAAAAGATATTCTTTTAGATATCGTAGAAAATACAGTTTATAATATCCCACGCATGAAACAGAAAAATAATGAACTTATTCGAGAGGCAACACGACGTGCAGTAAGAGCGGCTGTTCATGAAATTTGGCAAAAAAAACCTATCTGTACAGTTTTTTTACATCGGTCAAAATAAAAGAACTTTCCTATTACGTTATTTAAAAAGAGAAGAGCATTTTTATTTTATTGCTAAATAAGAAAAATAGAGAATAAAGCACAATAAATTTTTAAATGATAAGATCGTTATATTTGCAAGTATTCAGAATGCGGCTATAGATGAATAGAGGGTGTGATAAATTGTTCCGATATGATAGGTCTGATTAGGAGTTAATTATTTCAATGCGTCTTTCTCAATATTTCCTTCCACTTTTAAAAGAGAATCCTAAAGAAGCAGAAATTGTTTCTCATCGCTTCATGTTGCGCGCTGGAATGATTCGACAACAAACATCAGGGATTTATTCTTGGCTTCCTTTGGGAAAAAAAGTGCTTGATAAAGTTTGTAAAATTATTCGTGAAGAGCAAGAACGTGCGGGTGCAATAGAAATATTGATGCCTACAATTCAGTCTGCTGATCTTTGGCGTGAAAGCGGTCGTTATGATGATTATGGTTTGGAAATGCTCCGCATTAAAGATCGTCAAAAGCGTGATTTACTTTATGGTCCAACCAATGAAGAGATGGTAACAGATATTTTTCGCTCATATGTTCGTTCTTATAAAGATCTTCCGCTTAATTTGTATCATATTCAATGGAAATTTCGTGATGAAATTCGTCCACGTTTTGGTGTGATGCGAGCACGAGAATTTTTAATGAAAGATGCTTATTCTTTTGATCTTGATTATGAAGGCTCTAAAACATCTTATAATCGTATGTTTGTTGCTTATTTACGCACTTTTTCTCGCCTTGGCTTAAAAGCAATTCCTATGCGTGCAGATACAGGTCCAATAGGGGGGGAACTCAGTCATGAATTTATCATTTTGGCTGAAACAGGAGAGAGTGCTATCTTCTGTGATAAACAATTTCTTGAACTTACCGTTCCTGATAGTTCAATCGATTTTAGTGATAAAGCTGTTTTAGATGATATTGTTAAGCAATGGACATCTTTTTATGCAGCAACGGAAGAAATGCATAATGAAGAGGAGTGGGCTAAAGTTTCTGATCATAATCGTCTTTCAGCGCGCGGTATTGAAGTAGGGCATATTTTCCACTTTGGTACTAAATATTCTGCTCCAATGGGAGCAAAAGTTATGGGACAAGATGGAAAAGAGCATGTGGTCTCTATGGGATCTTATGGTATTGGGCCTTCGCGTCTTGTTGCGGCCGCTATTGAGGCTTCTCATGATGAAAATGGTATTATTTGGCCAAAGTCGATGGCACCGTTTGATTTTGGGATTATCAATATGAAGCCCGATGATGAAAAATGCACACAGGCATGTGAGTTTCTCTATCAGGGATTAAAGAAGGTTGGTTTTGATCCGTTATTAGATGATAGAAATGAACGCCCTGGATCAAAATTTGCAACAATGGATTTGATTGGTTTGCCAACGCAAATTATTGTTGGTCCTAACAGCATTGCACAAAATGAAGTTGAAATTAAAGATCGAAAAACAGGAATAAAAAAATCTCTAAAGGTTGAAGATGTGCTCAGCCAACTTTCTATAATTTAATAGGAAATGTTATGAAGAGGCTGAAAAATAAAGGTTTTTCATCTTATGAGTGGATGATCGCTTTTCGTTATATGATTCCCAATAAAAAACATGTCGTTGCCTCTGTTATTTCAATTATTTCTCTTATTGGGATTATGTTGGGCGTATTTGCTCTGGTCGTTGTTATGGCGGTGATGAATGGCTTTCGTACAGAACTTCTCAATCGTATTCTTGGTATGAATGGGCATCTTATTATTCAAACAGTTGATTCTGGTTTTGCTGATTATAAGACTCTTATTTCTTCTTTAGAAACTACAAATGGCGTGAAGTTTGCTTTGCCTGTTATTGAAGGTCAAGCACTTGTTCAAGGTGAAGTTCAAGGTGGCTCTGGCGCGTTAGTTCGTGGTATGCGCAAACAAGATCTAGATAAGCTTAAAACAGTCTCTCAAAATATTAAATTAGGATCGATTTCTCGGTTTGATCAAGAAGAAGGTGTTGCAATTGGAAGTGGCTTAGCAGAAAAATTAGGATTAACAGTTGGAAGAGATATTCGTATCATTACTCCAGATGGTGATGAGACTCCTTTTGGCGTTACGCCACGAGTGAAAGCTTATAAAGTCGTTGCTATTTTTGAAGTTGGTATGTCTGAATACGATTCAATATTTGTCTTTATGCCTCTTCATGAAGCACAAATGTTTTTTAATTTAGGCGATAAGGTTCAGTCTTTAGAGTTATTTTTAAATGATCCTGATGCAGTTGATCAAATAAAACCCGTTGTAGAAAAAGCAGTTGATCAACAGGTTTATTTAATTGATTGGCGTACACGTAATCAGGCTTTTTTTTCAGCTTTACAGATTGAACGAAATGTTATGTTTTTCATTCTTTCTCTGATCGTTCTTGTTGCTGCTTTAAATATTATTTCAGGACTGATTATGCTTGTAAAAGATAAAAGTCATGATATTGCAATTTTACGCACGATGGGTGCTCAACAAAGTGCGATTTTGCGTATATTTATCATTACAGGAATGATGATTGGTTTTATTGGAACGATATTGGGCTTAATTTTAGGTGTTATCGCGACCGCGAATATTAATCATATCCAAGACTTTATCTCTTGGTTATTTAATGTCGACGTTTTTAATCCTCAACTTTATTTTTTAACAAAATTGCCTGCACAAATTGAGTGGAAACAGACCGTCTTGGTTGCTGTGATGGCTTTATTCTTGTCATTTCTTGCTGCTCTCATTCCGGCATGGCGTGCTGCTAAGCTAGATCCCGTACAAGCTTTGAGGTATGAATAATGACAGCTATTTTAGAGCTTGTAGAGATTGAAAGACGCTTTTTCGAGGGTCATAAGCCGCTCATTGTTTTAGATAAAGCGAATTTTACTCTTAATCGTGGAGAGCTTGTTGCACTTGTTGCACCATCTGGTGCTGGAAAATCAACACTTCTTCATATTGCTGGATTATTAGAAAAACCAACCGCTGGTGATGTGATGTTACGAGGTGTTTCTTGTGCAAAGCGTTCTGATAGTGAGCGAACAGCTATAAGACGAAATGATATTGGTTTTGTTTATCAATTTCATCATTTACTTCCAGAGTTTACGGCGTTAGAAAATGTTATGATACCGCAAATGATAGCAGGATTAAAAAAATCCATAGCAGAAGATCGTGCGCGCAAATTATTAACGTATCTGCGTATTTCTCATCGTGCGAACCATCGTCCCTCAGAGTTATCGGGAGGAGAACAACAACGTGTTGCTATTGCACGTGCAGTCGCAAATGGCCCTTCAGTTCTTTTGGCTGATGAACCTACAGGAAATCTTGATCCCGTAACTTCAGCTTATGTTTTTCAAGCTTTATCTATCCTTGTTCGTCAGTCTGGTCTTTCTGCTCTTATTGCAACACATAATTACGCTTTGGCTAAGCAAATGCATCGTCGAATTACACTTAAAGAACAAAAGATTATAGAACTTCCTTAAAGCAAGGTACAAATTTTATACGACTAATTGAATAGTTTATATTACTTTATTCAAGGAGATTTTTTATGACAGTTTTTGTCGTTGACAAAAATCAATTAGATGCGCGTCGTCGCCGGTTGATTTTTCGTGCATGGCATCGCGGTATTCGTGAAATGGATCTCATTTTTGGGCATTATGTTGATGCTCATATCACTGAGATGAATGATAAAACGCTCTCTGAACTTGAGTATATTATGTCTTTTGACGACCGTGATTTACTCACATGGATGACTGGAGAAATTTCACCCCCCTCTGAAGTTGATAGTCCACTTTTTCGTGATATTTCTAATTATCGTTTTTGCTTAAGTTATTGATTCAAATGCCTATATTTAAAAAAATTGTTATTCCAAAAAATAGTCCTGTTCGTATGATTTTTGATGGCGTTACTGATGGATTTGAAGCCTTTGCGCTTGCTAAGTTAAGTTCAGAAATTGGACAAGGCAAACCGCTCATCTATGTTGTTCATGACGGAACAAAAATTGCGCATTTACAACAAGTTTTAAATTTTATTGAACCCAATTTGCCCGTACTTCAATTTCCTGCATGGGATTGTTTGCCTTATGATCGCGTATCACCAGGAATTGCTGTCATGTCCCGTCGACTATCAGCTTTGGCACGCATAGCAAATTTACGTCAAAACCCACATCCTGCAATTATATTAACTACAGCAAATGCAATTATGCAAAAGTTGCCTCCTCGTGAAATGATAGAAGCTCAGCTTATTCACTTACATGTTGGCCAACGCAATAACATGGGAAATCTAATTCAATTCTTAGAAACCAACGGTTTTGAACGCGTTACGGTTGTCCGTGATGTTGGTGAGTTTGCTGTAAGAGGAGGAATACTTGATATCTTTTCTCCTATGGATGTTGAACCTTTACGCCTTGATTTTTTTGGAGATACCCTAGAAAGCATCCGCGTATTTGATCCAGAAAGTCAAAGGACAACACGTCAAAAAACTGAACTTTTATTACAGGCAATGAGTGAGGTTGTTCTTACACCAGAACGCATCAGCCGATTTAAAAGCAATTATACCCGTACATTTGGTGTATTACAAAAAAATAACATGCTTTATGAAGCAATTGCTCAAGGTCGGCGTTTTGCCGGTATGGAACATTGGCTTCCATTTTTTTATGAAGAGCTTGACACTTTTTTTGACCATTGTGGCAACCTACCGCTTGTTTTTGAGCATCTTATAGAAGAAGTTTTCATTGAGCGCTATCGCCTTATTGAAGACTATTATAACGCGCGCAAAGAGCGCGAAAATGATAAAGAAAATTCTACTTCTTATCATCCAATAGACCCTAGTCTTCTCTATTTAACGCCAGAGCGTGTTTTGGAATGTGTGCAACAATCTTCACAGCGTATTGATTTTTCGCCTTTTAATATTCCACAAAGTTTGGAACAAACTGTTATTCACGCACATGTTAAACAGGGATATGATTTTGTAAAAGAGCGTAATGCGCAGGAAAAAAATGTTTTTTCAAGTGTTATTGATCACATCGCATCTTTACGCGCTGCGGGCAAAAAAGTACTTTTAGCGTGTTGGAGTGAAGGATCTCTCAATCGTTTAGTACAAGTTCTCGACGAGCATGGATTAAAAAAAATAGATGTTGTAAAATCCTTGCAAACTGTCAAAGCAACACCACGAGATCATATATTAGCAGCCGTTATCATGATAGAACATGGTTTTGAGGCTGAAGATTTAGCTATTATAGCAGAGCAGGATATCCTAGGTGATCGCTTCATCAGATCACCAAAGCGGCGTAAGAATAATACAAATTTTATTTCTGAAATTTCTGCTTTAAATTCTGGTGATATTGTTGTGCATATCGACCACGGTATTGGCCAATTTGTTGGTCTTAAAACCATCACAACCACTGGAATTTTACGAGATTGCCTTGAAATTAAATATGCTGGAGGTGATCTCCTCTTTTTACCTGTTGAAAATATTGAGCTTCTCTCACGTTATGGCTCAGAAGGAACAGAGGTAACGTTAGATAAATTAGGAGGTGTTGCTTGGCAAGCACGTAAAGCTCGGCTTAAAAAACATTTATTGGAAATGGCAGGGCAATTAATCCGTATAGCTGCAGAGCGTATGACTCGTGCTGCGCCTGCTTTACTTCCACCAATTGGACCATTTGATGAGTTTGTTGCTTGCTTTCCCTATGAAGAAACGGAAGATCAAATGAATGCAATTGATGCTGTTTTGGATGATCTAGCCTCAGGTAAGCCGATGGATCGCTTGATATGCGGTGATGTTGGTTTTGGAAAAACTGAAGTAGCCATTCGAAGTGCTTTTGTTGCAGCATTAAATGGATATCAGGTTGCGGTTGTTGTACCAACAACTTTGCTTTCACGTCAACATTACAAAACATTTATTTCGCGTTTTCAAGGATTACCAGTTAAAATTGGACATGCTTCGAGGCTTGTAAAAGCGAAAGAACTTGCACGCGTAAAAAAAGGTGTTTCAGATGGTACAATCGATATTGTCATTGGAACCCATGCATTATTAAGTGGTGCAGTTAATTTTTTACGGTTAGGCCTTCTTATCATTGATGAGGAACAGCATTTTGGTGTCAAACACAAAGAGCGTTTAAAAGAGCTTAAAAGTGATATTCATGTTCTCACACTTTCAGCAACTCCCATACCACGCACTTTAGGGTTAGCTTTATCGGGTGTACGTGAACTTTCATTGATAACAACCCCCCCCATTGATAGAATGGCGGTTCGTACTTTTATTTCACCCTTTGATGCACTTGTTATACGAGAGACCCTGCTTCGAGAATATTATCGTGGTGGACAAAGTTTCTATGTTTGTCCTCGTATTTCTGATCTGGCTTTTGTAGAAGAATATCTTAAAACACATGTGCCAGAACTGAAATTCGTTGTGGCTCATGGACAAATGCCAGCTGGACAACTTGATGATATTATGAATGCATTTTACGATGGGCAATATGATGTTTTACTATCGACAACCATTATTGAATCTGGTCTTGATATTCCAGCAGCCAATACATTAATTGTGCATCGCGCTGAGATGTTTGGCCTTTCTGCCCTTTATCAGTTACGTGGTAGGGTAGGGCGTTCAAAACAACGTGCTTATGCTCTCTTTACATTTCCTTCTGGTAAAGTTTTAACAGCTGCTGCCGATCGCCGTCTTAAAGTTTTACAATCTCTTGATACCTTAGGGGCTGGGTTTCAATTGGCAAGCCATGACATGGATATCCGCGGTTCAGGCAATTTTTTAGGTGAAGAGCAGTCGGGGCATATCAAAGAAGTTGGATTTGAACTCTATCAAAAAATGCTTGAAGAAGCTGTTGCTGAATTAAAAGATGGAGAGCTAAATGAAGATAAGCAATGGTCTCCTCAAATTTCACTTGGTACAACAGTGATGATACCAGAGAGTTTCGTGCCTGACTTATCATTACGTATGGGACTTTATCGTCGTTTAACAGAACTTGATGATTTAGAACAAATTGATGAATTTGCAGCGGAGTTAATTGATCGCTTTGGTCCTTTACCCATTGAGGTTCAACACCTTCTTAAAGTCTTTTATATCAAAACATTGTGTCGAAAAGCGCATGTAGAAAAATTAGATACAGGACCAAAAGGGATTGTTATACAGTTTCGTAATAACTATTTCGCAAATAGTGTTGCTCTTGTTCAGTGGGTTGGGAAACAAGGTTCAATGGCAAAAATCCGACCAGATCAAAGTATTGCTCTTATTCGTGATTGGTCCACAGCGGATGAAAGGCTTGTTGGAGCAGCGAATATTATGACACAGCTTGTCGAAATGGCAGAACAACATTCTGTTTAAAAAATATCTTTATTATTTTAGAATTGTTACTCATTTATTATAAAATAATTCTATAAAAACAAACAGTTATTGATTTTGTATAAGAATAAAATTTAAGTTTATAATAAAGAGCCATTATATATTTATTTGGTTTTTATTATATACGCATTGATACAATGAAGGAAATAGATTAGACGGCTTAACAGCAATAAATAGCACTTTCAATATAATAAGCTAATAAGCTCCTGTAAATTTTTTAGAAATAATTTAGGTAAAGATAGCATGCTTTCTTCATTACAAAAGTGTCTAACTATCGTTTTTTTGTTACTCACTTTAATACATGGCGTAAAAAACGCTTATGCTGAGTTATCTTCTGATGAACAATACCAACATTTAAAAAACAAAAGAAAGAATATTAAAGAGAGCATACAATTTATTGAAGAAAGTATATCTCATTTGTGGATATTTGGGAAAAAAATATTTCTAAAGCAGAATACTATGAGCGTTTACAGGAACGGAATAAGTTATATAAAAAACTGAAAACTCTGAAGGATGAATATTATAATCTTGGTTCGAAATTACAGGATCTAGCTGAAAAAAAACAAAAAATTATCTCTAAAATACATATAGCGAGAGAGTATGAAGTAGGGGAGTATGAAGAAAAGTTGATTAAAGCAAAAGACTATTAAAAAAAAACTCAAACGTTTAATGAATGGGGAATGAATGAGAAAAGTGGAGGTGATGATGAGATAATGAAAAATTATCTCATATTTATTATTGCTTGCAATACGTTAGGGGATATATTGCAAAGTGATATAGGTGCTATTTTGCGCAAAGATTTTGATTGGAAAGATAAAGATTTTAGTTGGGCTAAAGGCGCAAATAATTCAATAAGTCCTAGTTTAGTCAGGGATATTAAAGAATTACTAACAGATGGCTCTTATAGTTATGAAAAACAAATATTTGACGATATAAAAAATAGTCTTACAGGAGATAATTGGTTTGTTAAAAATGCACCTAAGCTTTGTAATACCATTAAAGAAGTACATAATATAATGCTTCCAAACAAGAAAAAGAATATTATAGATCGTATGCGTTTTCATGTTGAAGAATTATTCAATTAAAAATTATTTATTTGATTTATGTTGAATTATATTCAAAATAGAAAAATACTTAATTTTTCGTAACATTATAGTTTAGAAAATTCATAAAAAATAATGCTATGGGAATATCCAATTAAAAATTTACTTATACAAATACAGAGAAATTAAGATAATATACTAAATAATAGTTAAAATATATTTTAATTTTTTGTTTTTAATCATTATTTATAATAAAGTAATTTTATACACATAAGATAGTATATATTGTTCTTATCATATAATATTTATTATATATATATTAAATAATAAACTTATATATATTTTTTGTGTTTGTAGTTTTTTTATTTTTATCTGATTAATTATTTTAATGACGATACAACTCATATCATAAATCTTGTTTTATTAATACGATAAGAGAGATATTTTATAGCTCTAAGTTGTGTTATATAGAGAAACAAAATGATATTTTTTATTCACGTTATAAAACTGAGAGATGATATTTGTACAGAAGTGCAATAATAGATGTTTAATATATGAGCATAAATTTATTATGGCTTTGGGCACGTGAGATGATTCATAGGGGGGGTATTCCTTTGTTCAGTAGTTTTATCTATAAAACTAACTCCGCTTGTGATGTGCAAGTGGATAAATTTTATTGATTCAATATAAGAGAGGTTTGCGCTATTAGGATCTTTCATGCAATATAGAAAAAAGATAAATTATTATTATAAATTAATATGTTATTATATTTTAAGAAAGTTTATTATAAATAAAATATTTTCAGCAGTTATAGATTTTCTCTCTAAGAAAATGTGTTGTTTAATTAAGAAAAAAGCACTTCTTTAGTAACGTATTTTTAAACTAAACTTTTTAGTTAAACGCTATGGAATATAAAATTTTTATTACAAAAGCGTATCACTATTATTTTGTAAACAAGGGCAGAAAATTGTTCATTAGGAAAAAGTTCTCTTACAATTATGCAGAAATTTTAGACAATCAGTGATTTTAATTCATTAAATGTTTCAATAATATCGTAGATGATTTTGTTTTTGTGTATCACACGAGGCACATAAGGAAAACAGTAAAATTTATCTGATATTTTGGAGCTTCATGCATTGCAACAACCTGTTGCTAAGGCTCTATAAGCTTAACATGAAGAGTAATAAATGTAAAAAGTTTAATTAGTAAGTTTTTTAGAGTAGTATCAGAGTTTATTTTAATTAATATTGCAATATTGATTCGTTTGTGTAATCTTAGTTTAAATGCACAGAGGTATTTTATAGATAGATTGTATCCAATACCAATGTGATGAAGAGGGGAATTATATGAGTGTATAAAAATTAGAATGGCTCGTTGTATTTTTTCTCTAAATTTGACTTTTTTTTATATATTGAAGTAAAAATAGTAAAATTAATTGTTATTTCATTATAATTTAATAAATTTAAGTTGGAATTATATTTAATATTTTTTTGAAGTTACTTAAGAGCGCGTTGAAAGGATTAACTTAATCATGTCGCATAAAAATGTTTATTCTGCTGTTTCAGTATTAGTTGGAGCCGCTGCCCTTTTTCTTATAGCTGGTATTTCTGCAAATGCGCAAACTTTATCACAAGGTTGGTACAAAGTTTGCAGTAAGCAGCATGATGTTGATATTTGTAATACAATGAATACTGTATTATCGAATACGGGACAACCTTTAACGGCTTTTAATCTTGTTGAAATAAAAGGAAAGCAAAATGAGAAACGTATAGGTATTCAAGTACCTACAGGTCGTTTTTTGCCAGAAGGTGTTCACATTAAAATCGGTGACGAGTTCTCTAAAAAAATTCCTTATATTATTTGTAATGGACCAAGTTGTATTGCTAATGATGTCTTAGATGATAAGCTTATAGCAGCTATGAAAAGTGGTACAAAAATGGTTGTAACCACAGTTAATTTCCGTGGTTCAGCTAATCCTATTGAATTTTCTCTTAATGGGTTTACAGCAGCCTATACCGGTCCTGGTATGGAGGAAAAAGATTTCCAACAAGAACAAATAAAGCTGCAGCAAGCCATTCAATCAAAGCAAAAAGAAATTGAAGAGCGTATGCGGGCTGAGCAAGAAAAAGCAAAACAAAAATAATAAACCCCCACCATAGAATTGGTCGAAACGTTTTCTATAATTGTTTATTTGAGCCGCCACAGTTTTCTGTGGCGGTTTTTAAAATCCTTAATTTTCCGAAACAATTCTGCGTTTCCACCACCCAATACGTTCAGTTTTGGAAGAATCATTAGGCGTTGATGAAATAACAACGGGTTGATTAATTGTTTCTTCGATTTGGGAAGGAGAGGTTTCAACAACTTCCTCCATCTCGATTACAGTTTCTTTCTCTAATATTTTTTGTATTTGCGTTATCTCTTTAGAAGATGATTTTTTACGTGTTCCACGTGTTGATTTTTTACTCTTTTCAAGAGTTTTATCTTCTACCTCATGAATAGCTTTATCTGCTTTTTTTGTTTTAGTTTTACGCATAAAACTGGTTGTAGGTTTTTCTTCAGGAGATTTTTGTTCTGCAATATTTTGGTCATTCTCTAAAGGAAGTTGATTTTCTACTACTTTTGAAGAACGTGTTTTACGTTTTTTAGGTTTAATACTTTTATCAATTTTTTCAGATTCACTCTGTTGTTGTATATCTAGAGCTTGTGTATTATTTTTCGTTTCTTCAAGTTCAAAAGATTTAGCAGGTGAAACACGACGTTTGCGATGCGCTGCTTTAATTTCTGCTAAAGCTTGCTTAGCAAAATCTCCCACTGGTTCTGCATAAGGAACGCGAATCTGATGAAAACTATTATCTTGATTGCGTCGACCACCACGACGTCCTCGACGGCGTCCTCGACGATAAGAATCATCATTCAAGGTATCTTCTTTTTTATGAACGTTGGAGAGAGAATGATCAGTAATTTCACCGTGACGATTTTTGCGCCGACGCTTTTGGTTTGTTTCAATGGGAGAAGGATTTTCAATAGATTCACTTTTTATGAAAACAGAATCTTCAATTTCTTGCTTATTGTCATCTTCCAATGAAGATTGAGAAGTTCTCTCTGCTATTGAGCCTTTAGAAATAACAAGATGTTGTGTTCCAATACTATCATCTGCTTCAATACTAATATTAAGCTTAAAGCGAGCTTCTAAATTAACAAGAATGTTGCGTTTATGATTTAATACATAAAGTGCTGTTGCTACGGGGGTGCGCACGATAATATTATGTTGCGAATTATGAAGAAGATATTCTTCAATTGAGCGCATGACATGCAACGCAATTGATGATTCAGAACGTATATTTCCTGTTCCTGCGCAATGTGGGCAGGGCTGTGTTGTACTTTCTAAAACCGATATGCGAATACGTTGACGACTCATTTCTAAAAGGCCGAAGTGTGAAATATGACCTACTTGAATACGAGCACGATCGTTTTTTAAACAATCTTTTAATTTTTTTTCGACCAGCTTCACATTGCGTTCTTCAAGCATATCAATAAAATCAATCACAATTAAACCAGCAAGGTCACGCAAGCGTAATTGACGCGCAACTTCTTCAGCAGCTTCAAGGTTAGTTTGTAAGGCTGTTTTTTCGACAGAGAATTCTTTCGTAGAGCGGCCAGAATTTACGTCAATAGCAACAAGTGCTTCTGTTTGATTAATAACAAGATAACCACCAGATTTTAAAGAAACCTGTGGTTGCAACATTTTATCAAGTTGAATTTCAATATTATTTCGTGCAAAAATGGGCGTAGGATCACGGTAAGGTTGCACAACTTTTGCATGACTTGGCATGAGCATACGCATAAAGTCTTTCGCTTCACGATATCCTTGGTCTCCAGAGACAAGAATTTCACTAATGTTCTTATTGTAAAGATCTCGTATAGAACGCTTGATGAGATTACTCTCTTCATGGACAAGGCATGGCGCCGTTGACTCGAGTGTCAAAGTGCGAATAGTATCCCATAACCGCATAAGATATTCATAATCACGTTTAATTTCAGCTTTTGTTCTATTGGCACCAGCAGTTCGTAAGATAACGCCCATACCTTTTGGAACGGCTAATTCTTTTACGATTTCTTTAAGACGCTTACGGTCTTGTACGTTCGTAATTTTTCGTGAAATACCACCACCACGTGCTGTGTTGGGCATTAGAACAGAGTAACGACCAGCTAGAGATAGATATGTTGTAAGGGCAGCACCTTTATTACCACGCTCTTCTTTGATGACTTGTACCAACAAAATTTGACGTCGTTTAATCACTTCTTGAATTTTATACTGGCGCCCTTGTTTTCTTTGATAAATTGGAAGCTCTTCACGGATGTCCTCAGCACCGACCATTTCGATCTCATCATCAGAGATATCGGCATTTAATGCTTCTTCTGTATTATCAATTATTGTCGCTTCAGATGTGATGTCACTTTCAATATCGGCTGCTATGACATTGTTTTTTCCATTTTTTTTTGTTCTTCTGGAGCGTTTTTTATTTTTAGTTGCTTCTTCCGTAAAGCTATCTACAGAATTTTCTCCTACAGCTGCTTTTTCCTCTTCTTCAAGAAGAGCAAGGCGATCAGCAATAGGAATTTGATAATAATCAGGATGAATTTCAGAAAATGTTAAAAAACCATGGCGGTTTCCACCGTATTCAACAAAAGCTGCTTGGAGAGACGGTTCCACACGCGTAATCCGTGCGAGATAAATATTCCCCTTGAGCTGTTTTCTATGTTCTGATTCAAAATCAAGTTCTTCAATTTTGTTGCCGTGAACAACAACAACACGAGTTTCCTCCGGATGGGAGGCATCTATAAGCATTTTGTTTGACATAAGTTAATATCCTGAAGGCGACATGCACAATTTTATTCAAACGAACGCTATAACTATTCGTAAACATAAAAGGCTGTCTGCCATAAAAGGGAGGTACCAGAAAAACAGGACGGAACACCACGTGCAGAGGCATGACTGCATTTACACCATTTCTCATCATTATTTCCATCTGTTTTTTATGACTCATATTTCTTAAAAGTCTCCGGTAAAATAATCTTTAAAACAGTTCGGATATCCGAACCAACGAATCTTAAGTAATGCAATCCTAATGTTATAACATAGAAATTTTTCATCCATAAAAAAGTCTCAACGCATAATAGGCAAAAAAACTCTAAAGACAACTTAATATGAGTTACAGATAATTTAGATGACTATTATCAGCTAGGAAGCATAAATATTCTTTTATGTTGATATCATGCGTTTGGCAAGTAACAATGTAAATCATGTATAATTATAATATCTTTATGACTTTAATTTCGTTTTTGGGTGTTTATTTAGCTTTTCTTGAAAAATAGAGAATAAATTGGTGTATCATTTTATATAACCAAGATAAATTATTACAAAGGTAGTGTAGAGTATTTTGCTTATGATAAGAGTTTTTTTTACCAAAAAGCTGAAAACAGCTTATGGGGATGTTATTGTGTTCATCACATACTTTTTATTATCTTTTTTGCTACTCCAAACCAGTGTTCAAGCCGCAGATCCTCTAAGACTTATTAATTTTAGAACCATTGGTGATAGTGTTCATACGCGTATTATTGCGGTTTTTAATTTAAAACCAAATGTTCGTTTACAGATTTTGGATAGGCCGGCACGTTTGGTGATCAATTTACCTACAATTGATTTTTCAATGCAAAATACACCTTTAAAGAAACAGAATACATTATCCATTATGCTTTCAGATGTGCGTTATGCTTTTTCTGACATACAGACTTCACGCATTATTTTGACAAGTAAAACGGCTTTTGTGGTTGAAAAAAATGTCGTAAAAAAATTAAATAATGGTTTATGGCAGTTGCTGATTGATATTCGTAAAAGTACACAAGAAAAATTTGATGAGATATTAAAAAAACAGCAAAGAAGCAATTTTGATACAAAAACACAGCTAATGCCAGCATATAATTTCCGTGTTGTTCTTGATCCTGGTCATGGTGGTATTGATGGTGGTGCACAGGGTGTTACTGGAATTTTAGAAAAAGATGTGACTTTAGACTTTGCGCGTGCATTGCGAGACGAATTACAAAAGGATTCTCATATTACCGTTTCTTTAACACGAGATTCCAATATTTTTTTAAGACTAAGTGAAAGAGTTAAAAAAGCGCAAGAGTTTGATGCTGATCTTTTTATATCTATTCATGCAGATACGATTGATCTACATTCTCTTCGCGGTGCCACAGTGTATACCATATCAGATAAAGCCTCTGATGCCATTGCAAAATCTTTAGCTGAAAATGAAAATAAAGTTGATTTGCTTGATGGTTTGCCTGCAGATGAAACGCTCGAAGTTACAGATATTTTGATGGATCTTACACGACGTGAAACACATACATTTTCGGTTAATTTTGCAAATAGTGTTATTTCAAGTTTATCAAAGAATCATATTAACTTGATTAATAACCCACATCGGTATGCTAATTTTCAAGTTTTAAGAGCTTCAGATATACCCTCAGTCTTGATAGAGATAGGTTATTTATCCAATAAAGAGGATGAAAAGTTATTAAATGATCCTCATTGGAGAAAACAAATGGCAGCCTCTATTGCTCATTCTATTCGTCAATTTGCTGATTATAGACAGAAAATGATACAGCCTCTTTAAATTTGTGAGAAAATAGAGTATCAATATGGGCTTCTAGTGTACCCTAGTATAAATAAAAGATAGAAAACAATTTCTCTTGATCTCAATCTTGTGGTGATATCCACTTGGTGTGTTTGAAGTAACGTATTTTTTTCTTTAATTAATTCTTAAGAAAGCGATAACCGTTTTTATGATGATTTTTTTAAGATACCTTCTTCGTTTTTGTATTGCTGTTGGACTTTGTGGTGCAATAACGTGGGGTGTTATGACCAGTGGTCAAGCAAATGCACTCCCTGATTATGAAGTTCTTTCACTTTATGAGCCGCCAGTAATGACCCGCGTCCATGCTTCTGATGGCCGTCTTATGGCAGAGTTTGCAACAAAACATCGCCTCTATTTACCGATTCAATCAATACCAAAGCTTGTTATAAATGCTTTCATTTCGGCTGAAGACAAAAACTTTTATCATCATTTTGGTTTAGATCCTGAAGGACTTTCTCGCGCTTTGATCAATAATATTCGTAATATTGGTTCTGGAAGACGTCCAGAGGGTGCATCAACTATAACGCAACAAGTCGCTAAAAACTTCCTTTTAAGTTCAGAAACAACGTTAGAACGTAAATTTAAGGAAGCTATTTTAGCAATGCGTATTGAGAAAACTTATTCAAAAGATCATATTCTCGAGCTTTATCTCAATGAAATTTATCTGGGTCGTGGCACTTATGGTATAGCAGCTGCTTCTTTGACTTATTTCAATAAATCCGTCAATGATCTGACGCTAGAACAATGTGCTTATTTGGCTGCTCTTCCAAAAGGACCAGCAAATTATGATCCATTTAAGAATACACAACGTGCTATTGATCGGCGTAATTGGGTTATAGACCGGATGATTGCAAATGGATATGTAACGCGTGAACAAGGTGAAAAAGCGAAAGCTAAACCTTTAGGAGCGACAATCCGTGGGAGTGATAGCTATGTTTTTGCAGCTGATTATTTTACTGAAGAAGTGCGGCGTCGTTTAATACATCGCTATGGGGCTAAAACACTTTATGAAGGTGGGCTTTCCATTCGTACAACGCTTGATCCGCATTTACAACTTATTGCGCGACGTGCTTTGCACGATGGATTAATTAGATTTGATCATGCGCAAGGATGGCGTGGAGCTTATGCGCATATTGATGAGAAAGGTGATTGGGGGACAGAACTTGCAGATATCACAGGGCTAAGTGATGTTCCTGAATGGCGTTTAGCTGTTGTTCTTTCTACTAATCCCAACAAAGTAGAGATTGGTTTACAACCACAGCGCGAAGCTTCAGGTATATTATCAAAAAAACGGGAAATTGCTGTTTTATCTGAAGCTGATTCAAAATGGGCACTCCATATTGTAAAAGAAAATGGTTATCGAAAAACTGTTCAGAATTTATCTCATGTTCTGCAAGTCGGGGATGTCATTTTTGTTGAAAAACTATCCAATACAAACAACACTTATCGTTTACAACAAATTCCAAAGGTTGAAGGTGCAATTGTTGCTATGGAACCTCATACAGGGCGCGTTCTTGCGATGGTGGGAGGATTTTCTTTTGCCGCATCTGAATTCAATCGTGCAACCCAAGCTTATCGCCAACCGGGATCTGCTTTTAAGCCTTTTGTTTATGCAGCAGCTCTTGATAACGGATATACACCAGCATCCGTTGTTTTAGATGGCCCCATTGAAGTTCGTCAATATAATGGTGAAGTTTGGCAACCCAAAAATTATGGAGGTACCTTTGCAGGACCTTCAACATTGCGTTATGGTATTGAGCGTTCTCGTAATCTTATGACAATACGGCTTGCCAATGATATGGGGATGCCTCTTGTCGCTGAATATGCAGAACGTTTTGGGATCGTAGATAAATTGCAGCCTTATCTTCCCATGGCTTTAGGGGCTGGTGAAACAACAGTATTACGGATGGTTACAGCTTATTCCGTTATTGCCAATGGCGGACGCTCTATTAAGCCTTCTCTGATAGACAGAATTCAAGATCGTTATGGGAAGACAATTTATCGTCATGATGATCGTATTTGCGAAAATTGTAATACGAATTCATGGAATAATCAAAGTGAACCCACATTGATTGATGAAAGAGATCAAGTTCTTGACCCTATGACGGCTTATCAAATTACATCGATGATGGAAGGGGTTGTTCAGCGTGGTACTGCGGCACGTTTACGTTATCTTAATCGACATATTGCCGCTAAAACAGGAACAACCAATGACTCTAAAGATGTTTGGTTTATGGGATTTACTCCTGACATTGTCGTTGGTATTTTTGTTGGGTACGATCAACCAGCTCCGTTAGGATATAATGGAACAGGAAGTTCATTAGCTGCTCCTATTTTTGGTGATTTTATGGCAGATGCTCTTAAAGGAAAGCCAGATGTTCCCTTTAAAATGCCAAAGGGTATGATTTTAATGCCAATTAATCGGAAAACAGGAATGCTTGCCGAAAGAGGAGATCAAGATGTCATTATAGAAGCATTTAAACCAGGGACTGGTCCTGCTGATATCTATCAAGTCATTGGAAGTACAAATTCTTTTCAAGAAGGTGTTCCTGCAGTAACGACTTCTCCACAAGTCAATAAAGCTCTTGAAAGTGGGACAGGTGGGCTGTATTAATCGACAAAATCTCCTTTTGCCATGAGACATGGTTTTTATCTCTTTTTTTACAATGTCGGTTCTGTAAATAGAGTGATAGAACTGTACCATTTTCTGATAGCAGCTATTAAATTTGTATAAAAGGCTAAGAGACACAACCAAAAAGAGTTTTTAAAAATACGGTGTTAAATTATGCGAGCAGAAATAGAAACATTAGTTGATGAAATCCAGAAAGCAATACAATTGCTAAGGGGGCATCTTTGACTGGGATCAATCACTAAAGCGTCTTGAATATCTTAATCAAAAAGCGGAAGATCCATCATTATGGGATGATGCACAACGGGCACAGGATATGATGCGTGAGCGTCAACGTCTTGATGATTCAATCAATGGTCTTTTATCATTTACAAAAACACTTGAAGAATGCATTGAGCTTATTGCGATGGGCGAAGAAGAAAGTGATGTGGAAATTATCGCTGATGCAGAAAATTCAATACGTAATCTTAAAAATGAGATAGATAAAAGGCAAATTGATGTACTTCTTTCAGGAGAGGCAGATCCGAATGATAGCTATTTAGAAGTTCATGCTGGAGCAGGGGGAACAGAAAGCCAAGATTGGGCTTCTATGCTCTTACGTATGTATATGCGATGGGCTGAACAGCATGAAATGAAGGTTGAAATTTTAGAAATTCATGATGGAGAAGAAGCAGGAATAAAGTCAGCGACTATTCTTGTAAAAGGGCATAATGCTTATGGACTATTAAAAACAGAATCAGGCGTTCATCGTTTGGTGCGGATTTCCCCATTTGATTCGAATGCAAAGCGCCATACTTCTTTTGCGAGCATTTGGGTCTATCCAGTTATTGATGACAATATTGAAGTTGATGTTTCAGAGGCAGATGTGCGTATTGATACATATCGTGCATCTGGAGCAGGAGGACAACATGTTAACACAACAGATTCTGCTGTTCGCATCACACATATAAAAACGGGTATTGTTGTTCAATGTCAAACAGAGCGTTCTCAGCATAAAAATCGCGCTACGGCTTGGTCGATGTTGCGTGCACGTCTTTATGAAGAAGAACTCAAAAAAAGAGAAGAAGAAACCAATGCTGTTGAATCTTCTAAAACAGAAATTGGATGGGGGCATCAAATTAGATCTTATGTTCTTCAACCCTATCAGCTTGTCAAAGATTTGCGTACAGGAATTGAAAATACGGATCCACAATCCGTACTTAATGGTAATTTAGATGCATTTATAGAGGCAGCACTCGCACGGCGTATTTATGGACAAGACAAAGAAATTGAGGATATTCGTTAATTATATATCCTTCCTTCAAGCCATGTAGATTTTTTCTTAAGCTGTTCATTTTATTGATGTTGTGATGTTACGATAGTCCTTGATACTTTAAAGGTTCAAAGAGGGATTTTTTGTTTCTTTCTTCATTTTTTTTCTCACACGCCAATTCTGCTTATGATATTGCAAGTGATAGGAAGAATCTGAAATAAGAAAAATTTTGGATATTCGGGGGACTAATATAAATGTAAAACAATTCATTATCCTTATCAATCAATATATTATAAAAATTGAATCCGTGGAAAAACTAAAATCAATTAAGGAGGATAACTTTTGCTTTTTAAGGCAAATCAAACACTCAATTTACAAGTTACCATTATGATATAAAAGTGTTGCAGTAGCTAAAACATTTTCAGCGTGCCCAGATACGCTTACTTTACGCCATTCTTCTGCTATTATTCCATTTGCATCAATTAAAAAAGTGCTCCGTTCAACTCCCATATATTTGCGTCCATACATGCTTTTCTCAACCCAAACACCATAAGCTTCGAGGGTTGTTTTTTCTTCATCAGAAACCAAGATGACATCAAGTTCATGTTTTACTTTAAATTTATCATGTTTTTTTACATTATCTGGAGAGATTCCAATAACAGAAACACCGATTTCATCAAATTTCATCTTTAATTTTGTGAAATCAAGTGCTTCGCTTGTGCAACCACTGGTGTCATCTTTTGGATAAAAATATAAAACAACAGACTTTCCTTTAAAGTCAGAAAGACATACCATCTCTCCTCCATCGCGCGGCAAATTAAAATCAGGAGCAAGAGCACCTTTCATTGGTCTTGTCATTATTTTCATCTTTCTTACTTGTGTAACAGGTATAAGATATCAGAGTACACAGAAGAAAAGAACTATTCAACTCTCTAGAATATTATTGTTTTGAAGAGACCTTTATTTCCTAACAAAACTCGCCCTATCACAACAATTGAATTGAAAGAACAAGGTCGACAACATAAACAAAACAGCAAAAGATTATACTGGTTTCATCACAACATGTTTTTTCTTACCAAAAGAAAGTTTAACGGTTCCTTCTGCACTGACATCCCCTTCAATAATAAGATGTGTTTCATCATCAATAATTTGATCATTTACACGGACCCCCCCACCTTGAACGTGTCGGCGTGCCTCACTATTAGATCTAGCGAGTCCTGCTTGTACTAAAAGAGTGAGCAATCCAACACCTTTTTTTAATTCTGAGGCATTAATTTCAACAGTTGGAAGATTTTCTCCTAGCGTTTTTTCTTCAAACGTCTTGCGAGCTGTTTCTGCTGCTGCATCAGCAAGAACACGTCCATGCAACATTGCTGTAATTTCTGTTGCAAGAATTTTTTTTGCTTCGTTAATTTCTGTCCCTTGTAATAGAGAAAGTTTGAGAATCTCATCCATTGGCAATGGAGTATAGAGCTTTAGAAATCGTGTAACATCAGCATCTTCTGTATTGCGCCAGTATTGCCAAAATTGATAAGGTGAAAGTTTATCCGCATTTAGCCATACAGCCCCATTCAATGATTTACCCATTTTGGCACCGGAAGAGGTTGTCAGCAATGGTGATGTTAACGCATATAATTGCGGTGTTCCTAAACGATGCCCTAATTCGATTCCGTTAATAATGTTGCCCCACTGATCAGAGCCCCCCATTTGCATACGCAATCCATAACGTTTATAAAGTTCAACAAAGTCATAAGCTTGCAGAATCATATAATTAAACTCTAAGAATGACAAAGAGTGCTCACGCTCAAGTCTGAGTCTGACAGAATCAAATGACAACATACGGTTGACAGAAAAATGCTTTCCTACATCACGCAAAAATTCTAAGTAGTTTAAATTGCATAACCATTCAGCATTATTCACAATACAAGCATCGGTTTCTCGGTCACCGAATGTCAAATAGTTAGCAAATACCTTTTTAATACCATCAATATTTGCAGCAATATCATCTTGTGTCAGAAGGCGTCGCGCTTCATCTTTGAAAGAAGGATCACCAATCAATCCGGTCCCTCCGCCCATTAAAGCAATGGGGCGATGACCCGTTTTTTGTAACCAATAAAGCATCATAATCTGAAGAAGACTTCCAGCATGTAAACTCGATGCTGTTGGATCAAATCCAGTATAAGCGCTTACAGTTTCTTTTGAAAAAAGATCATCTAAGCCTTTTTCATCTGAAATTTGGTGGATAAAACCACGTTCGCTCATAATGTGTAAAAAATCAGATTTAAAGGCAAACACAGATTTAATTTCCTAATTTAAGAGTGCATTATTTTATATAATAGGCGATTATATAATGAGTTATCTATCATAACTGACACACACCTCACAAGAGAAAGAGACATATTGGTAACATAAAGATAATAATACAGGTATTATTTCCTTTTTACGCTAAAAAAGAGACTTATCAGTGATAGAAAACAGGTATGCTGTTATTCTCATTTCTATCCTGAAATAAAATTTAGAAAAATTTTAAATGCAAACGGAAAAAATTACTTTGTTATGATCAGAAACGACTTTTGCTAATTTTTTATAAATCTATCGTATTTTCCTAAGTTAGTGAAAGTATTTCAGGAGGAGGAGCGAGAAGTTCATTGGAGATATGGTTATCCAAATAGTGGGCACATCGCTCAATAAGCTCTTCATGACATCCACTGAAAAAGTGATTAGCCTCTTCCAATATTTCTTGTGTGATGATGATACCTTTTTGTGTTTTTAATTTATCGACAAGTATTTGAACATCTTTTGGAGGGGAAACTTTATCGATACCGCCATGAATGATAAGCCCAGAGGAAGGACAAGGGGCAAGAAATGAAAAGTCATAAACATTAGGCTGAGGAGCAACTGAGATAAAGCCCTCAATTTCCGGTCGGCGCATTAAGAGCTGCATACCAATCCATGCTCCAAATGAATATCCAGCTACCCAACAATTTTTAGAATCTGGATGTTGTGTTTGCACCCAATCGAGAGCAGCAGCAGCATCTGAAAGTTCTCCTATTCCATAATCAAATTCACCCTGACTGCGACCAATACCACGAAAGTTAAAACGTAAAGTTGTAAAGCCACGTTGTTGGAACATATAAAAGAGGTCATAGACAATTTTATGATTCATAGTTCCACCAAATTGGGGATGAGGATGCAAAATGATCGCAATGGGTGCATTTTTTTGTTGTGAAGGTTGATAACGCCCTTCGAGCCGACCCGCGGGACCGTTAAAAATAATTTCTGGCATAAAATGCTCCTTAATGCAATAAAAGGCTCTCATTGACCTTGGTCGACTTTTACCATAGAATCTCTTAAATAATTATTAGATATTCTTTTTTTAGTGCACTTTTCAAGAAGATTGCGCTATTTTTTTAATCAATTCATAAGATTAATGATTGCGATGTAAAATGGTTATAAAACGCCGATATTTTGATTATAATGCAACAACACCGCTCAAAAAAGTGGCACGGATAGCGTTGCTAGAGTCTTTAGAGATATTTGGTAATCCATCATCGGTTCATAAAGAAGGGCGTGCCGCTAAAACTTTGTTGCAAAAGTCCCGTCGGCAAATCGCTGAACATCTTAAAACAGATCCAGATCACGTGGTATTCACCTCTGGTGCGAGTGAAGCAGCAATGACTTTGTTAACACCCTTTTACAATATGGGGAATGCAAAAGTTAAATTTTCTCGTCTTTACCTTGGAGCGACTGAACATCCCTCTGTGGCAGAGGGAGGACGTTTTTCTAAAGAGTTGATAAGCGTCATTGCTGTTGATAAAGATGGGCTCATACAACAAGATAAATTAACATCACTCTTAACGGTTCACGATAAAACAAAAGGTTTACCTCTTGTTGCTATTCAAGCTGCAAATAGTGAAACGGGTGTTATTCAACCATTAACAGAAATCGCTGCTATTGTTCGGGATTTAGGAGGCACTCTTATAGTTGATTTGACACAATATGTAGATAAAAATTTTGTGGACATTCATCAGCTAGGAGGAGACTTTTTTATATTGTCTGCACATAAAGTTGGCGGTCCTAAAGGAATCGGTGCTTTTGTTTCATGTGGTAATCTTCTCATGCCACACCCTCTTATTATTGGGGGAGGACAAGAAAAAGGTCTCCGTGGAGGAACAGAAGCATTGCCCCTTATTGCTGCTTTTGGGGCAGCAATGACTGATTGCTTCACACAGGAGGAAATAAAACAGTTAATATATTTACGCAATAAATTAGAAGATGGACTACAAAAAATAAGTAAAAATGTTGAGATTTTTGGCAAAAGAGTTCAACGTTTGCCAAATACAACTTACTTTACCGTGAAAAATATAAAAGCTGAAACGATGCAAATTGCTTTTGATTTAGAAGGGTTTTCTGTATCAGCTGGCTCTGCTTGTTCTTCTGGAAAAGTAAAACAAAGCAGAGTTTTGGAGGCAATGGGATATCATGTTCCAAATGGTGCTATTCGCATTTCAATAGGACGTGATACAACTTCTGAAGATATAGATGATTTTCTATTGTTTTTTTCTCAAATTATAAGCAGAAAAAAAGAGGAAGATTTATCATCAGAAAGTTATAAAAATTAGAATTATTTTAAAGATAAAATAACTTTGATTGAAATTTTTGCACTTTACCTATAGCCTAGGAAATAATTTGCTTACTTTAATTTTGTAAAAAATAAGACTTTTAGTTACCGGTTTTTGACGCCAAAAATGGAGAAAATTGATGCCGGCAGTACAAGAAACAATACGCCAAGTCCGTGAAATAGATGTTGACCAATATAAATATGGTTTTGAAACCAATATTGAAACCGATAAAGCTCCAAAAGGCTTAAATGAGGATATTATAAAATTTATTTCCGCTAAAAAACATGAGCCTGAATGGATGTTAACATGGCGCTTAAAAGCGTACCGCCGTTGGCTGACAATGCAAGAGCCTCATTGGGCGCGTCTTGAATATCCTAAAATTGATTTTCAGGAGCTTTATTATTATGCTGCTCCCAAAAATCATACAGGACCAAAATCTTTGGATGAAGTGGATCCTGAGTTATTAGCAACGTACGAAAAACTTGGCATTCCCCTTAAAGAACAAGAGATTTTGGCAGGAGTAAGAAAACAGTCTGATCCCTCCACTTTTGATGACAGTATGTCTGTATCGGGGCAGGTAGCTGTTGATGCGGTCTTTGATTCTGTTTCTGTTGTGACAACATTTAAAAAAGAATTGGCACGTGCTGGTGTGATTTTTTGCTCTATTTCAGAGGCCATTATTGAGCATCCTGAGCTTATTAAAGAGTATTTAGGAACAGTTGTACCTATAAGTGATAATTATTATGCTGCCTTAAATGCAGCTGTCTTTACAGATGGTTCATTTGTTTATATTCCCAAAGGAATTCGTTGTCCTATGGAGCTTTCAACTTATTTTAGGATTAATGAACGCAATACAGGTCAGTTTGAACGAACATTAATTATTGCAGCTGAGGATTCCTATGTTTCTTATCTTGAAGGGTGCACAGCACCCCAACGTGATGAAAACCAACTCCATGCTGCTGTTGTTGAGCTTATTGCCCTTGAAAATGCAGAGATTAAATATTCTACAGTACAAAACTGGTATCCTGGCGATAAAGATGGAAAGGGTGGTATTTATAATTTTGTGACGAAGCGTGGAGATTGTCGAGGTGATAACTCTAAGATTTCATGGACACAAGTTGAGACCGGTTCTGCGATTACTTGGAAATACCCATCCTGCTTACTGCGTGGTGAGAATGCGCGTGGAGAGTTTTATTCTATTGCTGTTGCAAACGGTCATCAACAAATTGATTCCGGTACAAAAATGATTCATTTAGGAAAAAATACATCCAGTCGTATTATTTCCAAAGGTATTTCTGCTGGTTTTTCAAATAACACGTATCGAGGACAAGTCACGGCGCATCGAAAAGCACAAAATGCTCGTAACTTTACGCAATGTGATAGTTTATTAATCGGGAATGAATGTGGTGCGCATACAGTTCCTTATATTGAAGCAAAAAATGCAACAGCTCAGTTTGAACATGAAGCCACAACATCCAAAATTTCCGATGACCAACTTTTTTATGTTATGCAAAGAGGAATTCCCGAAGAAGAAGCTATCGCATTAATTGTAAATGGTTTTGTAAAAGAGGTCATTCAAAAACTTCCCATGGAATTTGCTGTCGAAGCACAAAAGCTTATTAGTATTAGCCTTGAAGGTAGTGTTGGATAATTTTATTTAATGAGATAAATAGAAGACTTTATGTAAAAAGGCTGTAACGGTAGCACATAATGCTAAAAATGACCTCTATGGTAATTACAAAAGTAGATGGATGCTAAGGCGAAAGAACACAGCATTGGTATCTGAAAAAACAGCCAAAACAGGATTAAATGATGTTAGAGATCAAAAATTTGCACGCCCGTATTGCTGAAACCGATACAGAAATTATTCGTGGTTTAAACTTGACAGTCCAAGATGGAGAAGTTGCCGCTATCATGGGACAAAATGGAGCCGGAAAATCAACTTTATCTTATTTGCTTGCTGGTCGTGATGATTATGAAATAACAGAAGGAGATATTCTCTATAATGGACAATCACTTTTAGAAATGGATCCAGCAGAACGTGCTGCATATGGTGTTTTTCTTGCATTTCAATATCCAATGGAAATACCAGGGGTAGCAACAATGGAATTTTTAAAAGTTGCGATGAATTCTCAACGCAAAGCGCGAGGTGGCGAAGAACTTAAAATTCCTGAATTTATAAAATGTGTTAAAGAAGTTTCAGCCAAACTTGAAATAGATATGGATATGCTAAAGCGTCCATTAAATGTAGGTTTTTCAGGTGGGGAAAAAAAACGCGCTGAAATTTTACAAATGGCACTTCTTGAACCTAAACTTTGCATTTTAGATGAGACAGATTCTGGTTTAGATATTGATGCATTAAAAATTGTTGCAGATGGTGTTAATAAACTTCGGGATTCAAAACGTTCATTTTTGGTGATTACCCATTATCAACGGCTGCTTAATTATATTATTCCTGATACGGTACATGTTCTTTATAAAGGACGAATTATCAAAAGCGGAGACAAATCCTTGGCGCTTTATTTAGAGCAAAATGGTTATGCTGATCTTATCAAAGAAGCGGTTTGAGGTTATTAAATATGAATGCACAGCAAAACTTATTAGCGGTTGAAGAAGATATACTCAATAATTTCAATCAGTATGCAAACGACTTACCTGGTAATAAAGCCGTGCAGGAAATTCGCAAGAAAGCTATTGAACGATTTCAAACGACACGGCTTCCTTCCCGTAAAATCGAAAGTTGGCACTATACCAATCTGCGCACATTACTAAAGTCTGTTAGTAATTTTTCAAAAGTCCAAGACAATCAATCGGTTGAGGCATTACTTTCAGAAAGCGCTGTTTTTTCTATGAACAATGGAAAAACATCGACACAGTCCAAGGTAGACAATATTACAGTAAAACGCCTTTCAGAAGCATTAGAAGATAATTCTGTACAGATAAGTCAAAACATTTCTGATGAGGATTTTATTGGACAGTTAAATACAGCTTTTGTTACGGATGGTTGGCTTTTTCACATTCCTGAAAATACAAAGTTAAATATACCCATTGAACTACAAAATATACAAATGGGCGGACAATCTCATATTTTTTCTGATATAAAAGTTGATAAAAATAGTCAGGTTGTGTTTATTGAACATCAGGTTGGCAATGATAAAGATACCTTTGTCAGTTCAATATTTTCATTAAATATTGCTGCTGAGAGTGATGTTACGTGGATTCTTATTCGCAATCGTGATTTTAATTCTACACAGTTTGGTCAATTTCGTGCTATTCTTGATCAAGGAGCGAAATTATCACTTTATGTCATTAATATAGGGAGTCAACTAAATCGCCAGGAAGTCGATGTTAAGTTACAGGGAGAAGAATCTGATTTTCAATTACGCGTTATAAATTTATTATCAGGGCAAACACATAGTGATCTTACAATGACTGTTTGTCACCTTGACGAAAGATCAACCTCAACGGAAATTATACGCAATGTGGTTGCAGATAAGGCTGTAGGTGTTTTTCAAGGGATAATACGTGTTGCTCAAAAAGCGCAAAAAACAGATGCACGTATGGCCTGTAATAGCCTTATCCTTTCAGATAAGGCAGAATTTAATGCAAAACCTGAATTAGAGATTTTTGCTGATGATGTTGCATGCGGTCATGGTGCAACAGTTGCTAATATTAATCATGATTATCTTTTTTATCTCATGGCGCGCGGTATTCCATTTAAAACGGCTCGTGCACTTTTGATTAAAGGATTTATCTCTGAACTTATTGATGACATCAAGCAAGATCATATTCAAACTGTTTTAGAGAATATCATTGGTAAATGGCTTGAAAAAAATGTTTAAGGGAGGAGAAATGGAAAATAACGTACAAACATTGACTTATAATGTCGAAGAAATTCGGCGTGATTTTCCTATTTTGCACCATCAAGTTTATGGAAAGCGATTAGCATATCTTGATAGTGGTGCTTCTGCCCAAAAGCCACAATCAGTACTCAATGCAATGAATAATTATTATCACTATAGTTATGCTAATGTGCATAGAGGAATGTATTTTTTAGCCAATATGGCAACACAATCCTATGAAAATTCTCGTAAAACCGTTCGTGTTTTTCTAAATGCTCAAAAAGCAGAGGAAATTGTTTTTACGAAAAATGCAACGGAAGCTATTAATACTGTTGCTTATGGTTGGGCTATGCCCAAACTCAAAGAAGGTGATGAGATTGTTCTAACGATTATGGAACATCATTCAAATATTATTCCTTGGCATTTCCTCCGAGAACAAAAAGGTGTTAAACTTGTTTTTGTTCCTGTTGATGAGAATGGTGTTCTGCATATTGAAGATTTCCAAAAGGCTTTAAGCGAAAAAACACGGCTTGTTGCTATAACGCATATGTCCAATATATTAGGAACGGTGCCTCCTGTTAAAGAAATTATTAAGCGAGCACATCAAAATTCTATTCCTGTTCTTGTTGATGGCTCTCAAGGAGCAATACATTTAACTGTTGATGTGCAAGATCTCGATTGTGATTGGTATGTCTTTACAGGTCATAAGCTGTATGGTCCCACCGGTATTGGTGTTCTTTATGGGAAGGAACATAGATTAGAGGAAATGCGTCCTTTTCAAGGGGGAGGGGAAATGATCGAGGAAGTAACAACCGATAAGGTTCTTTATAATGCTCCTCCTTATCGTTTTGAAGCAGGTACTCCTCCTATTGTTGAAGCTATTGGATTGGCTGCGGCTATTGATTATATACAAGAGAAAGGTCGGAGTAAGATTCATGCTCATGAAATGTCCCTTTTAGCTTATGCGCATGAAAAACTTAAAACAGTTGATTCATTGCGTATTTATGGTCATTCTCCCAATAAAGGAGCTATTATATCATTTGCAATTGAAGGGATTCATGCCCATGATATCGCTATGTTTATTGATAGAAAAGGGATTGCGATACGTGCGGGAACCCATTGTGCACAGCCTTTATTACAGCGCTTTGGTCTAACATCTATTTGCCGCGCATCGTTAGCCATGTATAACACTCAAGAAGATATAGATCAATTGGTAGAAGCATTGCAAGAAACAAGGACATTTTTTAATGGCTGAATTAATTGAAGAGCGTCATTCTCCAGAATCTGTTGAAACTGTAAGTGAAAATAAAAAATCTTACATATCAGCAATTCCAGCAGATGAAATTGATCGTATGACGAATGATATTATTGCTGCTCTCAAAACAGTTTATGACCCAGAGATTCCTGCTGATATTTATGAGCTAGGACTGATTTATCGTATTGATATTGAAGATGATCGTTCAGTAAAAATTGAAATGACTCTTACGGCACCGGGATGTCCTGTTGCTGGTGAAATGCCGGGATGGGTAGAAAATGCGGTTAGTGCAGTTGAAGGGGTTTCGTATGTTGAAGTCACTATGACTTTTGATCCACCGTGGACACCTGATTGTATGTCAGAAGAAGCGCAAATTGCTGTCGGATGGTACTAACAATACTCCTGTTCGTGAATACATCGTTTTTCGCAAACATTTGGGTTTAAAAACGATTACATGCATCATAATAAACCAAAATTAGAACTTAACTGGATTGGAAAAGAAAAGCGCCCCAAACTAAAGCCTCATGTCTTATTAGAAAATGTTGAAAAATCTTATCATGCCTCGCGTCAAATATCATCTCAGGATATTTTTGATAATAAACTTATTTTTGGTGATAATTTACTCGCACTCAAGGCACTTGAGCAAGAATATACGGGAAAGGTAAAATGTATCTATATTGATCCACCTTATAATACAGGCAATGCCTTTGAACATTATGAAGATGGTTTAGAGCATTCCATATGGCTCAGTCTTATGAGAGACAGGCTAGAATTGTTACATCATTTACTGGCGGATGATGGAAGTATCTGGATATCAATTGATGATGATGAACAAGCCTATCTTAAAGTGATGATGGATGAAATTTTTGGTCGCCAAAATTTCATCAACAATATTATTTGGCAAAAGAAATATGCTCCACAAAATGATACAAAATGGCTTTCTGATAATCATGATTTTATAATGGTTTATGCCAAAGATAAAACGATTTGGCGCCCTCAATTGCTTCCTCGTTCAAACGATATGGATGCGCGCTATAAAAATCCTGATAATGATCCTCGCGGTCCTTGGAAATCTGGAGATTTATCCGTAAAAAGAGTAACATCTAAGGATATTTATGAAATCATCACACCTTCTGGACGCAAGGTAATGCCTCCTAATGGTAGAAGTTGGGCTATGAATAAAAAAAAATTCTTTGAATTATTGAATGATAATCGTATTTGGTTTGGCCCCACAGGAAGCAATGTTCCTTCTTTGAAGCGTTTTTTATCAGAAGTAAAAAATGGCATGGTTTCAATGACAATTTGGCTTTATGAGGAAGTAGGGCACAACCAAGATGCCAAAAAAGAAGTCAAAGCCTTTAATTCTGATAATGTCTTTACCACTCCCAAACCTGAGCGATTAGTGGAACGCATCATTCAACTTGCCACTAACCCTGGTGATCTTGTATTGGATTCCTTTGCTGGTTCTGGTACGACCGGTGCTGTTGCTCATAAAATGGGCCGCAAGTGGATTATGATTGAACTTGGTGAACATTGCCATACGCACATTATTCCTCGTTTAAAAAAAGTAATTGATGGAACTGATCAAGGGGGAATTTCTAAAAGTGTAAATTGGCAAGGTGGCGGTGGGTTTCGTTATTATCGCCTTGCACCTTCTCTGTTGCAAAAAGATTCATGGGGACAATGGATTATTCGTCGCGAATATAATGCTGCGATGCTTTCAGAAGCCATGTGTAAACATATGGGATTTACCTATGCACCGGATGAAAATCATTATTGGATGCAGGGATATTCAACGGAAACAGATTATATTTATGTTACAACGAGCGCCATGACCTATGAACAACTCCGTATCATGAGTGAAGAGGTTGGCTCTCATCGCACGTTGCTGGTTTGTGGTACAGCCTTTGATACAAAATCAGCATCCTTTGAAAATCTGACACTCACTAAAATCCCCCGTGCAATATTAGAAAAATGCGAATGGGGAAGGGACGATTACAGTTTAAATGTAGCCAACCTTGAACCAGTGATTGTGGTAAAAGAAAATAACAAAAATAAAGATATTGCGCAACAAGAGTTAGATCTATTTGAATAAATATAAACGAGGCAGGTTACGAATGAGCCGTAATAAACAAAAATTAGAACTTAATTGGATTGGAAAAGAGAAACGCCCCAAACTGGAACCTCGTATATTGTTAGAAGATCTTGAAAAATCTTATCATGCTTCGCGTCAAATATCATCTCAGGATATTTTTGATAATAAACTTATTTTTGGTGATAATTTACTCGCACTCAAGGCACTTGAGCAAGAATATACGGGAAAGGTAAAATGTATCTATATTGATCCACCTTATAATACAGGCAATGCCTTTGAACATTATGAAGATGGTTTAGAGCATTCCATATGGCTCAGTCTTATGAGAGACAGGCTAGAATTGTTACATCATTTACTGGCGGATGATGGAAGTATCTGGATATCAATTGATGATGATGAACAAGCCTATCTTAAAGTGATGATGGATGAAATTTTTGGTCGCCAAAATTTCATCAACAATATTATTTGGCAAAAGAAATATGCTCCACAAAATGATACAAAATGGCTTTCCGATAACCATGATTTTATCATGGTTTATGCCAAAGATAAAACGATTTGGCGCCCTCAATTGCTTCCTCGTTCAAGCGATATGGATGCGCGCTATAAAAATCCTGATAATGATCCTCGCGGTCCTTGGAAATCAGATAATCTTTCAGTTAAGACTATGAATTTAAAAGATGTTTATGAAATTGTTACGCCTTCTGGGCGCAGTGTGATGCCTCCTGCTGGAACGAGTTGGCGCGTTAGTAAACAAAAATTTGCTAAGCTATTAGAAGATAATCGTGTTTGGTTTGGTCCAACAGGAAGTAATGTTCCTTCTCTGAAGCGTTTTTTATCAGAAGTAAAAAATGGTATGGTTTCAATGACGATTTGGCTCTATACAGAAGTGGGACACAACCAAGATGCCAAAAGAGAAGTCAAAGTTTTTAATTCTGATAATGTCTTTACAACTCCCAAACCTGAGCGGTTAATGGAACGCATCATTCAACTTGCCACTAACCCTGGTGATCTTGTATTGGATTCCTTTGCTGGTTCTGGTACGACCGGTGCTGTTGCTCATAAAATGGGCCGCAAGTGGATTATGATTGAACTTGGTGAACATTGCCATACGCACATTATTCCTCGTTTAAAAAAAGTAATTGATGGAACTGATCAAGGGGGAATTTCTAAAAGTGTAAATTGGCAAGGTGGCGGTGGGTTTCGTTATTATCGCCTTGCACCTTCTCTGTTGCAAAAAGATTCATGGGGACAATGGATTATTCGTCGCGAATATAATGCTGCGATGCTTTCAGAAGCCATGTGTAAACATATGGGATTTACCTATGCACCGGATGAAAATCATTATTGGATGCAGGGATATTCAACGGAAACAGATTATATTTATGTCACAACGAGCGCCATGACCTATGAACAACTCCGTATCATGAGCGAAGAGGTGGGGTCTCATCGTACTTTGCTGATTTGTTGTACAGCCTTTGATACAAAAACAGCGTCATTTGAGAATCTTACACTCACAAAAATCCCCCGTGCAGTATTGGAAAAATGCGAATGGGGAAGGGATGATTACAGTTTAAACGTAGCCAATCTTGAACCAATGATTGTGGTAAAAGAAAGCGAAAAAGATAAAGACATTGCGCAACAAGAGTTAGATCTATTTGAATAATATATAAAAAGCGGAGTTTCCCATGAACACTGTTGCAAAAAGGATTTCAGCTCGCTTATCGTTGCGTGATCCTCAACGTGAATCATTAAATATTTTGGTGAAAATTTTAGAAAATATAGAACTTTCTAAAAATACAGATTTAATTGCAGAATTAGAAATGATAAAAAGTCTCTATCCTTCTGTACAAGATTTTGAACGAAGCTTTCCCTCTTTTTGTTTTGCCTTAGCAACGGGAGTTGGAAAAACGCGACTTATGGGAGCTTTTATTAGCTATCTTTATTTAACAGGTCGTAGCCGACATTTTTTTGTTTTAGCTCCAAACTTGACTATTTATGAAAAATTAAAACAGGATTTTAGTCCTCAAAGTCCGAAGTATGTTTTCAGTGGAATAAGTGAATTCATTGCAAATAGACCCATTATTATTACAGGTGAAGATTATGAAAGTGGTAAAGGTATTCGCGCTGATGAACACCACTTTCACGGACAAAAACGTTTGTTTGAAAATCGGGATACGGCCTTTATCAATATTTTTAATATTTCTAAAATTAATACAACGGATAATAAAAAAGGCGCACTAAAATCTAGTATTCCGCGAATTAAACGCTTACAAGAAACGATTGGTGAAAGTTATTTTGATTATCTCGCAAATCTTCCTGATTTAGTTTTGTTAATGGATGAAGCACATCGTTATCGAGCTTCTGCTGGTGCGGCAGCAATTAATGAGTTAAAACCTGTTTTAGGAATAGAGCTTACAGCGACACCGAAAACAATAGGTGCAAAACCTGTAGATTTTAAAAATGTTGTTTACAGTTATTCACTTGCAGAGGCTATGAGAGATGGTTTTGTAAAAGAGCCTGCTGTTGCTACACGTAAAGACTTTCAACCTCAAAATTATACATCTGAACAATTAGAACATATTAAGTTACAAGATGCAATTCATGCTCATGAAAACGTGAAAGCAGATTTAATTGCCTATGCCAAAGATTATAACAAAAAGTTTGTTAAGCCTTTTATTTTAGTTGTCGCTCAAGATACAAATCATGCACAGAAATTGCGTGATTTATTGGAATCAGATGATTTTTTTGCAGGAGCTTATAAGGGAAAAGTTATAGAGATTCATACAAAACAGTCAAATATAGAGGAAGATCAAAATATTCAAAAACTCATTGTGATTGAGAATCCTCATGAGCCAACAGAAATTGTTATTCACGTTAATAAATTAAAGGAAGGATGGGATGTTAGCAATCTTTATACTATTGTACCGTTGCGTGCATCGGCTTCAGAAATTTTAACAGAACAAACAATTGGGCGTGGATTACGTTTGCCTTATGGGCATAGAACAGGCATAGAATCTATTGATCGTTTAACAATCATTGCGCATGATCGTTTTCAAGATATTATTGATCGTGCGAACGATCCAAATTCAATTATAAAAAAGCATATTGAGATTGGAACAGGGGGTGATATATCCTCTGAAAAGTCGGATATAGTGACAGTTCCAAGTCGAGCAGAAGCTTTATTTATAAAAACGATAGTAACACGTCATTCCGATATAAATGGAACATCTGATTTACACGGTGTTATGTTATGTAATACGGATTCACCCACATTAACGTCTGAAGAACAAGAAATTGCTGCTATTGCGTGGGATATTATTAAAGAGAATGATAATTTACCGAGTTCTCAAATGCTTTGTTCTGCATCGATACAAGAAAAAATTAGCAATAAAATCATGAACATTACGCATTCATCACAAAAGTCTCTTGTGTCAAAAGTGGTTACAAATCTGACAAAACAATTACCAGAACTGATCATAGATATTCCCAATATTGTACTCATACCTTCGCGTGAGGTTACTTATGGTTTTTCTGATTTTGATTTGGAAAATCTAGAAAGTTTAAATTTGCAACCTGTTAGTAAAGAACTTTTAATTCGAGAATTGCGTACCCATAAAAGCATTTTTCTCACTTCTAAGGATAAATATATTAAAGAGCCTCATCTTGAAAATTACATCATTCGTGGTTTAATTGATAATGATTTTATCGATTATGAGAGCCATACGCCATTATTACGAAAATTGGCTTGTCAGATGGTAGAGCATTTCCGATCTTATTTACCCAATGATGTAGCTGTTGAGAACGTATTAATTCACTATCAGCATAAGATTAATACTTTTATTGTTGCGCAATTAAGAGAACATCAATGGGAAACACAAAAAGATTATGAGATTAAAGTTACACGAGGTTTTACAACTTTAACACCTATCCATTATGTTTTACCGCAAGGAACATCTCCTCTTGATTTTCGTAATATTCCTACCATTAAAAGCGATATTAAAAAACTTGTATTCAGCGGCTTTAGAAAATGCTGTTATCCTTTGCAAAAGTTTGATTCAGTAGAAGGGGAATTACGATTTGCTCAAATATTAGAGGATGATGCACAAGTATTGAAATGGATGAAACCCGCTCGAGGTTTTTTCAAGTTAGAATATGATAAAGGATCAGCCTATGAACCTGATTTTGTTGTAGAAACGAAGGATGCTAAATATCTTTGTGAGCCTAAAAAAGCCTCTGAAATGAAAAATCCTATTGTTTTAAAAAAGAGAGAAGCTGCAGTTCAATGGTGTTGTCATGCAACGCGCTATGCGGCGGTTTATGGCGGTAAAAAATGGTATTATGTTCTTATTCCCCATGATGCTATTAAAGCAAATAGTAGTTTTGAAGGTTTGTGTGCAGAGTTTACCATTTCAGAATCTATACTTGAGAGCTCTTAACTTTTTGCTTAAAAAAACACATAAGTCTTTTAACTGGCCGATGCGAGAAACAATCAAATGTTTGAATATTATTTTTAATTTTGTTCCCTGTTGCACCATTAATTTAAGAATATGAGCTAATTCTTAAATCAAAAAATTATTATTTTTTCTAACGACATTAAAATAAAAGGAAAAATGTATAGAAAAGTTACACAAGATTATACTTTTTTATAGGGATTTGTAGCACATTTCCAATTTTTTATAAAAGTACAATCTTACTTTCCTTATGTGAAAAGTTCTTTGAGTTTATAGTCACAACTTCAAAAAAATATTTTAATTTTATTGGGTAATTTTATAAATATGCTTTTTTTAAAAAACTTAAATAGTTTATTGTTCTTTCATTTAAAAATCATGAATATAATGAAATATCCAGAGGATGAAAGGGGGGATTTTTTCATATGACTTTGAATTTAACAAACACTGTTTTTAATTTTTTAAAGAAAAACCCGACAAAAAAATTTACAGCTCGAGAAATTGCTCAATGGATATTTGAAAATTACCCAGAAAAATGTCGTCAAAAACAAAAGCATTCAACGGCAATAATTACTCCCCTTAATAGTGATGCAGCTCTTATTCAGCAAATTGTTGCTGAAATAGGATCGAAGCGCCCTCAATTACAAAAGCGTTATCCAGAAATTAAAACCACTGAAGGGCGACCGCGACAGTATTATTTTACAAAACAAACAGATAGTGCTGAAATTGATGCCGTAGAAGACAATGTAAATAGTAGGGTAGAAGATGGCTCTGTTAAAGAGCATGATCTTTATCCATTATTATCTAAATTTTTATGGTCAGAGCTTGCTGTTTATAGCAAGCGCATTTAATGAGAAATGTTCTCGTAATAAACATGGTGCAGGCGGAAATAAATGGCTTTATCCAGATCTCGTAGGGATGCAAGATTTAAGCAAGGAATGGAATCGTGAAATCAAAGACTGTGTTTTGCAATATTTTGATAAAAAGACAAAGCTTTGGTCTTTTGAAGTAAAAATTCTCATCAATCGTTCAAATTTACGAAAAGCATTTTTTCAAACAGTAAGCAATTCTTCATGGGCTAATTTGAGTTATTTAGTCGCTAGTGAAATTGAAGGTGTTGATACATTAAAAGAGCTCCGGATGCTTTCAAGTTTGCATGGAATTGGATTTATAAGGCTTGATAAGGAAAACTCTTCTGAGAGTGAGATCATAATTCCAGCTAAAGAACGTAGTGATATTGATTGGGATACTGCTAATAGATTAGTGGAGGAAAACAAAGATTTTCTTGATTATATTAAGCTCATTCGTCAATTTTATCAAACTGGTGAGATGCGTCCTCTAGATTGGGATCATGTGCAAACGGTGGGGGATATTTTTAAAAAGACTCTATTGTTTAAAAGCCCTTTCTCAGAGTGATAAAAATTTACTCTCACTGTTTTATTTGATGATTATATTTAGTTAATATATTGATTTATAATGATAATTAGTCTTTTTACTTAATGAGAAGTTTGAATATCGTAGCATTAAATCATCTTATATTGATGTTGAATCAATCAAAATTATTTGTGTGCACTCTCACGAGAGGGGGGGGAGGAGGGGAGCGTGAAAATTCCCTGTTGGGGGCTTTTTATTTTGTGCGAGAGATGTTATCCCATTAGATACTAGATTTAATGGTTATAATTTATTACACATTTTATATTGTAGAGAGTAAATTTAAACTTTGTTGTTTCTTGTTTAACATTAATCATTGAAAATATCGCTTCCTCATATTGAAGTTTTTTTTACAAAGAATTTATTCTACTCTTTCCTCATTTTCGACTGCTGTTCGTTCTGATTATTGTTAGTTCTTTGTTAAAATATTCAAAAAAAACATCAATTCTATAAAATGTTCACATAGTTTATTTAATTTCTTGAAATAGATTTTAAAAATAAATTTCTATCTTATCTTGTGATCAAGGGAGTGTATATTGTCATAGTTTACCACAATATTCTATTTATTATTCAATAATACCGCACGCCAAACGTTCCCCCCCTCCGCCAAGCGGTAATGGTTTATCTGATTGATTATCAGCTCCTAAATGAATGACTAAAGAGCGCCCTTTAATTTCAGAGATTTTTTTTAATCGTGGAGCAAGAACGCTCATTATGGCATATCCCTGCTTATCAACATAAAGTGCTGGTAAATCACCAAGATGACCATTGACATTATAAGGTCCTAAATGTTTTCCGGTATGTTCCGGATCATAATGTCCACCTGCGCTTCCACCAATTATGCCATCTTTTGTATCACATGAAGGATTTACATGTACATGAAAACCATGCATCCCTTCTGATAAATTAGATAAATTAGGGATAAAAATCAAACCGTATGTGGTTTCTTCAATTTTAATGCTACCAATAGCCTTTTTGAAATTGTTGTCTTCTAATTTATAAATATTTACTTGTGTTGATAGTGCTAATGCAGAATTTTTATGAATTAAAAATGCCATAAAAAATAATAATGATAATAATATTTTTTTCATAAAATACCTTTATACTTATCTTTAAATATATTATTATCTATAATTAATAATATATTTATATAAATGTCTTAAATTAAACTTTAAAAAAATAATTTAAATAGAAATATTAGTTTTTAGAAAGAGCAAATAATTTAAAGTATGTTTATATATATTTCTGAACATAACTTTTATTTTTTGATCTATAAAAAATGTAGCTTCCATAGACTGATAATTATATCTCGCTTACATTTCTTCAAGAGATGCTTTAAAAAGCTACTTTTTTGATGTTTAATAAAGAATTAAGTAAATAGTTTTAATAAGTTAGATGTTATTTCATTTATACTATGATAATCGCTTCATCAAAAAAGAACATATAATTTGTTGATGATTTAAATGTTTTCATAGAAAAAATGACGAGAATTTCTATTCATTATGAAATTTATAAGAGAAAGAATTATTATGATTCATATAAATTTCCCATAAAATACAGCATATACCGACACTCCCTCCCATTCCTGATCCTATCAGTGCTCCTATTATTATTCCGGTAGAAAGGGCTACTCCTATACCCATTGCGATAACTGGACCAAATCCTGGAAGAGCAATATAACCATAAGCTGCAAGAGTTGCCGCGATAGCTCCTGATATGCTCCCATTTAAACCGCCAATGAAAGCAAATTCTTTAATAGAATGGCAACACTTTTTTAAATTTTTTTTCTTACAGTTATAAAAAGAAATGTTGCTGTAAATTTTAAAATCAATCATATTTTTCTCCTTCATTTTGAATGCTAACTGTTCCTGAATAGTCAAGGGATACAAAAAAATGGGACTTTTTTAATTTTACTAAAGCACGCCAAATGCCATTGTCATCTAAACGCAATCGTTTAATATTCTCAAAACCATTTTGCATAAGACAATTTTTAACTTGTGAAGCAGTAAATGAGTTCTGACCTATTTTAGTGACATTTTGAGTAGGGCTATAGGTAAAGGTTTGACAATAAGGAAGGTGAAAAACTTCACTTATTGAAGTACTGATTATCAGCGAGACACATACAATCATTATAAAAAAAGTACTTAATTTCAAAAATTTATTGAGTGTCATCTTGTTACCATTTGTTAAAACAACACTTCATTAACCTCTGTGTTACCAACAGGTTCCCAAGATGATTTTATTTTTAATATTATACTTAATAATAAAAATCTTTTAAAATTTATTGATTAAATAAAACTGTTTTTTATTATTTGATTTATAGTAAAAAATTTAACAGATGTGATTGGCAAGATATCTTTACAATTTAAGCTTGAAACTATAATTCAGTTTTATCTTATCTCATATCAATATACTAAATATATATAATAGTTTTTAATAAAAAAATGATGTATAGTAACATTAATTATAGATATTCTTATTATAAATAACAAATTATTCTTAATATCAGTAATAGATATGATTCAAAATGCAATATAAAACCATAGAGATGATTATATCGTTTATTTTTATCATTGATAACACATAGATTTATAATGGTTTCTCATTGTTTTATATATTAAATAAGCATTCAAAATATCGTATAATTCTTTCATTTCAAATCTGTTTATTTTAAATTAATTAAAATCATTCGTACATCATAAAAGGAGCTGGTGTATGATAAAAGGAATAAATAATGCCTCTTAGAAAGACTCCCCAATATAAGGGGTGTCTAAACATTAAAGGATGATAAATATAATAATGGCGCCAGCTTGTTTTTTCATAAGCGTAAAAATGATAGTGCTTAATAGCTTTCCGTTTATACCACTAACAGTATTGTGAAACGGGTTTAGGTTCCAGATCTTACTTTAAAACAAGCACATAAATTAATAGAATGAACAGTCTAGTATAATTTTTTACAAAAAATGTTAAAGATACTCTGAATTATATTAATTCTTAAAAAACTAAACAATTCCTTTTTGTTATACATAAGATCAAATTCTAAAACATTCTTAAATATTTATATCAGAAAATGTATGGTAGAGTATTGTATTTTTACTGAATAAATTTACTTTCAAAACGCATTATTCAAAATAATTATTTCTTTGCTTATTGATAACTTATACACTTATTATTATTTACTTTACGTTATTATCCATTATTGCTTAGTAGAGTTGTTTAGATGATTTTGTTGGAAATATTTGCATAATTTCCTTGAATCCATAACCGGGATACATTCCTTCGCGCATAAATAAATTACGTAATGGCGGGAAACTATGTAACAAACCAAGCCCAATGCTTCGTATGATATGAACAGGCAACATATGAGAAAGTAGAGCAGAGTTCAGTGTATGAACAGCTCCACTTCGGATTAATATATCTGGTTTGCGGCATTTGTTATAATGTGCAACAATCATTTCAGAGTTAGAATTGGATATTTTATTGGGTAAAATATCAATTAAAGTTTGGACATCACGGAATCCTAAATTCAATCCCTGTGCTCCAATAGGGGGAAAAACATGAGCGGCTTCACCGACTAAAATTGTTCGGTTAGCAGCAAAATGATGAGAAAGAAGTCCGAAAAGCGGCCATGCTTGAATTGATGTTTCTAAGCTTAGCTTTCCAAGCATTGATTGCATTTTGTCTTCAATCATTTTTGCAATTTTTTTTGGTTCTATATTCAATAATTCTTCAGCACGGGAAGGATGAACAACCCATACAAGACTAGATCTTCGTCCTGGTAGTGGAACTTGTGTAAATGGACCGTGTTCTGTATGAAATTCAGTTGATGTATTTTGATGAGAAAACTCATGAGAAAAGTTGAGAACAAGTGCTTTTTGTGGATAATTCCACTGTTTGACACTTATTCCTGCTGCGGCACGTGTAAGAGAGTGACGTCCATCAGCTGCAATAACAAGTGGTGCTTGAATGACTCTACAATCAGAAAGAGTAATAAATACATGGTTTTTTGTATGATGAACAGATTTGGCTGCAGAAACAAATCTTGTAATATTAGGCGTATGTGTAACAGCATCGACTAAAGCACTGTTTAATTTTACGTTAGGTATATTATAGCCAAAAGCTTTTTCACCAATTTCAGCAGAAGAAAAATGCACCGTAGGAGCATGCACAATTCTAGAAGTTATATCTATAATTCTCATGGACGATAAAGCAGCTGCATGTTTTTGAAGATTATCCCAAATATTGAGTTTTTGAAGCATGCGTATTGCAGGCATCATAAGAGCAGTTGTTCGTAACTCATCTGTATGAGCAGGGGGCCCAACAAGAAAAACAGAAAGCCCCTCATGTGCAAGACTCAGCGCAGCTAACATTCCGACAGGACCTGCACCAATAACAGCAATATCTTTATGCTCGTTCTTTTCAAAGATCACAACTGTTTGAACCTTTCTCCATTGATAAAATATTTTAATATTTCCAAATGATCACTCTCTTTTTATTATATGAAGCTCTTCTATTATTATAGTATGTAATAAATAATGCGATATAAAAAAGTAACCTTTTTATGATTTTTTATGCCGGATCATATCATCGGTAAAAAATGGCGTATTAATAGATGGATGAAGACTTTAAAAATGAGGATAAGAAAACCTTGAAACGTAAACTAACAAAGAAAATCAAAACAAATGCTAAATTATTACGCCATAAAAAAGTAACAATGCCACAAGCAAAGGCCTTTTCCGTTCATTTACTAACAGCTTCGGGATCATTTTTAGCATTTCTTTCTCTTATATCAGCCTCTCAAAAAGAATGGACAGCTATGTTCTGTTGGCTTGGGCTTGCCCTTCTCGTTGATGGTATAGATGGACCAATTGCACGCAAACTTGATGTTAAATACGTTCTTCCAACATGGTCTGGAGAGCTGTTAGATAATATTATTGATTACGTGACTTATGTCTTAATTCCTGCCTTTGCACTCTATCAAAGTGGTTTCATGGGGGTAGGGTTATCATTTTCATTGAGTGCAATTATTGTTATTTCATCTGCTATTTATTATGCAGATACTAGTATGAAAACCAAAGAAAACTTTTTTAAAGGATTTCCTGTTGTTTGGAATATGATGGTTTTTACGCTTTTTGTCGTCAGACCAGGAGAGTGGATTACTTTTATCATTATTGTTTTATCGGCGATTATATCTTTTTTACCAATTTATTTTATCCATCCAGTAAGAGTTCTTCGTTTACGTAGAGTTAATTTTCCCATTTTTCTCTTATGGTGTGTTTTTGGTGTTTCTGCCTTCTTTTATCAACTAGAAGCTCCAGATTGGGTTAAAATAGGAATCTCGGTAACAGGAATTTATATATATTGTATTGGCGCAATCATGCAAATATTTCCTCAACTTGGGGCAAAAAATATAAAAAAACAATAAAATAGTTGTTTTTAAAAGGGTGTAAGATGCAAATTGACTTTGGAGCAGGTGATGATATTTCTTTTACGAAAGAAGGATGTGCTGGTATTATAAAGCTCACGCGTCCTTCAGCATTAAACGCTCTTAATCAACGAATGGTTTCAGCTTTAAAAAAAGCTCTCAGAACATGGGAAACAGATGATAATGTTTCTTGTGTCTTAATTGAAGGGGAGGGACGTGCTTTTTGTGCTGGTGGAGATGTTGTAGAAATCTATCATATGGGGAAAAGTGCCTCTGCTTGTCAATACTTTAGGGAGGAATATAGCTTGAATGCTTATATCAAACATTTTTCAAAGCCCTACATTTCTTTCTTAAACGGTATTTGGATGGGAGGAGGGGTAGGTATTTCTCTCTATGGTTCGCATCGAATTGTTACAGAAAATACAGTTTTTGCTATGCCAGAAGGTGCGATTGGCTTTTTCCCAGATGTAGGTGCAAGTTTTTTCTTACCATCTCTTCCCAATCATTTTGGCATCTATCTTGCATTAACGGGCGCACGCATAAAGTGGGGAGATTGTTTAAATTTAGGATTAGCAACACATGCCGTTCCTGAAATTGAATTCGATATGATTAGAAAAGCTGTTATTGAGCAAGGAGACCCCACTTTAGCTTTAAACGAGCAAGCAATTACAAAAGACTATGAAACGAGTCATGAAATACGTTATATTATTAACAGTTGTTTTAGTGCCCACAGCTTAGAAGAATGTCTTGAGTTGCTACATAAAAAAAGCAATGAAGATGTTTTATTTGCTAAAGAATGTTATGATATTTTGCAGTCACGTTCTCCGACAAGTTTAAAAGTTATCTGGAAACAAATGAAACAAAATTCATCTCAAACGTTGGAAAATTGTATGAAAATTGAAAACCGCATAGCGCATCATATGATTCATTCACATGATTTTTATGAAGGTATACGTGCTATGTTAATCGATAAAGATAAAAGACCTCAATGGCAGCCAGATAAACTTTCAAATGTGACAGATGAAATGGTAGATTCTTACTTCCAACCTGTTGAACAAGAGTTATTATTGTGAAAAATAATTCTCACAAACAGATTTCAAAAATCAATTTAATCTATAACTGTTACTTACGGTTTTTGGCACTTATTTGCTTAGTCCTAGGTATTTTTTATTGGATACGCCTTGTGGGGGTCTTTCCAGGTATTTTATGGCGTTTTGACCTTATGCCTTGGCAGTGGCAATTTGCATCAGCTATATTGGCCATTCTCTATCCTATTGCTTTAATTGGTCTTTGGATGTATTCACTATGGGGCATTATTTTATGGTGTGTTGCCGCATTGATTGAAACAATAGCAATATATTATTCCGATTTTATTTATCAGCCTTTTGTACCATTATTTCATGGAATATTATTTTTAGCTTTTATTATCTTACAAATTATGATGATTTTTTTAAAAAAAGTAAAAAATAAAAAACCATTATGATTAAAATTTTCGAAAAAGATTTTTCAATCTTAAAAAGTCATCAAAAAGTTTTTTAAGTAATAAGTAAAAGATATTCACTTCAATTGCCAAACTTCTACTCTTTCTAAAAAAAGTTCCATAATATATATTATGCGATAATATGATACAATTTACTTTTTACTTTTAAAATAAAATTTGGTCTTTAAGGAATATTCCTTAAAGACCAAAAATAGTGATAACGAAATTACGTATAATAAAATAAGGAAAATTATTGCATTATTTTACAACGTTTCATACGTGCAAGATCACTCAAAACAGCATTACGATTGTTTAAAGCCGAAATTTCATTACTTTCACTGGATTTAGTATCCATAAAAAACAAAGCAGGTACAAATACAACACTTGCCGCTGCTAAAGCCACGTTTTTATTTCTTGCTTTAGAACGCTCTGCAATTGTATCATTAATCTGACGTTTATTAGCAAAAAACTCCCGTTGAATATCGGCACAACTCATTGATCCGTCATGTAATGTTGTCGTTGCAATATTTTTTTCTAAACGCCCCCCACATGCTGTCAAGGAAACCGCTAAAACCACAATACATACACCCCGCTTAAAATTCTTATACATAAAAGCCTCATTTTTGACATAAAAAACACTAAATATGTCAAAAATGAAATAAAATAAAGGATAAATTTAAAAGTATTTTATTTAACTTAAAATATTGCGCATAATAAGCTTATGCATCTGTTTCAAAAGTTAGACCTTGATATGCAGGTTTTACATAGGATGGGACGTAATTTATAACCTTATTGTAATCCAGTGATCTGTCCATATGTGTGAGTATTGCTTGTTTTGGCTTTAAATATTCTATCCACTGTAATGCTTGATCAACAGAAAAATGACTCGGATGGGATTTAAATTGAAGAGCTTCAATGATGAGAACATCCAAATCCATTAATTTGGATAAAGTTTTTTCAGGAAATTCACTAACATCTGTACAATAGGCAACATTCCCAATCCGAAAACCTAAGGAGTGAATGTTTCCGTGGTGTTGTAAATGTGTATTGATGCTTATTGCTCCCCCCTGCCCTTGAATAATAAATTGGCTATCTTCATTGATAAGATGCTCTTTTAAAATGGGAGAATAAGATGAATCTTTTGGTGTTTGAAAACAATATCCGAAAGCGTTTTTGAGATGTTCTAGTGTAAATCTGTCGGCATAGATATCTATTAAACATTTTTGTGCAAGTGCATAGCTGCGTAAATCATCAATACCGTGGATATGGTCAGCATGAGAATGCGTGTAAAGAGCAGCATCAAGATGGTTCACATGCGCATCGATCATTTGTGAGCGAAAATCTGGACCCGTATCAATAACGATCGTTGTTTTGTCTCCTGATGGTTTAATACGTTCAACTAATAAAGAACTTCTGTAGCGTTTATTTTTAGGGTTATTCGGATCACATGTTCCCCAATCACCATTGGGGCGGGGCACTCCTGGAGAAGGACCACAACCTAATATTGTAAATCGGTATTGATCACACATATCTTTTGCCTTATTTCATTTTGCTAAATAAACGAAAAGCGTTACGGGTTGTTATTTGGGCTGTTTCTTCAATACTTAAGCCAATTGTTTCAGCCAAAACAGCTGCCGTATAGCATACAAAAGATGGTTCATTTGTTTTGCCCCGATGGGGACTAGGTGCTAAGAATGGAGCATCTGTTTCCACTAACAAATGCTCATGGGGTACAATTTTTGCTATTTCACGGATTTCAAGTGCGTTTTTAAAAGTAAGAATACCTGAAAAAGAAATATAACCACCAAGTTCAATTCCTGCACGAGCAAGTTGCATTCCAGACGAATAACAATGAAGGATAAAGGGAAAAGCTCCTTCTTTTATCTGTTCACGTAATATTTTCTCCATATCATCATCTGCATTGCGTGAATGGATAACAAGAGGAATCTGTGTTTCTCGAGCAGCAATGATATGTTCTTGAAAAACTTTCTTTTGCTCTTCTGGTGTAGAATAATCATAATGATAATCAAGTCCCCCCTCCCCAAATGCAACAATTTTAGGGTGATTCGAAAGCTGTATAAGCTCTTTGGCTGTAATATTTTGCTCTTCATGCGCATGATTGGGGTGTGTACCAACAGAACAAAAGACTTGATCATAATTTTGCGCAATGGCTAACAGCTTATCTAATTTATGAACATGGGTTGAAATTGTTATCATACGTTTAACGTCAGCATCTAAAGCTCGCTGGATAACATTATCCAAATCCTGTGAAAAATCTTCAAAATCAAGATGACAATGCGTATCAATCAACATGATGAATATCTTCTTCTTTCTTCAAGATATAACGAGGAAAAATCGGTTCTGGTGGTGGAAGATCAAGTCCTTCTTGAATTTTTGAATGGCTTATATGATACAACAACCGATCATCTTCAGCAATCGCAAGGCTATCAAGAAGTTTTGCTGCTGATTGGGGTATGAAAGGCAAAAGCATTATTCCTATTCGCCGCAAGATTTCTACAGTTATATAAAGAACTGTAGAAAATCGCTCTGGATCATTCTTACGTAAACTCCAAGGTTGTTCATTGGCAAAATAGCGATTGGCATCTGCTACAATTGAAAAAATAGCTGAAAGTGCTAAATGCATACTATAAGAAGACATTGCTTGATGTATAGTTTCAAGCACTTGAAGAGATTGTTCTAAAAGCTGTTTATCTTGAACTAAAAATGAAGCTGGTAGCGGAACTTTTGCATCACAATTTTTGGCAATCATAGATAAAGAGCGCTGTGCTAAATTACCAAGATCATTAGCAAGATCAGCATTAATACGGTTCACAAGACTTTCATGGCTATAACTACCATCTTGTCCAAATGGTACTTCACGGAGAAGAAAATAACGGACCTGATCAAGACCATAATGATCAACCATTTCAAAAGGATCAACGACATTTCCAACAGATTTTGACATTTTTGCACCACGATTAAGTAAAAAACCATGGGCAAAAATATTCTGAGGCAAGTCAATCCCAGCAGACATTAAAAATGCCGGCCAATAGACTGCATGAAAACGAATAATATCCTTACCAATAATATGCGTATTAGCAGGCCAAAAATCACGTTTTGTTGAATTTTCATTGAAAAAACCAATTGCTGATAAATAATTCGTAAGCGCATCAACCCAGACATACATTACGTGCTTTGGATTATCAGGAACAGCAATGCCCCAATTAAAACTTGTGCGTGAAATAGAGATATCTTTTAATCCCGATTTGATAAAACTTATAATTTCATTACGCCGCTCAAGTGGCAAAATAAAATCAGGATATTTTTCATAATATTCAAGAAGAGCCTTTTCATAACGAGAAAGTCTAAAAAAATAACTTTCTTCTTCATTCCATTCAACTGGAGAGCCTAATTCCTTCTCGCGACGGATGTTGTCTGCTCCAACTTCTGTATCTTTCTCTTCATAATACGCTTCTTGGCGAACCGAATACCAACCCGTATAACGGTCGAGATAAATATCGCCATTTGTCTCCATCTTTTTCCAAATTTCTTGACAAGCTTGATAATGGCGCTCTTCTGTCGTACGGATAAAATCATCGTTAGAACAATTTAATACTGCAAGCATTTTTTGAAACACAGCACTATTACGATCTGCAAGTTGCTGAGGTGTCATGCCCAATGCTGCTGCCGTTTGTTGCATCTTTAGACCATGCTCATCGGTACCAGAAAGAAAAAATACATTTTTTCCGTTTAATCGTTGAAAGCGGGCTAAAACATCACTAGCAATGGCACTATAGGCATGCCCAATATGTGGAGCACCATTAGGATAAAAAATAGGAGTTGTTATGTAATATGTGTCACGCATGTCATACTCATTGTAAAACGCCATAAATAAAAGATACAATGACATAACGTCTGTTCATCACATTGTCACGGAAAAACTAATCCTCGTGAATGATCTTATGAACTCTAAAAAGCACGTTAATCACAAACTGCTTCTTATCGAGATTAAACACTTGCACTTCCTCTATTTCTTGATGAATCTCTTGCCACTTTTGCGCATATTTTTTTGAGAGAAATAAATCTCCTTTTTCAATGAGCATGATAGCTTTTTTTTGAATTTTATCAAGAATTTCATTACAAAATTGTTGAAATTGGAATATGGAAGAAGCAGATGAAAATGTTTGTGCAAGAGTGTGTACAATCGTTGCATCACAAACAGGTTTTTCTAAGAGAGCATCTATCGTTTTAATAATTTCAAGACCGCCGTGGCAAATAAGTAAAGCAGCTTTTCGAGGACTGCCTTTGGATTTTTTAATAATCGTTTTCATAGTTTTCTCATCAGGTAAATCCTGATGGGCGAAAATATGTGTAATGACTTTTTTCATTTCATCGTTATTCAACGGACGAAAAGAAATTTTTTGACATCGTGAATGGATTGTTGGAAGCAATTTTCCTAAAGAGTGCGCGATAATAATAAATAACGTTTTTGTAGGGGGTTCTTCAAGTATTTTGAGAATTGCATTTGCTGCATTTCTATTCATATCATCTGCAGAATCAATAATAACAATACGCCATCCATTGTCTTGCGATGTTCGGCTTAAAAAATGCATAATATCACGGATATCATCAACGAGTATTCCTGTTTTAAACTTTTGCGTTTTTACATCAAATCGACGTGAAATATACAAAAGACCAGGGTGACTTCCTTGTGTAATTTGGCGCCATGAGGTAGAATAAGGATCGGGTTTCAAGAAAGAACTCTGTTGAAAACTTAAAATATTCCAAGCAAGATGAAAGGCTAATGTAGCCTTTCCAATCCCATATTCTCCTTCAAATAATAATGCATGATGCAAACGCTCTTCTTTAAGCATTTGTGTCAAAAAATGACGAATATCCTCATGACCAAAGATAACATTGTTCTGGGATGGTGATAAAATTGTATCAATATCATCATATTGGTGTAAGATATTTACGTTACTCATGAAAGCTGATCCAACAATACCTGATGACAAATATTTTTTATTTGATGAGCAATAGCTTCCACTGAGCCAGTGGCATCAATGATTCGAAATCTATGGGGTTCTTGTTTGGCCAGTTGAAGAAAAGCTTGACGCCTTTGTTCTTGAATTTCCAACTGATCTTTTTCAAAATAATCAATTTCTTCTGTTTTTTTTCTTCGCAAATTTGCACGCTTCATACCCCATATTGCTGGCATATCTAATAAAAATGTTAAATGAGGCATGATATCATTGAGCGCAACATACTCTAAAATAGAAAGAACAGAAGAACTGACTCTATTATTGAGTCCTTGATAAACGCGTGTAGAATCAATAAAGCGGTCACATAAAACGATTTTACCTTTTTGCAAAGAAGGTGCGATAACTTCATGAAAATGGTCAGCGCGTGCCGCTGTAAACAAAACAGCTTCAATCAATGGTCCATACTGTTGTATCTTCCCTGACAATAAAATATGTCGGATTGCTTCTGCTCCTGCCGTTCCTCCTGGTTCTCGTGTTGTAACAACATCATAACCTTTGTGAGAGAGATACTCAGCAAGCAAAGAAATCTGTACTGTTTTTCCTACTCCCTCCCCTCCTTCGAATGTAATAAAATAACCTGACACGTATGACCTTAACCTTATTAGCGCGTAACTATAAATATTTCCGTAACCATCCAATTGTTATTTCATAGAATGCATTTTTTACTTTTGCAAAGAAGCTTCCTTCCTGAACATTCATTCCGGCAAAAACTGGTTTTTCCAGAAGAACCTTTTTATCTTCTAAAATTTGAATAACGCCAACTGATTGCCCAGAAATGATGGGAGCTTTCAATGGACCATGATATTTAATTTTTGCTTTAACATTTACTTTTTTTTCATTTGAAAGCATAAAACTTATTGGTGTTTTAACAATGAGTGGAACAAAATTTTGCTTACCACCATAAACAGAAGCACGAGCAACCGTTTCTTCTTTTGTGAAAATCGTTTTGAGATCAAATGCCGTCATTCCCCATTGAAGAATGCGTTCTATTTCTTTTGTATATTTTTTTCCATCTTGCAAACCATTGATTGCTAAAAAAAGACGTCGATGATTTTTAGAAATGGTGGCAACCATTGAAAAACCTTCTTTTTTACTGTAGCCAAAACCAAATCCTTCTACACCAATTTCCTTAGAAATAAGAGGGTTTTTGTTACGTTGAAAAATATTATTCCACGTAAAATGAGGTTCACGATAAAGTGCATAATAATCTGGATATTCCTGAGTAATGTAACGTGCTAATATAATCATATCATGCACTGTTACAAATTGTCCCTCTTCGGGAAGCCCTGTTGCATTAACAAAATGACTCTGAGATAATCCAATCATTTTAGCGCGCTGATTCATCAACTTTGCGAAATGAGCTTCATCTCCTGATATGCCTTCAGCAAGAATAATAGCAGAATCATTTCCATTGACAATAATTAAACCACGCAACAGATCAGAAACACTGATTTCTGTTTTTATTTTTGCAAACATAGTGGTTGTACCAGAAGGTGCTCCACCCTTGCGCCAAGCATTTTCACTGACCTTAAATTTCTGCGTACTTGTTAATAATCCTTTTTTTAATTGATGAAATACAACTTCTGCTGTCATCAATTTTACTAATGAAGCAGGAAAAAAAGGAATAGCACTTTGTTTTTCATAGAGTACTGTCTCTGTATCATCATCGAGTAATAACAATTGGGATGCGGGAGTTTGAAAATCTTGCGCTCTCCCCCACGTATTAAATGCCAATACTCCCCATAATATCAATAAGATCCTTAATGCTGTATACATAGCCGCTCCTCCCATCTAAAGATCAGCTTAAAGAACCTACTATATAGGAAAAAACTTTTTGATTTCTGCAAATTAAGAAATTATTTACAACTCACAAAAAGATTTTATTTTCATTTAGCGTTAGAAAAAATAATATGACACGCTTTTTATCTTCCATGTAGGTTCAGTTTAACATTTTAAAGTATGAGAGACAAAAGATTTTTTCCTATTTTTATTGATAGTGTTTTGATTTGTTTTGATAAATTATCATTTTAAAATTGAAGCTAACTCAAAATACTATAAGATTCTCTCATCCCCTCCTCTCATATTGAATTCATTAAAAATCGCTTGCTTACGCGTCATAAGCAAGGTTGGTATATGCGTAAAAATTATTAAAGAAGAGAGTAAAATATTTCTTATAAACCTCTCAAATGTTAAGGATTATCGTAAAACATTGGGGGAAAAGTGTATGTTGGTGTCTGTTTATATCTTCATAAGTGTAAAGATAGTGATACCTAAAGGTTTTATAATGACACCATTCATGGGCATTGTTGTAAAATAAACTTAAGAGTATTGAGGATATATCTCCTTAAAATAAGTGCTTGAATGGGCAATGCAAGTGTATTTTTTTTGAAGCGCTCTACTTTACATGGGGCACTTTAACCCCATTTAAAGAACGTGATAAACAAAAGTATGAGACTGTGCATAATCTCTATCATAAAATATTGCTGTAGGTGTTTTAGAAAGCTGTAAAACCGAATCAAAAGGAAATATTCTTTAACTTTTTAAGCTTTTTATTCTTCCCAAATTAAATTGTATAGCTGTTCGCTTTAAGATGAAAGCTTTACAATAAATCCGCAACTTTTTATCATTTTTTATTTGAAAATTATATTGATTAAAAACCAATGCATTTTTTCTTAAAACAGTTGTAGCCAATTTGCTTTTGTCTTCTTGTTTAGTTTATTTATAGAAGCAACTTGATCGAATGGTACCGGCTTATCAACCATGATAGGACCAACTTCTGGCAATTTCACTGCAACAGTTTTATTGCGTTGTTCCTGTTCAACAGTAGCTGTTTTAGCTAATTCTTTTTTGTTTCCTGTATTGCGCTGCTCTTTTAATAAAACAGTTTCTCTTTTTTTCGCAACATTTTCCGATGCTAATGAATATGGGGCAGCATTTCCAGGAGTATAAGAGGCCATTAAATATGCACCATCATAATAGCCAACAGGTGCTTCAGCAATATATTCTACTTTAACATCTGCGACCCCCCTATCGACATAACCAAGTATTGTTGCAGCTTGCCTTGATAAATCAATGATTCTGTCTTTCATAAAAGGTCCACGATCATTCACTCTAACAATGATTGAAGACCCATTTTTCAAATTAGTAACACGAGCATAGCTAGGTAAAGGCATTGTAGGATGAGCGGCAGTCAAAAGATTCATGTCATAAATTTCACCATTGGCAGTTAAACGCCCATGAAAGTCTGAACCATACCATGAGGCTTCGCCAACACGTTTATAAGTCGGATCATTTTGAGGATAATACCACTTTCCTTTTATTTGATAAGGTTTACCAACAATCGCTCGCCCACGCTTTTTTTCTTCCGATTGATTCTTCTTATTAGATACTTGTTGAGGTAATACAGAAGTGTTTACGTTAATTGGTTTATTATGATAAGAATCTTTTATTGAAAACTGCATAGTTTGGCTTGCGCAACAAGACACCAATGTCTGAGAAATGACTATCATAGAAAATAATTGAAGTGTTGGTTTAATCATAAAAGTAAATTTCTTTTTTCTATTTGAAGGCATCTATTCAGTCCACTTATTTCTGTTAAGCACTACTGTAAAAACCACGTCACGTTTTTTTGTACGCAACGGAAGAGTTTACGCTTTTAAATGATTCCCCTCGCGCATATACCACTCTTGAATTGCCCCTTTTATCAAGAAATTAACACATTGTTAACCTTTTTATGATTTTCATAAGAAATAAATGTACTATAGTTGATGTTAAAAAGATTTAAAATTAAATAAATCAATATCTTATAGAAAAATTCTTTCATAATATAAGTGTGAATAAGTGGTGATTTTAGCAACTGTTTTTCGAATCATGTAATGCAGTGGATATTAAAAAACACCCTCTGATTAAGAAAATTAGAAACCACATGTGCTGCTAACGCAGATACACCCCTATCGTAAGCTTAATGCTCTTTTCTGTTGGACAGGAGACAGCATAGCATCGCTTTATTCCAAAACAGCTGATAGAAAATGACAGGCTATAGAATCAATAAAAAACTTTAAAAAGAATCAAAACAAGAAAGATTTTTAAATTTTTGATAGCCTATTGATACTAATTTAAAGTTGGTGAGCGCGCAGGGATTCGAACCCTGGACCTACTGATTAAAAGTCAGTTGCTCTACCAGCTGAGCTACGCGCTCTCATACAAGCTATCTAGTTTGCACACTATCTAATTTGCAGAAAGTGAAGGGAACATACGGTTGACTTTTCATTTGGTCAACACCTTTTGAAGAAAAATATTATTATTTTCTTCAGTTATCAATAATTTTTCGTTTTCGCCCCTTTACTTCATCATTGTATAAGTACTCTTTAATCTTCTTTTTGAAGTTTCAATAAAGGAAAAATTTCACTGCAAAATATTGCATAGATTCGAAGCGTTAAAATTATGAGAAATACCCCTCTTCCCTTCACATGGGGTGTTGAGCATAATGGATAGAGAAGGAAAAATACTTTTTACTATAATATTATTTTATATCTTTATATTTTAGTGTTCAATATTTCAAATATGAATACAGCTTTATAAGATATATATTGATTTATAATAATTTATCATTTTCTCACTTGAGTGAGACGTCTCAAATACTGTAAGCTTCTCTTATTTCAAATCTTTTTTATATTGAAACAATAAAAAGCATTTTCTTGACCGATAAAAGTGAGAGAATAAAACTATAAAAAAATAAAAATGCCTTTTATGTCTCTTTTCAATAACCAAAAATTATCGCAACATTAGGATTCATGAAAATAGTATATAGCGGTTAGCACGTTAGACTTGAAAATGGAACAATAAGCAACAATGGCACTTTGAGAGTATGATTTTTATTCATGCATAATGAATATATAACGAAAGCCAATTTATCCTATAAAATAAAGTAGATATGAAGCAAAAATTTAGTCTCATTGAAAATATCCCGAATGACTATAAATTGTGCTCACTATTAGAGCTGTAGATAATTTTACTAAGAATAAAAAAGCAGAAATAATATGCAGTATGCAAAATGATTTTAAGTGTTTTGAATATATAGAATGCCTTCTAGTTAACTTTTTTATATCAAAAATTACAAAATACGTAGATATATTTTTAGAAGAAAAGGATAATACTAATCACAAAATTTAGTGTTGGATAATTCAGTCAGAACGATAAAGTATATTTATACATTATTTAATATTAATGTAGATATACAGTATATAAATAATAATTTAAATATATCTATAAATAAACATATTGATTTATTAAACGATAAGATCAAAAACAAAGAAAATAATTTTGATTTGGCGATAAAAATTGTAAAAGTGTTATATATATTTTTTTTACTTTACACATTTTTTATTATTTTGATTGGAATGTTGAATGCTAACATGTAAACAATATGAATTACTCTTGTTTATTCATAACCATATAAAAGAAACTGGTGTTCCTCCTTCTTTTGAAGAAATGAAAAATGCATTAGAACTTTCTTCAAAGTCTGGTATTCATAAGCTTATTATAGCCTTAGAACAACGAGGTTTTATACGTCGTTTGCCCAATCGGGCTCGTGCAATGGAGGTGATTCGGCTTCCCGAGAAAATAACATTTAGTCTTTCTTTAGCACGTAAAATTTCTCCCAGTATGATAGAAAAAAATAAAAGAGAAATATCAAAAAGTTTGAGTCACTTTGATGAAGAAGAAAAAAAAAATATCACCATTCCTATTATGGGACGTATTTCTGCGAGCGTACCCGCCTCTGCTATACTGCAACAAATAAACAGCCTTTCTCTCCCACTCGATATGGTTAATACAGGTGAGCACTACGCATTAGAAGTGAAAGATGATTCTATGATGGAGGCTGGTATCCTTGATAAAGATACGATCATTGTGAAACGTCAAAATACAGCAATAACAGGTGAAATCATTGTTGCGTTTATTGATAAAAAAGAAGCCACATTAAAACGTTATCGACGCAAAGGAGCTTCTATTGCATTAGAAGCCGCAAATCCTCATTATGAAGTACGGACATACGAATCCGACCGTGTAGAAATACAAGGCAAACTTACCGGACTTATTCGCAAATATTAAAAAATAAACCTTATAGTACGCGATAGATATCGCAATAAGAAGCTGTTGAGTATTTTTTTATTGTGCCACATGCAATTGACTTCTTCTCCACAGCCAAAGAAGTCCCCAATTCGGTTTATAAACAATCCAGATCCTTATCAAGCGGGTTTCTACTTTCCCTTCCCTCCATGTCCTTCACTTACACCAAGCTTGACAAGTAAGCTTTAAAATATTCACCACGTACTTTGTAAAAGAACTTGAATGTTTTGAAGGAAGCAGCCTTATATCCTCCTCCTCAATGACAGAGTTTTACGATATAATAGGAAAAAATTGTATGCATGCATAAAAACACATAAAATTTTGTAGAAAAAAATCAAATAACTTTGTAACAGATTGTATTGCATAGGTATAAAAATAAAGAACATTATTTTTAAGTTAGTAAAAGCGTAACTCAATCATTGATAGTAATTGTAGGATCATCATGGTCGCACCTCGTATTAGTTTTGTCTCCCTCGGATGCCCAAAAGCACTTGTTGATTCTGAGCGAATTATTACAAGCCTTCGCTCTGAAGGGTATGAAATTTCACGTCAACATCAAGGGGCTGATGTCGTTATTGTGAATACCTGTGGTTTTCTTGACTCTGCTAGAAAAGAATCACTCGCTAATATTGATGAAGCTCTCAAAAAAAATGGAAAAGTTATTGTAACAGGGTGTCTTGGTGCTGATCCTGATGTTATTCGCCAAGCATACCCTAATGTATTGGCCATTACAGGACCACAAGCTTATGAAACTGTTATAGAAGCTGTTCATACGGCAATTCCTCCCGTTCATGATCCTTTTCTTGATTTAGTTCCTCCCCAAGGTATTCGTTTAACACCTCGCCATTACGCCTACTTAAAGATTTCTGAAGGATGCTCTAACCGGTGTAGTTTTTGTATCATCCCTACACTGCGTGGTGATCTCACTTCACGCCCCATCAGCGATGTTCTTCGCGAAGCTGAAAAACTTGTACAAGCAGGTGTAAAAGAACTTTTGGTTATTTCACAAGATACGAGTGCTTATGGCATTGATCTTAAATATCTCGAGAATTCTTGGAAAGATCGCACAATCAAAACGAAATTTTTTGACCTTTGTCGCGAACTGGGCGATATGGGAATTTGGGTACGTATGCATTACGTTTATCCTTATCCCCATGTTGATGAAGTTATCGAGCTTATGGCTGCAAAAAAAATTCTCCCTTATCTGGATATACCTTTTCAGCATGCATCACCAACTGTTTTGCGTCATATGAAGCGTCCCGCACTTATGGAAAAAACAAACAGAAGAATTGAAAAATGGCGGAAAATATGTCCAGATCTTACTTTGCGATCAACGTTTATTGTTGGTTTTCCTGGTGAAACGAATGAAGATTTTAATATACTCCTAGAATGGCTAGAAGAAGCAAAAATTGAACGAGCTGGGTGCTTTAAATATGAAGAAGTAAAAGGAGCCGTTGCAAATAATTTGGGATTAGAAAATATTCCTGAAGACGTAAAAGAAAACCGCTGGCATCGTTTTATGGCAAAACAACAACAAATTTCTACGCATCTTTTAAAGAAAAAAATTGGAAAAAGACTCCAAGTGCTTATCGATGAAAGTCAAGGAAAAATTGCTAAAGGGCGTAGTCAATACGATGCTCCAGAAATAGATGGTGTTGTCCATATATCATCACGACGTCCACTGCGTGTGGGTGAATTTGTCACCGTTAAAATCGAACAATCGGATGCTTATGACCTTTATGGTATCGCCGTTTAAAAACTTAACCCCTTCTAGGTTCTAAATGACGAAGACTCCTATCAGAGTCGGTTTATAAAAAAGTGACTTCTCACAATAAAGCCCGATCACTTATGTGACTCACTTCATGAGAATTTACCGGAAGTCCTTACCCTGAATATTCGCTATACATTCTAAAAGTGTAATAAAATTTATATATTCTCTTAGTATACTACTCTAAATGATAGTGTTTTATGGTACAACAGGATAAGATAACATTCATACGGCTCTCTTCATCTTTAATTAAAGAATAAACCGGATAGTCACACTATTTTTCCGTTTTTAATATTTCGATAGTCATTGGTTCGTGAAAGAAGGCTTTTTTCAATTGTGTTTTCTACACACAAGAATTCCACTTGTTATATGCAAGGGAATGTTTATAGATGTAATATAAGAGAATTTGAACTAAAATATTTTATAGCTAAATTGCAAAACAATAAATTATCGTATTGTCTATGCTGCTGAGGAAGATATGGAAAATTTTTCTCAAGCAATGCAATTCCCGATTATTCTTATAAATCAATATATTGATTTATAAGAATAATTTGCTTTTTTGCATGTTGAATGAGAGTCCCGAATATCGTAAGATTCTCTCATTTCAGACCTGTTTACATTGAATCAATCAAAATCATTCGTTTGTACGTTACAAGCGGGATGAATGTGTGGATAAAAATTATTAAAGAAAGAACTAAAAATGGTTTTTATGAATCGTCTTAAGTGCCAAGGGTGTAGTGACCCACGAGCTGGCAAAGTGTGTTGATGATGCTGGCTTACTCCTTAATAAACGTAAAGATGGAGGGCTTTATGGATTTCATGGTATCGCCTTCACAGATGCCATCATGAAGTGGGCTTGGGTGCTCTTTGAGAGATGTCTCTTTAAGGAAGCGTCTTATTAAAATCTTTGAACTTATTTTTAGAGTATCTAATTTTTATTAACACGCTTTAAAGTCAAAGAATTTCTTATCAAGCAAATGACTTGGGCGTACATTTGTTAAAGCGCGAATCATCGTATCTTTACGTCCTGGCATTTGTCTTTCAATGTTTTTCAGCATTTCTTTCATTGCATTACGTTGTAAGCCATCTTGACTACCGCAAAGATTACAAGGAATAATTGGGAATTTCATTGCTTGAGAAAATTTTTCCATATCTTCTTCAGCAGCATAGACAAGAGGACGTAATACAAAAAGATCACCTTCATCATTTTTAAGTTTACCAGGCATAGCGGCTAATCGTCCACCATGAAACAAATTCATGAAAAACGTTTCCAAAACATCATCACGATGATGACCTAAAACTAATGCAGAACATCCCTCTTCACGGGCAATACGATAGAGATTACCACGTCGTAATCGAGAACAAAGTGAACAATATGTCTGCGACTCTGCCAATTTATCTGTAACAATGGAATAAGTATCCTGATATTCAATACGATATGGAACTTTATAAGAACTTAAAAAGTCTGGCAGAATATGCTTAGGAAATCCTGGTTGCCCTTGATCAAGATTACAGGCAAGAATTTCAACGGATAAAAGACCACGCCACTTTAAATCTAAAAGAAGCGCTAATAAACCATAAGAGTCTTTTCCGCCCGATAAAGCAACAAGCCATTTTTTTCCCGTAGAGAGCATAGAAAAATCATCCAAAGCCTGCCGCATATGACGCAAAAGCCGTTTGCGCAATTTATTAAATTCTACGCTTGAAGGAGCAACCCGAAATATTGGATGACAATCATCTCCTTCTCTTTCCAAAAGATCATCTCTCTCTTTGTTTTCCTCTATTGTCTGATATTCAACTGAAACATCATTCATAATACCATATCCTGCACAAGTAATAGCTCGTTTTGCAAAGACAGAAACAAATATAAAGTAAACTTACAGTTATGTTTTTTGAATTTATAAAAATTAGATACATAAAAAAGAAATGGAACTATATAAGTTTATCGCTATAAAACATAGCAATAAACTTAATATAGAACCATTCACAAAAAATACTTGTTAACTCCAAAGATTATAAAAAACACAATATTTTAAGTTATAACCATATGAAGAGAGAAATAAATTTTCTCATAAAAAAATTATCGAGAATAAAATTCAACAACCAAATTAGGTTCCATTTGCACAGCATAAGGAACATCTGCAAAAGCAGGAATACGTGTAAAGGTTGCTTTCATCTGTTTATGATCTGCTTCAATATAATCAGGGACATCACGTTCTGCCAATTGTACAGATTCTAAAACTAAAACAAGTTGTTTTGATTTTTCCCGAACCTCAATAACATCACCGGGCTTACAACGATAAGATTGAATATTTGTGCGCCGCCCATTTACGTTAACATGACCGTGATTGATAAATTGGCGAGAAGCGAAAATCGTAGGTACAAATTTTGCACGATAGACAACAGCATCCAAACGTGACTCTAACAGACCAATAAGATTTTCACCAGTATCACCCCGTCGACGAGCAGCTTCTTCATAAGTTTTATGAAATTGTTTTTCTGAAATATCTCCATAAAACCCTTTCAGCTTTTGTTTAGCGCGCAACTGCACCCCATAGTCAGAAAGTTTTCCTTTACGACGCTGTCCATGTTGACCTGGACCATAATCACGACGATTGACGGGAGATTTTGGACGACCCCAAATATTTTCTCCCATACGACGGTCAATTTTATACTTTGTTGTTTCGCGTTTACTCATCGCATTTCCTTTAAAATAAAACACGAGATCTTAAGACCCCAAGGAAACGCGCCCTCCTCTGCCTTTAAATACTATAAAGACTGACAGAATACCTTAACATATCAATATGCAAAGTTATCCACGGGACACGTCAATTAATGCTATTTTCTTGAAAGAAAAAGCTGAAATAGCTTTATTGATCTTGTATCCCAAAGTCAACTCTTTTCATGATTTTTAAGCCAAATCCTTTTAACAAGCGCTCCGTTGAAGAAGTGACATTTTTTGATGTTAGCAACACAAAATCTTGATATTTCTTTACAGATTGCTGATGTATTTTTTCCGACAATGGTAATAATGATCTGGTATGTTTAGCGATAGCTTTTGCTGGATTAATCCATTTAACGGACCATAAAGCTTGTTCACGAAAGAAGTTAATCAAAAAAGGATAATGTGTGCAGGCTAAAACAATAATATCAGTATATTTGCCATTTTTTTCTACAAAACATGGCAAGATTTCTTTCTTTATCTCTTCCGCATCGATAGATTTTCCCCGTAAATAATCTTCAGCAAATCCAGCCAGCTTTTTACTTCCCACAAGCTGAACATGACACTGTCCAGCAAAAGAGTTAATTAATTCATTTGTATAAGCACGTTTAACTGTTCCTGGAGTCGCTAATACGGAAATAAAACCAGATTTTGTTTGTTCTGCAGCTGATTTAATTGCAGGAACCGTTCCTACAAAAGGGACATGAGGAAAATTCTGTCGTAAATCTGCTATCATCAGTGTAGAAACAGTGTTGCAAGCAATCACACATAAAGCTGGATTGTAGCGTGTCAAAAGATTTGTAAAAATCTTCAAAATATGGTCTTTCAAAACATTTTCTTCCCAATTGCCATAAGGGAATCCCGCATCATCAGCCACGTAAATAAATTGCTTTTCAGGGATAAGGACACGCACTTCCCTTAAAACAGTTAAACCACCAATACCACTATCAAAAAAAAGAACAGGCCGTTCATCCATTAGTTTTCACACTTGTTTTTAATTTTTTTACGATCACGTTCTTCAGGTGCTCTACTCCCCCGTGGATATTGTGGCGAAAAATGATCTAAAGAAGATATAATGCCTCGCAATAAACGAACCTCAGGTTCACTAAAGTTAGCGCGCGTAAAAACAGAGCGCAAATTTGCAAGCATTACTTCTTTGCGTTCTGGGGGTCTAAAATACCCACGGATATTCAAAGCCTCTTCTAACTGAGATAAAAAACCATGAAATATTGTTTTATTTGCAGGTTCCATCTCTGCGGCACGAAATGCCGTATCGCTGACATTTTCTAGACCTGTTTTCATCCATTCGTAAGACATTAAAAGAACCGCTTGCGCAATATTAAGTGACGCAAAAGCAGGATTAACTGGAAAAGTAATAATTTCATCAACAAGGCTGATTTCATCATTTTCTAGTCCCCATCTCTCTCTTCCAAAGACAATACCTGTTTTATGTCCGATACTTTCACGCTGACGTAATACGCTTGCTGCTTCGACAGCACTTTTTACAGTTTTGAAACCACATCTTTCACGTGCTGTTGTGGCAAAAACATAGTGTAAATCTGCAATTGAATCACGCAATGTGTTAAAAATCACAGCGTTGTTAATGACATGATCAGCTTTACTTGCAGCAGCTCTAGCTTTTTCATTTGGAAACATTTCTCGAGGATTAACTAATCGAAGCTTAGAAAGCCCAAAATTCGCCATTGCCCTTGCGACCATACCAATGTTTTCAGGAAGCTGCGGTTCAACTAAAATAATAATGGGACCATTTGTTAAATTTTCACGATTCCTATTCGTTCCAGCCATCAATTTTACCTAGTTTCACTTAAACTATCTCCCTCTCCACTATTTTTACGAAACCTTTTTCACAATACCCTAATGCTTGTTTAATAATAAATTATAGACAATGTTATCTTTTTATTCAAAAATAATCGCTTCTAAACCTAATAATAAATTTTAAAAGCCATTAAAGTGAACGATGGAATTTATAACAATTTATATAAGATATCGTAGTGTTTTTTACATCAATTTTATCTTTTTTAATAGGAACAGCCACTATAAATCATAATCTCAGTTGAATTATGAAATCATAAATCCTAAAAAAGGGATATGCACTTTATTCCCAAACTTTTTCCTGCAAAGCTTATCCGTCGTTATAAACGTTTCCTTGCGGATGTTCAACAAGATGATCAGCATGTCCTCACCGTGTCTGTACCTAATACAGGATCAATGCTTGGATTAACAGCTTCCAACTCTAATATTTGGCTTTCTTATCATAACAACATCAAACGAAAATATGCCTATCAATTAGAAATTGTTGAAGCCGATAATACTTTGGTTGGCATTAATACCGCTGTACCCAATAAACTTGCACTAGAAGCAATTCAAAATGGATTACTACCAGAATTAAGTGGGTATAAAACAATCTTAAAAGAACAACGCTATGGGATACAATCACGAATTGACTTTCTTTTACGTGATAACATTCTTCCTGATTGTTACCTAGAAGTTAAAAATGTTCATTTTATTCGTCAAAAAGGATTAGCAGAATTTCCTGATACCGTGACAAAACGTGGTGCACGTCATCTTGAAGAACTCATAGGAGTCGTACAACAAGGAAAACGAGCTGCGATGCTTTATATTATTCAAAGAGAAGATTGCGCCGCTTTTACAATCTGTCATGATCTTGATCCACTCTATGGACGTAAGTTTGATTTAGCATTAAAATCAGGGGTAGAATGTTATGCTGTAAAGTGTCATGTAAGTGTAGAAGGCATTTTTCCGATTCAGAGAGTACAAATAGAAAATAGAAGAAACAATGACTGAGTATATCGAATATAATAAAATCCCTTTAAAATTTAATGGAAAAATCCGCATTTTCGATGATTATGCTTTTGCTAAAATGCGTGAAGTTGGTCGTATTGCTGCAGAATGCCTTGATGCGCTTACAGATATTATTAAGCCGGGCGTTACTACGCAAGAAATAGATGATTTTGTATTTATTTTTGGTGCTAAGCGAGGAGCACTTCCTGCTGATCTCAATTATCATGGATACAGCCATTCATGCTGTACATCTATCAATCACGTTGTCTGCCATGGCATTCCCAATAAAAGACCTTTGCAAGAAGGTGATATTGTAAATGTTGATGTAACCTTTATCCTTGATGGTTGGCATGGAGATTCAAGTCGAATGTATCCTGTTGGAAAAATTAGACGTGCCGCAGAACGCTTACTAAAAATAACCTATGAAAGTCTTATGAAAGGTATCGCTGTCGTTAAGCCTGGAGCAACGACGGGCGATATTGGTGCAGCCATTCAACAGTATGCAGAATCTGAACGCTGTTCAATTGTGAGAGACTTTTGCGGACATGGTATCGGCCAGCTTTTTCATGATGCTCCCAATATCCTCCATTATGGAAACCCTGGAGAAGGAGTCGAATTAAAACAAGGTATGATGTTTACAATTGAGCCTATGATTAACCTTGGTAAACCACAAGTTAAGATTTTATCTGATGGTTGGACTGCCGTTACCCGTGATCGCTCTCTGACCGCACAATATGAACATACGATCGGTGTTACAAATGAAGGGTATGAAATATTTACACAATCTCCTAAAAATATTTTTTATATTCCAAATTCGCATACCTAACGCACTGTAGAGACTTTATGACTAAAAAATTAAATCAAAAGGAAGATACTCAAAGTAATCACTTTGCATTAACATCGAGTTCTCCACTCACCCCAATATCAGAAAGAAAAAATGAAGAGCCTAAGAAAAATGCACAGCTCCATAAACATTATCAAGGACATCGTGAGCGTCTTCGGAAACGTTATTTAAAGTCAAAAGGAAATGCAATTGAAGATTATGAATATCTTGAATTATTACTTTTTCGCACAATCCCCCGCGCAAACACAAAACCCATAGCTAAAAATTTGATAGCGCGTTTTGGTTCATTAGCTGATGTGTTAGGAGCTGATATTCACCGACTTCAAGAAGTTCAAGGATGTGGTCCCGCAACTGCAATCGATTTAAAAATTATTTCAGATGTTGCTGGGCGTCTTGCTCGTGCGCAATTGTTTAAACGCGATATTTTTTCATCATGGGATAAAGTGTTAGCTTATTGTAAAGCCGTTATGGCTCACGAAACCCGTGAACAATTTCGTATTTTATTTCTTGATAAGAAAAACGGCTTGCTTGCTGATGAGGTGCAACAAACTGGAACCATTGATCATACCCCTGTTTATCCTCGTGAAGTTATTTCTCGAGCTTTAGAGTTATCCGCATCAGGACTTATCTTAGTCCACAATCACCCTTCTGGCGATTCCACCCCCTCTGATGCAGATATAACAATGACATATAGATTAAAAGACGCAGCAAATGCATTAGGCATTATTATCCATGACCATCTTATTATTGCACGAAATAACCATACAAGCTTTAAAGCGTTAAAACTTATATAAATCTTATGGGATAAAAAAGACTTTATTCAATGATAAATAACGAATCAATTTTCTAAATCAATATCTAATATAGCCATTGAGAAATTATAGGATAGCTCATTTTCATCTTCATCTCGATAGATAATGCCTAAAAACTCATCTCCCATATAAACCTCACAAGAATCACTCTTTTTAGGCCGTGCTCTGACTTGCAATGCTGAGTTTTGGAATATATTTTTAAAATAATTATCAAGTTTTTTTATTTCATCAGCATTCACTATGCTCTCCTGTTTTTTGAAACGATTAAAATAATTGCGTGTCGCGCAAATAAGACACTCTTATGATTCTGTAAAGTCAGTAAAAAAGCATAATCTGAATATTTACTTAATGTTACATATATTTACAACGTTCTTTATACATTCATAAAGAACGTTTACAAAAAGAGTCTATCATTATTAAATATACCCGTATAGATTAAAAAATGGCAAAAAAACTGTATATTTTTAATAATTTTACTTTATCTCCAATTTTAGAATCTGTATTTAGAATGCATATTCGTAAGAATAAATTGATCAATAATTTATAATTTTGTTCCTTTTATAAAAAATACAAATAAGAATATTTTTTTATTTAAAACTACATTTTTTAGCAAAAAATATTTATTACATCATTCAAAAATAATTCTTTTTAATAAACTTTAAAGTATAATTATCTAATCTTAGAATAATTACATCTCTGAAAAATATACAAAATAAGCTAATAAGAGTTTATTTTTCTTTTCATTCTTTATAAAAACTTATGTCATAAAAGAAATATTTTTAAATAAGTTTTTTTAATTTATACGAGATAAAAATATTGGGTATTTCTGTAAATTCTAAAAGCTATGAAGAATTCTTATTTTATAGGATAACGAGAAAGAAAATCGATAACACCTTTTTTATAAACTTTATCGCCTACCGCAAGCATATGATCTCGACCAGGAATTGATAAAGCTTCACCACAAGGCAGCAAGGCTGCCAATGGCTCTGCAGCGCCGCCAATTTCATCTAATGAACCAACGGCAACAAGTGCTGGTTGTTTGATTTTGTAAACTTCAGATGCCGTTAGCTCCTGTTTTGATGTGATAATACACGCAGCCAAAGCACGTCTATCGCTTTTCGTTTGATCTGCAAATTTACGGAACATTAAACCACGCGTATTGGTAATGGTAGAAATATCTTCTGCTAAAAGAGCCTCAGCAACAGGCTCCCAATTTCCCGCTCCTGTTACCATGCCAATACCTAAACCACCAAAAATAACGCTGTTCACATACGTTGGATGCAAAAGAGCCATAAAAGCACTAATACGAGCCCCCATAGAATATCCCATAACATGGGCTTTAGATAACTCTAAATGCTGTAGTAACTTTACTGCATCTCCAGCCATAGCTTGAGGTGTATAAAAGACAGGATCATAACTTTTAACTGAATCTCCGTGACCGCGATTATCAAGAGCAATAACACGATATCCTGCTTCAGTGAGAATACGAAACCAACCCGTTGCATACCAATTCACCCGTGCAGAAGATCCAAAACCATGGATCAACAAAATAGGTGCACCTTGCCCTTCTTCTCGATAAGCAAATCGCAAACCATCATATTCAAAAAAATGAATATCTTCAGCTGTCATTTTTTATTGCACTCTCCACAAAGTACAGGATGAATAACACGTTGCCCTTTTTGTATCTGTTTTTCAGAAACTTCACCAGCATTAATCTCAAGTGCAAAAGCTGCAGGAACTCCAGATGAAATGGTGTTTGTTGAAAATGGAGAAGTATTTTCAATAATTGATACAATAATTCCCTCAGAGTTTAAGAAAATCATATCTAAAGGTAAAGGCGTATTTGCCATCCACATAAAAATTTTCTGCTCATCTCCCGATTGAGAACTTTTTAGCTGCTTAAAGAGCATTGCACGATCGCGTGGAAAATCAGTTCGATACATTAAACCAGCTTCTGCTTGAGATGGCGTAAAAGCAATCTCTACCTTATAAGAAACTGTACCTTGCTTTGTATGTATTTCTAAAGGAATTGGATGCACAGGAATCTCTATGGGCTCCTTTGCTACAACAACACGCATATTTAACATAAAAAGCATCACCAATAAAACAATATGCCCCTTTTTAAAAGGCTTTAACATTCTTGTCTCCACCACAGAAAAATTTTAAATTTTGTTTCTAAAATAAAAAGTACCAGAGTTTAAAAGTCAAAAAACAAGAGGATTGCTTCCTTGTTATTTTCTAGTTTCTTTCAACGTAATATGCGCCATTTTCTTCATTTGGTTTATGGATTCACGAGAGCCATATTTTCTTTAAAAATCTACTTCTATAGCAATTTATGAAATAACAACCTTTAAAAATATAGAAAACATACTGATTTCACTCGCGAAATTTAATGCGTAGCTAAAGGAATACCTATATCCGGATAAATCTCTGCTGTCATTAAACCTTTTTCTCCTTTACCAAAACGTACAAGAACAACTTGACCCGAACGAAGCTCTGCTAGACCAAAACGGCGCAATGTTTCCATATGAATGAAAATATCTTCTGTCCCTTGCCCACGGCTAAGAAAACCGTATCCTTTGTCACGATTAAACCATTTAACAATTGCTCGTTCTAGTCCACTTTCTGGAGTAACAACAACATGGGTACGGGCTGGAATTTCTGATGGATGAATTGCTGAAGAACAATCTATAGATTTCACCTGAACGCACTTTAACCCTCGTTCAGTTTTTTCCACAGCACAAATGACTTTAGCTCCCTCCAAAGCTGTTTGAAAACCATCCCTTCGCATTACTGTAACATGCAATAATATATCAGGGAAATGAGGTAAATCAGGTACAATAAATCCATACCCCTTACTACCATCAAACCACTTAATGACACCACTGATTTCGATAATCTCCCCACAAGCACCTATACTCTCCTCAGATGGGGAACAATCCTTTAATGCATCCTTACTCGTCATAATAACGTGATCCTGTAGCTTATAAATTGTACGATATTGATTCTCTAGGTTTAAGTAAACATTGCTCTTGTATCAACACGCAAGCCCCAAGATAAGATTTCCCCATATTGTCGTATCTTCTATGTTAATGTCAGAGAATATTAACATGAATATTTATAAAACTATTTGATTGTACACTTTACATACCTTACAAGGTGTGCCCTACAAAAGAGGTCATATAAAAGTTTTTTTACATAATGATATTTTCATTAATGTGTAACTTGCATGATGAAGAAGTTCAATATAAGGTGAAAAAACGACAATTCAATTAAGGAAAATGCGCAATGCAATTGAAAAAAGTCCTTACGATAATCGCAGCATTTATGGCATTTACAGCAAATGTTTATGCGAGTGAACCTATTAAGATTGGTGTTTATCTTCCATTAAGTGGTCAAAATGCATTTGGAGGTCAGCTTGAAATTAGAGGTATAGAATTAGCCCATAAAAAAGTTCCAGAAATTTTAGGCCGTAAAGTGGAACTTGTTATTATTGATAATAAGTCTGATAAAGTAGAAGCGGCTAATGCTGTTATGCGTTTAACAGCAAGTGAAAAAGTGAGTGGAATCATTGGTAGCTATGGTTCTTCGCTCTCGTTAGCAGGTGGTGAAATATCTGAAAAAGCAAAGACTCCAACTATTGCAACGTCCTCAACAAGTCCTCTTGTTACACAGGGTAAAAAATATTACTTTCGCGCTTGCTTTATTGATTCCTATCAAGGAGTCGGAATCGCAACTTATGTAAGCCAAACTTTACACGCAAAAAAAGCCGCTATCCTTAAAGATATTTCAAGCGATTATGCCATTGGTCTTGCAAGTTATTTTACGCGTGCTTTCAAAAAATTAGGTGGTGAAGTTATCTCAAATCTAAATTATAATTCCGGAGATCAAGACTTTTCAGCTGTTCTTACGCAAATTATTGCACAAAAACCTGATATTTTATTCATTCCATCTTACTTTTCTGAAGGTGCTATCATCATGAAACAAGCACGAGAATTAGGAGCGAAGTTTCAAATTATGGGTGGAGATGCTATGGATAATCCAGAAACCATTACGATTGCAGGAAAAGCAGCAGAAGGTTTCTTACATACAACACTTCCCTATAGTGAGGATATGCCAAATATGTCAGTAGCTGCGCAAGAATTCACAAAAGAATGGAAAAAAGCATACCCTGACAAAGAGCCAAATATCAATTCTGTTTTGGGATACACGAGTTATATGATGTTCATGAAGGCTATTGAAAATGCAGGTAGCGCTGATCGTGAAAAAATTACTATCGCGCTTAGCAAATTAAAAGATTTTCCAACCCCCTTTGGTGATATGTCCATGGATGAAAATCATAATCCTAAAATTCCTATTGGTATCATTAAAATACAGGATGGAAAACGTGTTTATTTAGAAGAAGTTAAACCTGCTTTTTAATTTAAGAAGTTTTACTAATGAAAATACAAGAATTGGTTGAGGATCTTTTCTCAACCAAAAACTTAAAGGTTTCTTGTTATCTTATGTAAATTAACAAATGTGGAAGGATGAGAGATGAGCACTGAAATGTTCATCCAGTATTTTTTTAATGCACTGGCATTGGGATCTCTTTATGGGCTTATCGCTATTGGTTACACTATGGTCTATGGTATATTGAGACTCATTAATTTTGCTCACGGTGATATCTTTATGCTGGGAGCATATTTTGTTTTCTTTTCCACAATTAGCTTTATGCCTGCTTGGGCAGCAATTCTTCTTTTGTTCCTCGCGGCTCTTATTTATTATTCGGTCTTTATAGGGTTTAAAAGGCGTCCTCCAATTTATTGGATTGCTGCTTTTTTAATTCTTACGTTAGGATTTGTTTATTATTTTAAAATTTCCCCACAAGATTTTACCCCAATTTGGCTTTTAGCTCTTTGTTTTTCCATTTTTATTACAAGTGCTGTGGGTGTGGCAGTTGATCAATTTGCCTATAAACCTCTACGCCATGCTCCGCGTATTTCGGCACTTATCGGTGCAATCGGTGTTTCTTTTTTTATTGAAAATCTTGCTACTGTACTCTTTAGTGGTGTTCCGAAAGGTGTACAACAGCCAGATTTTCTTGTAACACCATTTTTATGGCATCTAGGATCAGGAGCAGATGCTATCATCAGAATTGCTCCCATGTCTCTGATCGTTCCTTTTGTGTCATTAATTCTTATTTTATTACTATTATGGATTATCCATAAAACAAAACCGGGTCTTGCTATGCGCGCAATCTCCCATGATATTGAAACAACACGTTTGATGGGTGTGTCTGTCAATAAAGTTATTGCGTTTACATTTGGAATAGGCTCAGCTCTTGCCGCCATAGCGGGCATTATGTGGTCTTTACGTTATCCTCAAATTCAGCCTTATATGGGTGTTCTTCCTGGTCTCAAAGCATTTATCGCTGCTGTTATCGGAGGTATTGGTTCGATACCAGGTGCAATGTTGGGAGGATTATTATTAGGGTTTATTGAAATTATGATTATCGCATTTTTCCCCGCGCTATCTGGATATCGAGATGCCTTCGCTTTCATTTTATTAATTCTGATTCTATTAATATTGCCCACAGGATTAATGGGTAAAAGAAATCAGGAGAAAATTTAATGGCAAAGTCAGCGACAACTGTTTTATCGTGTATAAGTGTTTTAGTTCTCATAGGTTTTTTATTTTATGCTGATAGCCATTTTAATGACTATACGCTTCGTATCATCAATCTGATTGCTATTAATGCGATATTGGCAATTTCGCTTAATTTGATTTACGGTTTCACAGGTATGTTTTCTCTTGGACATGCTGGATTTATGGCTATTGGTGCTTATGTTTGCGCAATTTTACTTCTTTCCCCTGAACAAAAAGAAATGATGTGGATTCTTGAGCCTATTGCTGAACCATTATATCATTTACAGTTACCTTTTTTTATCGCTGTTGTTGTAAGTGGTTTGTGTGCTGCTGTTGTAGGTTTATTGATTGCCTTACCAATATTGCGTCTTGGTGGCGATTATCTTGGAATTGCAACATTAGGTTTTGCGGAAATTATTCGCATTGTCATTACGAACGCCACATCGCTCACAAATGGCTCTTTGGGAATCAAAGGAATACCTCAAAATGCAACATTATGGTGGAACTATGGTTGGCTAGCATTTACAGTTCTCTTTATTGTTCTCTTACTGCAAAGCAATACTGGTAACGTATTACGGGCTATTCGTGATGATGAAATAGCTGCGAAAACTATGGGAATTAACGCTTTTTTCTACCGTAGTTTTTCTTTTACTGTTGGAGCGTTTTTTGCAGGTATAGGTGGCGCATTAATGGCGGCTCTTATTTCAACCATTGATCCAAAAATGTTTAATTTTCTTTTGACTTTTAATATTTTGATGATTGTTGTTGCTGGTGGTCTGGGTTCAATTACAGGGAGCATTATTGGCAGTATTATTATTACAGTCATGCTTGAATGGCTTCGTATTATTGAAAGTCCTTTTGACTTAGGTTTTATACATATTCCAGAAACCCCAGGACTTCGTATGGTTGTTTTTTCTCTTTTATTGCTGGTAATTATCTTGTTTTGGAGAAAAGGATTGATGGGACAACGAGAATTCTCATGGAATGGAATTTATAGCTTTTTGACACGCAAAAAGCTTTCTAATACTGAGGGAAAGCTATGAACGACACCATCCTTTCACTCAATAATGTTGTAATGCGTTTTGGCGGATTAGTTGCTGTAAATAATGTTAATATGGCAATTAAACGAGGGAGTATTACTGGATTAATTGGTCCTAATGGTGCTGGAAAAACAACAGTTTTCAATATGATTTCTGGTTTTTATGCTCCTACAAGCGGCAGCATTCTTTTTGATGAGCAAAAAATCTCTGGAGCGTCTCCTTATATCATCTGTAGACGCCATATTGCCAGAACATTTCAAAATATTCGTCTTTTCTCAGGGTTAACGGTTTTGCAGAATGTTATGGTAGGAGCGCATGTTCGACAAAAATATCCTTGGTTTTCTTCAGCTCTATTTTTTTCAAAAGCAATGAAAGAAAAGAAGGAAGTTTATAAAAATTCCTTGGAGCTCCTTGAACAGCTACAACTTGATCACCTTGCCAATCAATCGGCAACAGCTTTGCCTTATGGTGTGCAACGGCGTCTAGAAATTGCACGTGCATTAGCTACAAAGCCCAAATTGCTTCTTCTTGATGAACCTGTTGCTGGCATGAATCCACAAGAAAGTGAAGATCTTAGAAAATTCATAGCAAAAGTGCAAAAAGACTTTGATCTTACAATTCTTCTTATTGAGCACGATATGAAAGTGGTTATGGGGCTTTGCCAACGTATTTTGGTTATGGAATATGGCTGTTGTATTGCCAATGGTACACCAGATGAAATTCGTAATAACCCTAAAGTTATTGAAGCTTATCTTGGCGGAGATGTTTATGGATATTCTTAAAATAAAAAATCTTTACGTTCATTATGGCGCCATTAAAGCTGTCCAAAATCTTTCTATGTCCATAAAGCGGGGCAGTATTGTTACTTTAATTGGAGCCAATGGTGCGGGAAAAAGCAGTATTGTACGTTCTATTACAGGACTTAATCGCTCTGTTTATGGAGAAATTACCTATAATGGAAAATCTATTATTAAAAAATCACCAGAAGAGATTTTGCGATTAGGGATTGCTCTAAGTCCTGAAGGACGACGTATCATGCCCCATCTTACTGTTTTAGAGAATCTTCATCTAGGCGCTTATATTCGTCACGATAAGCAGGGAATTTCCCGCGATATTGAATGGATATTTGATCTTTTTCCACGCCTCCGTGAAAGAGCAAAACAGTTGGGAGGAACAATGTCAGGTGGTGAACAGCAGATGGTTGCTGTGGGCCGTGCACTTATGAGCAATCCTGATATGGTCATATTAGATGAACCCTCGTTGGGGTTAGCACCACTTCTTGTTCGGGAAATTTTTTCAATTATTCGAAAAATTAATGATATGGGAAAAACTGTTCTTCTTATTGAACAAAATGCATTTGCTGCACTTTCCATCGCTGACTATGCTTATATTTTAGAGGTAGGGCATATTTTATTTCACGGTGAAGGCAAAACTATGCTTTCTGATCCGCGTGTTAAAGAAGCCTATCTTGGTGGATAAAGGTTACAAATTCAGAAAATAGAGTTCTCCCATCCTCTTTTTTAAAGCATCTCTCTACTTAATGAGAACTTCTTTTTTGTGAATTTTGACTATTACATCCACCATTTTTCTGCGCTGAATATTCCTGCTTCTTGTTCAATAATGTGCGCTATCTGAAAAATCACTTCTTCAGAAAAAGGTTTACCAATCAATTGCAATCCTAGCGGTAAACCATTTGATGATAGACCAGCAGGAACAGAAATTCCTGGTAACCCAGCCATATTAACTGGTACCGTAAAAATATCATTAAGATACATTGCTACAGCATCATTTTTTATTTTTTCATCACCAATACCAAAAGCAGGTGTTGGTGTTGCTGGTGTCAAAATCGCATCAATGCCTGAAGCAAAACATTGATCAAAATCACGTTTTACGAGTGTTCTTACTTTTTGAGCTCTTAAATAACAGGCATCATAATAACCAGATGAAAGGACATAAGTCCCAACCAAAATACGCCGCTTAACTTCATTACCAAAACCAACAGAACGCGTATTTTCATACATCTCAATGATGTCTTTTCCAGGCACGCGTAAACCAAAACGCACACCATCATAACGCGCTAAATTAGAAGAGGCTTCTGCAGGAGCTATAATGTAATAAGAAGGTAGAGCATATTTTGTATGGGGCAAAGAAATATCCTTAATCTCAGCGCCTGCTTCTCTTAACCAATTTATTCCTTTTTGCCAAAGCTCAATAATTTCTAGAGACATTCCATCCATATGATATTCTTTTGGAATACCGATTTTCATTCCTTTGATTGATTGACCAAGATAACTTTCATAATCAGGAACTGGTAAATTCACGGAAGTAGAATCTTTTTCATCAAAAGAGGCCATTGATCTCAGTAAGATAGCACAATCACGAACATCTCTGGCAATAGGTCCAGCTTGATCAAGGGATGAAGCAAATGCAACAATGCCCCACCGTGAACAACGTCCATAAGTTGGCTTTATTCCTACAGTGCCAGTAAAAGCTGCTGGTTGACGTATTGAGCCACCTGTATCGGTTGCAGTTGCACCAGCACAAATTTGTGCAGCAACAGCGGCAGCAGATCCTCCCGAAGAACCACCGGGTACGAGTTTTTCCTCCGAGCCTTTTTTTCTCCATGGGCTAATAACAGGGCCATAATATGATGTTTCGTTGGATGAGCCCATAGCAAATTCATCCATATTAAGTTTTCCTAACATCACTGCACCATCTTGCCATAAATTAGCCGTGACAGTTGATTCATAGTGCGGTTTAAAACCATCAAGGATATGTGAACAGGCTTGCGTATGAACACCATAGGTTGCAAAAAGATCTTTAATCCCCAAAGGAATTCCTTCTAAAAGCCTCCCCTGCCCTTTCGCCAAACGTCCATCTGATTCAGCAGCCATTTTTCTTGCCTGTTCTGCTGTTATTGTTACATAAGCATTCAAAGTTGGATTCGCCAACTCTATTGCTTGTAAATAAGCTTCCGTTAATTCTGTTGCTTTGAGATTTTTCTTTGTTAGAGCATCACGAGCTTGCGCAATTGTGAGAGTTGTTAAATCAGTCATATTGGTTCTCAAATTTCAAAAATATAAAAAGTTACTCAACAATTTTTGAGACAAGAAAAAAATTTTCTTCTGTAACAGGGGCATTGGCTACAATATCTGCTGCTTTATCGCCATCTGTCACACTATCTTCACGCATTCGTAGAGTCATCGGCATCACAGATGTTAATGGCTCAACTCCACTGACGTCAACTTCATTCAATTGCTCTACAAAACCTAAAATAGCATTAAATTTTTTTGTCACAGATTCTATCTCATCATCGTGGAGGGCAATCCGCGCTAAATGTGTGATCCGCTTGACGGTCTCTTGATCAACAGACATACTCTTTACGCCTTTCTGCTTCTTTGTTTTTTATTGATCTTTATTCTGGCTATACAAGGCTGATCTTGCAAGTGCAAGAATATTAGATAACATGAATAAAGAATATAACCATTAAATCTGAAACATTAAAAAACGTATTATATCCTTATGACTGTTATTAATATAAACGAAGTTATGACACATCTTTTGCCTGGACAAACAATAGCAGGCTTAGATTTAGGGACAAAAACGATCGGAATTGCAATTTCTGATATGGGATTGACTGTCTCGAATCCGCGTCCTGTACTACAGCGAAAAAAATTTACAGAAGATGCTTACACACTTATTAAAATTTTTGACCGTGAAAATGTAGGCGTTATTATCATTGGCTTACCTCTTAACATGAATGGAAGCAGTGGCTCTCGTGTTCAAGCAACCAGAGCTTTTGTGAGCAATATGAAAGCTTATACAAAAATTCCATTTGTTTTTTGGGACGAACGTTTATCAACAATTGCGGCGGAACGGTCTCTTTTAGAAATGAATGTATCGCGTGCTAAAAGAGCAAGCCGTATTGATTCGGCAGCCGCCGCTTTTATATTGCAAGGTGCTCTCAATAGAATTCAAAACTTTCATCACATGGAAGGATAGAGGACATTGAGCAAATGCCCTGCATTATATCGTGCAATAAGCATCCCGTAGGAAGATCTCCATTGCCCTCCAAGGCGGCTTTCCATATAGGCATTTGCAACATGTTCTATGTCTGTAGAACGTAATGCTGCTGCAGCTGCTGCATAGGCTACCTGTTCAACAAAAAACCTTCCTGCTCCCTCATTTGCTGATGCCATATCACCTGCTGACTTAATAATTTCAATTGCTCGGGGTCCTGCTGGTCCAATATCAAGAGCAATTTTTTCCAACAATTTCTGAAACAATCCCGGAGCTTTTTCAGCAATAAGAATGGCATCCTTTACCAACTGATTAGCAAAACTATTTCTCACAATCCGCGCAGGCCCATTATGCAACATTTGTGATAATGGATTATTCTCTATAAAACTTTCAATACCAAGTTGTGCAATAATTTCACCAATAATAGGCACAACCAATTGACTTACATGATAAGCAATAATAGGTGTCATAATGCGGGCAAAAGCTGCTTCAGAACGGTCATTTGCTGCATTGTCAAATGCTCTTGCTAAACGCAAAACCAATGCTTGTGAGGCAGCTATATCTAATGCAATATCTGCAAAAATACGTTCTGTCAGTGGTGGTAAAGGCTGATTGGGCATTTTTTTCCGGAAAAAATCCATACCAAATTGAAGAGCCGCTCGCAAAACACCTGCCGATATGACAGATTGATCAAAACGCATCATTGTCTCGATATCTTTAATAACTTTAAGCCCTTCTCCAGCATTTCCCAAAAGCCAGCCATAACTGCCTTGAAAATCAACAACCCCTTCTGGCGTTAACAGTTCTCCAGAACGCTGAATTAAATGACGAATCGATATAGATCCATTTAATGCGCCATTTTCTTGTATGCGTGGAATAAAAAAACAACTTAAATGACCATCTAAATCTGCACTAACAAGATATCCGTCAGCGGTAGGATTAATAACGTTGGTTTTTACAACATTTAAACGATATAGATCACGTTCCATACTTTCATCGAAAGAAATTTTCTTAACACTTGGAAAATTGAAAGCGTATTTTTCAATATCGTCAAATGCACAAGTTAGAGAAGCAGCCTTTTTATGATGAATAGGCTTTGATGAAGAATCATATTGGCGTGATAAAAGTACATTTTGCCATTTTTTGAAGAGCTCAATATCACTAATTAAAACAGCAATAGCTGCACTCGTTATGATAACTTCATTCAAATGTCCTGTTTCTAAACCAGCAGATAAAGCTAAACGAATCGCACGCGCTTGATAGCGTACTCCATTTTCTGAGCTCGTATTTTCCCAAAGCGAGGTAACCAAACCTGCTTGTCTAGAATATTGTTGAAGAGCTTGATAGGAAGAATGGATCTCTAATCTTTCTGTTGGTTGCCCCCATTCATCATTATAGCATAGTAAAGGCTTATAATGATTCGCTAAGCAAGAAAGTTTCCATGCTTCTCGACTCGCGGCAAAATCCCCTATTTCTTCAAAACTTGCTAACAAAAACTTAGGCAAAGTAGAAGCAATACGAAACATAAGCGTATCGCTAAGAAATGTATTTTTTCGACGAGTATTTTGCGCAGATACAGCACTCATAGGTATATTCCTACATTCAAATCATTCATATCATAGACTATTTGTCTTTTTAGAGTTAAGAAACATTTATCATATTCAAACAAATGCTTGTTTAACTTGTTTAGAGAGAGATAAAGAAGAATGCTATGATGCAAGATAATTTTTTTCCACTTTTCCCTCATCAACATCTTTTAGCTATTAAAGATCTAAGTGTACAAGACCTTAATACATTGCTTGATCGTGCAGAAGCAAATGTTATCCTTTCTAACAAAATTGATAAAATAAAATCTACTTTGCATGGACGGACTCAAATTAATCTCTTTTTTGAAGCCTCTACGCGAACACAATCTTCTTTTGAATTAGCGGGTAAAAGGCTAGGTGCACACGTGATGAGTCTTGCGATTGGCAACTCATCTGTAAAAAAAGGAGAAACATTACTTGATACAGCTATAACTCTCAATGCGATGAAGCCAGATATACTGGTTTTTCGCCATAACAGTGCGGGAGCAGCGGCTTTATTAGCACAAAAAGTTGATTGTTGTGTTATTAATGCAGGTGATGGTGCTCATGAACATCCAACCCAAGCTTTATTAGATGCTCTAACCATTAAAAGGGCAAAAGGTCGTATTGAAGGATTAACTGTTGCGATTTGCGGAGATATCTTACACTCACGTGTTGCCCGTTCCAATATCCTGTGTCTCAATGCTTTGGGTGCTCGTGTTCGTGCTGTTGCTCCCTCAACACTCTTACCCGCAGAAATCGCTCATATGAGTGTTGAGGTTTTTAACACGATGAAAGAGGGTCTTAAAAATGCTGACGTTATCATGATGTTGCGCTTACAGCATGAACGGATGACAGGCTCTTTTATTCCTTCTACGCGTGAATATTTCCATTATTTTGGCTTACATAAAGAAAATTTAGCCTATGCCAAAAATGATTCTATTATTCTGCACCCTGGACCAATAAACCGTGGTGTAGAGATTGCATCCGATATAGCAGATGGACCACAAAGTATGATTCAGACACAAGTAGAAATGGGAATTGCAGTGCGTATGGCTGTCATGGAGGCTTTATTAGATTCACGCGCAAAGATCAGTGGAGAAAAAAAATGATAAAACCAATTGTTTTTCAGAATGCTCGTATTATTGATCCTTCGCGCGCAATCGATGAAATTGGTACAGTTATTGTTAAAAATGGACGAATTATAGCCGCTGGAAAAGAAGCTCTGAATCAGGGAGCTCCTGAAGAAGCAGAAATTATTAACGCACAAAACAAAGCAATTCTCCCTGGTCTTGTTGATGCACGCGTTTTTGTTGGAGAATTAGGGAATGAACATTGTGAAACAATTGCATCAGAAAGTTACGCGGCCGCAGCAGGTGGTATTACTTCCTTTCTTATGATGCCAAACACGCATCCAGTTATTGATAATGTAGCACTCGTTAAATTTATTAAGCATACAGCACAGGAAATATCATCGGTCAATATTTATCCCGTTGCTTCAATCACACAAGGTTTTAACGGACAAGAAATAACCGAATTTGGTTTGCTCAAAGATGCAGGAGCCGTTGCCTTTAGTGAAGGAAAAAAAACACTTCAAAATTCATCTGTTATGCGGCGTGCAATGACTTATGCACGTGATTTTGATGTTCCATTGATACATGAAACGCAAGATAAAGATCTTACAGGGCAAGGTGTGATGAATGAAGGACTGCTTTCCAGTTGGCTTGGTCTTTCTGGCATCCCTCGCGAAGCAGAAGTTATCCCACTTGAAAGGGATCTGCGATTAGCAGTATTAACGCAAACACGTTATCACGCCGCTCAAATATCAACAGCACTCTCTGTTGATGCACTCCGTTTAGGTAAAAAACGCAGTGAGAAGATTTCAGCGGGTGTATCTATTAATCATTTATCTTTCAATGAAAATGACATTGGACAATATCGTACCTCTTTTCGCTTAATGCCCCCATTGCGTACAGAAGAAGACCGTATAGCAATGATTGAAGCAATAAAGGATGGGACTATAGATGTTATTGTCTCTTCTCATGATCCTCAGAGTATCGACAAAAAACATTTACCATTTAATGACGCGGCAGTTGGCGCTATTGGTATGGAGACCTTATTGAGCGCAGCTTTACGCCTTTATCATGATGAGAGCCTATCTCTTCTACGGATAACGGAACTTTTGTCAACGGCACCTGCAAAGCTCTTTGGACTCAATGCAGGAACACTCAAAAAAGGTGCTCATGCAGACCTTATTGTGGTTGATCTTGAAGAACCATGGGTTGTTTCGAAAGAGAAGCTCTATTCACGTTCAAAAAATACCCCTTTTGAGAATGCACGTTTTCAAGGACGCGTGCTCCAGACTTTTGTGAAAGGGAAAAACGTTTTTAAACTTGATCAACAAACTTAATGAGATTCTTAATGAATAAAGCAGAAATATTTTTTCAGTCCACTCCATGGTTTATTTTCCTCATATCTTATCTCATTGGCTCAATCCCATTTGGTCTTCTTTTTACGAGATTAGCCAAACTCGGAGATGTAAGAACTATCGGTTCCGGCAATATTGGAGCGACAAATGTTTTACGAACAGGAAATAAAAAAGTTGCTGCTCTGACACTTCTTTGTGATATATTGAAAGGGGCTGTTGTTATTTTCGTTATAAAGTTTTTTAGTGATCCGCTAGACAATAGTATCCTTGTTTCTCTAGCAGGTTTTTTTGCTTTCTTAGGACATCTTTTTCCCGTATGGCTTAAATTTAAAGGTGGCAAAGGTGTTGCTACCTATCTAGGTGTTTGCTTAGGGACCTACTGGCCCGCAGCAATTATTTTTATTATTGTATGGAGTGCGATTTTTCTCCTCACACGCTATTCTTCATTATCCGCACTCGTTGCTGTTACGATCACGCCGATATTTGTTTTTTATTTTTCCGATTCTTATTTCTGTTGTATGCTGATTGCGATGAGCATATTTGTATTCATAAAACATTATACAAATATCGGTAGATTATTAATTGGGGAAGAAAGTAAGATTGGTACGCAAAGCGGAGATAAATAAAGGAATCCTACTTACTGATCATCAACGTCTAAGCTGGTTACGGTTATTGCGCAGTGAAAATATTGGAGCTGTTAGTTTTCGCAATCTCATTGATCATTATAAAACAGCAGAAAATGCTCTGGCAGCACTGCCAGAGCTTAGTAGAAAAGGTGGTGGTTCTGCATCTATTAAAATAGCAAGCTTAGAAGATGCAGAAAAAGAAATACAAAAAGCTAAAAAATTAGGTGCTCGATTTATCGGTATGGGAGAACCAGATTATCCAGCTTTTCTTAAGGTTACAGAAGCCCCTCCGCCGCTTATTGCTATCAAAGGTAATGTTTCAATTTTTCAAAAAACTTCTATTGGAATTATAGGTTCTCGAAATGCTTCAGCTGCTGGAAAAAAGCTTACGGCTCAATTTGCACGTTTTCTTGGAGAAGCAGACTTTGTAACAATTTCTGGGCTCGCTCGTGGAATTGATAGCGTTGCGCATCAAGCAAGTTTAAAAACAGGAACTGTTGCAGTCATGGCTGGAGGAATTGATCATATCTACCCTCCTGAAAATAAAAAGTTGCATGAAGATATTATCGCCAACGGTGGAGCCATCATCAGCGAAATGCCCATTTCTTGGAAGCCGCGTGCTATCGATTTTCCAAGAAGAAACCGTATTATTGCAGCTCTATCACTTGGTCTCTTGGTTGTAGAGGCCGCCCTGCGCTCAGGGTCCTTAATTACCGCACGTCAAGCAGCTGAAATGGGACGGTTAATTTTTGCCATTCCCGGTTCTCCACTTGATCCAAGATCTGTTGGTACAAACAATCTTATCAAAGACGGTGCTCTACTCACCACACATCCTTCTGACATTATAGAAACACTTACGCCACTAATTTCACCGATTCCCAATTCCCAACTCAATTTTTTTGAGGAACCATCCTCTTTACAACTTGAAAAGGAGAATTTTAACTTAGCAGATGAAAAAAACAGCAGCCTCTCTTTAGCAGATGATGATGCAGCACGTGCAGCAGTTCTCTCCGCTCTTTCAACAACGCCAATCGACTTAGACACACTCAGTATCCACTCAGGTGTTTCACTCCCAACTCTCTACCTTTTGTTGGTAGAACTCGAGCTTGCTGGAAAGCTTATTCGACACTCTGGTGGTTGTGTGTCATTGTCGAATCTTGATCTTCCCCAAGAGCCTCAGCACTATTAATAATGCTTTGCCCTTCTTTGGCAACCATATCCAAAAGCAATGCTAAAAGCGGACTATGCGCTTGACGCGCCATCTGATTCATTTGCTTTGACATGTCTGTAATATATTGGATAACTTTTAAATGATTTATAAACATAATCCTCTATCCTTGAGCATTTCCCCTCCTACCTCTCAATAGACGTTATCTTAGTATTTCGCCGTATGTTTTTGTAATAACAGTGGAAAATAAATCGTGTAATTCTATATAGGGTGTACTCTAATAATGACAATCATAAGTTGTACAATATTCATGTTTTTTATATGGCTAATATTTTTTTATGTGCTCTTAAGCAATTGGCATTAGCTATTCGCGTAAAAGGCGTTTATAAAAAAATTTTTATTTCAATATTTGGGTAAAATTATGAATATCGTTATCGTTGAATCTCCAGCAAAAGCAAAAACAATTAATAAATATCTTGGATCTCAATACAAAGTTGTCGCATCATTTGGACATGTTCGTGATTTGCCTGCAAAAGATGGTTCTGTTTTACCGGATCAAGATTTTTCTATGAAATGGGATATAGATTCTGCTGCCGCTAAACGTTTAAATGAAATAGCAAAAGCCGTTAAAGAAGCTGATAGCCTTATATTAGCAACAGACCCTGATCGTGAAGGGGAAGCTATTTCATGGCATATTCTGGATGTTCTCCGTCAAAAAAAAGTTTTAAAAGATAAACCTATTAAAAGAGTTGTCTTCAATGCCATCACCAAAAAGTCTGTGCTTGATGCTATGAATAATCCACGTGATATTGATACATCCCTTGTCGATGCTTATCTTGCACGTCGTGCTCTCGATTATCTCGTTGGTTTTACACTTTCACCTGTTTTATGGCGTAAACTCCCTGGTGCACGTTCGGCTGGTCGCGTTCAATCGGTTGCTTTGCGTATTATTTGTGACCGGGAATCAGAAATAGAACATTTTATCAAAGAAGATTATTGGTCTATTACAACACAGTTAAAAACCATCCGAAATGATAGTTTCCAAGCAAGATTGACGATGTTTAATCAAAGGAAGATTGGCAAGCTTGATATTCAATCTCAAGAACAAGCAGATCAAATTCGCTTTATGTTGGAGAAAGCGCAATATCATACACTCAGTGTTGAAGCAAAACCTACAAAAAGAAATCCTTTTCCTCCATTTACAACCTCTACACTACAACAAGCAGCTTCTTCAAAACTAGGTTTTTCAGCTTCTCGCACTATGCAAATTGCCCAAAAGCTTTATGAAGGCATTGAAATTAATGGTGAAACGGCAGGGCTTATTACTTATATGCGTACCGATGGTGTGCAGATAGCACCTGAGGCTATTGATTCAGCAAGAAAAGTTATTCATGAAACTTTCGGAAAAGACTATATTCCTGAAAAGCCACGTTTTTATTCAACAAAGGCAAAAAATGCACAGGAAGCACATGAAGCGATCCGCCCAACAGATTTTCAACGCAATCCTAGTCAAGTCCGTAATTTTCTCGATAGCGATCAAGCAAAGCTCTATGAGCTGATATGGAAGCGTGCCATTGCCAGCCAAATGCGCTCTGCTGAAATTGAACGTACAACTGTTGAAATTGAAGCACAGCAAGGAGAAGAGCGTGCAAATCTACGGGCAACAGGATCTGTTGTTCGTTTTGATGGCTTTATTTCCGTCTACACGGATCAACGAGACGAAGAAAATAATGAAGAAAATGAAACAACACGTTTACCACAAATAAATACTGGTGAAGCACTTACAAAAGAAAAAGTTGAATCTGTACAACATACCACAGAGCCCCCTTCTCGTTATTCTGAAGCTTCATTAATTAAAAAGCTTGAGGAGTTAGGAATTGGTCGTCCTTCAACTTATGCCTCCACATTAGCGACATTATGTGACCGTGGATATATTGTCATTGATAAACGGAAACTTATTCCTGATGCTAAAGGACGTATTGTTACGGCCTTTCTTGAAAATTTCTTTAATCGCTATGTAGAATATGGTTTCACAGCAGATCTTGAAGAAAAGCTGGATCTTATCTCTGACGGCAAACTTTCTTGGAAAGACGTCTTAAGAGATTTTTGGGATGGATTTAATGCATCTATTAGCAATATCCAAGAACTCCGTATAACCAATGTCCTTGATGTTTTAAATGTAACATTAGCACCTCTCGCCTTTCCTGAACGCGAAGATGGAAGTGATGTGCGTTCATGTCCTCTTTGTAAAAATGGTCAATTATCATTAAAACTCAGCCGTTATGGCGCTTTTGTTGGCTGTTCTAATTATCCCGAATGTAAATACACACACCAACTTGGTACAGATACTGGAAAAGAAAATGAATTTGTGCGCAATGATGAACCTGTTATACTTGGTGTTGACCCTGTAACAGGAAAAGACATCTCTCTTCGCAATGGCCGGTTTGGTCCCTATATTCAACTTGGTGAAAGCAAAGAAGTTAAGCGTGCAGGACTACCAAAAGAATGGCAGGCAGAAAATGTAACTTTTGATAAAGCCTTGGCTTTACTATCTCTTCCCCGTGAAATTGGCATTCATCCTGAAACTGGAAAAACAATCACGGCTACAATTGGACGATATGGTCCCTATCTTAGTCATAACGGAAAATCTGCGCGCCTTCTTCATGCAGATGAAGTTTTTGATATTGGTATCAATCGCGCTGTTACAGTATTGGCAGAACAACAAGAAAACAAAACCAAGCAAAGCAGAACAACACCTGAAGCATTGGCAACATTAGGAGAGCATCCGGAAGGAGGAACCATTACCGTGCGCAACGGGCGTTATGGTCCCTATGTCAATTGGGGTAAAATTAATGCAACATTGCCAAAAGATAAAGATCCCATTAGTGTAACATTTCCAGAGGCACTAGAACTTATATCGGCTAAAGCATCGAGTAAAAAAACAACTTCAAAAAGAGCTTCTTCTAAAACAAAAGCAAAAATAAAAGAGACATAAATTTTGGCTAAAGGTGAAAAAAACATAAAATCTCTCTCTTCATTCAAGGGAAAAAATTTTCCCAATAAGGAAGAAATCCTTTCCTTTATAAATGAGAATCCTAACCACTCAAGTAAACGAGAAATCGCCAAAGCCTTTAACTTAAAAGGCGATTCTCGGGTTTGGCTGAGAGATATATTACGTGAGTTAAAAGATCAAAATCTTATATCTAAACACCGCAAAAGAGCAATAAACAAAGGAAAATTACCCCCTGTTGCTTTAGTCAAAATTAGCGGACGTGATAAAGATGGAAGTTTTATTGCACAACCTCTTGAATGGGAAGATTCTCCAAAGCCCAATATTGAAATACACTCTTTTCATCACATAAAAGGAAGTAGCATTGGTGTTGGAGATCATATTCTTGTAAAAGTTTTTCGAAATAAAAATTCTGAAAGCTCAAGCCCCCCTTATACGGGACGAATTATTCGTAAAATTGATGTATCTCCCAAAAGCGCATTTGCTGTTGTACAAAAATTTGAAAATAATCAATGGCGCCTTGATCCTATAGACCGCAAAACCAATGAGCTCATTGTTGAAATGTCTCCAGAAATGAAGATTCAAATTGGTGATCTCGTTGAAGTCGAAATTAAAAAAAATACTGGTTACGGATTAAAGAGCGCAAAAATAAAGAATGTTTTAGGGCATATTAAGAGTGAGAAAACACTCTCAATGATAGCGCTTCTTTCGAAAGGAATTCCTTATATTTTTCCTGAAAATGTTCTTGAGCAAGTTAAACATATCAAAGCTGCCAATATGGATAATCGTGAAGATTGGCGACAATTACCATTTATTACAATTGATCCACCAGATGCAAAAGACCATGATGATGCAGTTTATGCAACCAAGGATAAAGACCCAGCAAATAATGATGGTTGGATTATTATTGTGGCCATTGCAGATGTTTCTTACTATATCAAAACAGGAAGCGCTTTAGATAAAGAAGCATTGAAACGTGGAAATTCTGTTTATTTTCCCGATACCGTTGTGCCAATGTTGCCTGAACGCCTTTCTCATGATTTGTGCTCTCTGCGTGAAGGAAAAGAACGACCGGCTTTAGCCGTTCGTATGGTTTTTGATGCAAACGGTAATAAACGAAAACATAGTTTTCATCGTATTATGATGCGGGTGAGAGCCAAACTCTCTTATCAAGAAATGCAATTAGCAAAAAAAGAACATCTCAATGAAAAAAGTGCGCTCCTGCTTGAGAATATCTTACACCCCTTATGGGAAGCCTATGCATGCCTTAAAGCTGCGCGAAATCGTCGCCAACCACTAGAATTAGAAATAACAGAAAAAAAGATTATTCTTGATCAAAATGGATGCATAAAAGATGTTGTGAGTGAAGAACATCTAGAAGCACATCGTTTAATTGAAGAGTTTATGATACAAGCCAATATTGCAGCTTCTGAAACATTAAAAGAACATCATCAACCTTTCATCTATCGTATTCATGATAAACCCTCTCTTGCCAAACAAGAAATATTACGGAATTTTCTTCAAAGTTTAGGGATATCACTCGCCCGAAGTGCAGAACTGACATCAGCACGTCTGAATAGAATTTTAGAAAAGGTTGCTCATACTCAACAACAAGAACTCGTCAATCAAGTTATTTTGCGTTCACAATCTCAAGCAGAATACAATCCTAAAAATAGCGGCCATTTTGGTTTAAATCTGCAGAATTATACACATTTTACATCACCAATCCGTCGTTATGCTGATCTTATTATTCATCGAGCACTCATTAAAGCTCTCAAATTAGGAAATGATCAATTAACAGATACACAAGAACAAAATCTTGCAGAAATTGCTACGCAAATTTCTTTATACGAGCGCCGTGCAATGATGGCTGAAAGAGAAACGATTGATCGACTTGTTGCTCACTATTTAACAAATAAAATTGGACGTATTTTTACAGGTCGCATCTCCGGAGTTACAAAAGCAGGCCTTTTTATCTCACTTGATAAACTCAATACAGATGGTTTTGTCCATATTTCTACGCTTAAAAATGATTATTATCATTTTGATGAAGCACAACATGTTCTTGTAGGACAGCGTAGCCATAAAGGCTATCAGCTCAGTGATGTTGTAGAAGTAAAACTTATAACGGTACAACCTTTTGCTGGTGCTTTATGCTTTGAGCTCTTAACAAAACCTCGTCCAATAAAATTTTCACCGACATCCTACCATAAAAACAAATTAAAAAAACAAAAGCATCCTTTTTATGGAAGAAGAAAATATTAATAAAAAATAAAATTCTTGTTTTACTATTAAACAGAATATAAACAATAATATAATAATACCTTTAAGATAATAAAATACCTATAATAGGTAGTGTTTATATTATTTTATGTATATAATTTTCTTTCTTTATTATATAATAATACATATGTTTTATTTTATATCTATAGTAATTGTATAAAAATATTGCAGAGTTTTTATACTCAAGAGGTAAGAAAATCTGCAAAAGGAAGCTTGGGCTTTTTTCATTTCAGCACACCTTTTTATTATTCGAATAAACAAAAGTATCTTAAGTCATTCTCATGAAAAAAAGCTTTTGACTCTCAAAATAATTCTTTGCGTGCCATTATTGCAGCTATTGCAACCATTGGCACTGTTGGAACAGCATTGGGAATGGGAACACAACTTGTCTCTTTTCTTATGGCAGAAAAAGGACTTTCCAACAGTACGATCGGCTATAGTGGAACAGTTGGTGGAATAGCCATAATTATTGCAGCTATTTTTACGTCTCGAATTGCCTTATGCTTAGGCATCGCTCAAACAATATTACTTATGATGGCGATAGGATCTTTAAGTTTTTTAGGATTCTATTTTTTTGATTCCATATGGGTTTGGTTTATTTTAAAGTTTATATTACATTTCAGCATGACAGTTATGTTTATCCTGTCAGAATTTTGGATCAACAGTTATGCTCCCCCCAAAAAACGCGGTTTGATCCTTTCTATTTATGCTATTGTCTTAGGATTAGGGGTTATAATAGGTCTAACGCTGCTAGCAAAAGTGGGAACACAAGGATTTATTCCTTTTGCTGTTGGATATAGCCTTATTATACTTACTACTATCCCAATTCTTGCCGCTTGGAAACTAAGTCCAGAATTTCAAAAAAATCAATATATACCATTTTTTCGTTATCTTTTTCACGTTCCAAGTGCAATGATGGCGGTCCTTGTTTACGGGGCCATTCAAATGGGCGTATTAACTCTTATAATACCCTTTAGTTTATCCATTGGTTATAATGAGAATGAAGCAGCACATTTTATGGCAACCCTTGCACTTGGGAATATTTTCCTCTTAATTCCTATCAGCATTATAAGCGACTACGCCAAAGATCGACGCTACCCACTGATGAGTTGCGCTATTCTAGGTTTATAGGAACTTTTATAGTACCATGGATTCTTCAATATCCATGGGTTTTGATGCTTGATTTGTTTTTTCTAGGTGGTGTATCAGCGAGCCTTTATACAATTGTTCTTGCACATTTAGGAGCCCGTCTCAAGGGGCAAGAACTTGCAGCTGCTAATTCTGCTTTTATTTTTTGTTATGGAATTGGTATGCTCATCGGACCGACCTTTATCGGAAAATCCATGGATATCTTTAAACCCTTCGGTTTTTCAATAGCCATGGCTGTTTTTTTCGGTTTATATGTCATTTTGGTGTTTGTCCAACTTATGAGAAAATTAATCAGCTCTTGACTTTTTCGAGAACATCCGTACTGTTGCTGGAAAATCTGATGACTTCAGAAATAGGTTTTGATAGCAAGATAATATTTTTTCAGTATAAATAAGGTTCTTACATTATGGCTAAAGCAGCAACCATTAAGATCAAGCTTTTATCAACTGCAGATACTGGTTTTTTCTATGTTACAAAGAAAAACAGCCGTACCATGACAGATAAAATGAGCAAGCGTAAATATGATCCAGTTGTAAAAAAGCACGTTGAATTTAAAGAAACAAAAATTAAATAAATGAATTTATCATTGAATTGATAAGTTTTATAGTCCAAGAGAAATGTGGAAGTATTGCCTTCGGGGTTATTGTCTGAGGGGCGTTTTTCTATTTCTTTAAAAGTTTATTTTGAAATTTATATGACCTTAAATTTGTATGTTTTGTCCCGATTTGGATAAGTTGATTTATTGTTTAAGTTGCTTACATATATCCTGCATGAGTATTTGATTGTCGTGGTATTTAACAAAAATTTTGTCGTTAAAACGAGATGGTGTTTCGTGATATGAATAAAAATTTCTTGAAAAGATTATAAGCAATACTAAATAAAATGCGTTATAATAAAAAATAGCAGTTTTTTATTTCATGAAAAATTTTTTTTCTCATTTTAATCTAAGAGGCTTTAATCTAAAAGTTATCGGTTTCAGTATTTTTGTTTCTGCTAGTATTCTTATGATTATGTCAACTTATTTTAAGCAGACTCAATCGTTATCTCAAAAAGAAAAAATTTCTTCTCAAAGCTCTGTGGAAGGAAATGCATTAATCATTGATGGCGATACCATCATGATTTCTTCAATTAAGATTCGACTGGCTGGAATTGATGCTCCTGAACTTCACCAATTTTGTGGAAAAAAGGAGGCACGCTACCCTTGTGGGATTGAAGCAAAAAAATATTTAGAACAACTACTAAAAAATCAAACAGTTACATGTCTCTGGCATAAAACAGATAAATATCGCCGTATCCTTGCAACATGTAAAACAAAACAAGTTGGCAATATTAACGCAACGCTTGTACATAATGGTTGGGCTGTAAGTTATTATGAATACCCCAAAGAAGAGCAAGAAGCTAGAAGGAAAAAGAAAGGAATATGGGCATCAAGTTTTCAACGACCAAAAGAATGGCGCAAAGCGAATCCGCGCACAGAATAAGAAAAATACTCTTTAATTTTATTTACCAATGAAACAATGTAGCCCAATTATCAAACTTGAACAAAAGATCTATTCCTGTCGTGTTTGTATCCAACAACCCCATTATTTTCCTCCTCTTCCTCATGAACCAAATCCCGTTGTTTATTTATCCAATACGGCTTTGATTGCAATTGCAGGACAAGCACCAGGATTGCGTGTTCATGAAACTTCTATCCCTTTTAATGATCGTTCTGGTGAAAGATTGCGTAATTGGCTGGGTGTTACGGAAGAAGAATTTTATAATAAATCTCTCTTTGCTATTGTTCCTATGGGATTTTGTTTTCCAGGTTATGACAAAAATAAAGCTGATTTACCACCAAGACGTGAATGTCGAGAAATATGGCATGAAAAGATATTTCAAGCTATGCCTCAAATAAAGCTTGTTCTTGCTATTGGCCGTTATGCGCAAAAGTGGCACATTACAGAATTAAAACATAAAACCGTTTCTGCAACTGTTGGTGATTGGAGAAATATCCTTTCCATTCCTCAACCTCGAGGCTATAATGTTATGCCTTTGCCTCATCCATCATGGCGAAATACTTCTTGGTTACAGAAAAATCCATGGTTTAATGATGAGCTTATTGTATATTTGCGTTGTTTAGTGCGTAAATTTTTATAAATTAAAAATATTGAGAATAAATTATGGACCGTCTTGACCGAAAAATTTTACATCTTTTGCAAGAAAACGCAACACTTTCTGTCGCTGATATTGCTAAAAAAGTTGGACTTTCGACCACGCCTTGCTGGCGTAGAATTCAAAAACTTGAAGAAGATGGTGTTATTCAGCGTCGCGTTGCCGTTCTTTCTCCAGAAAAAGTAAATGCGCATGTCACTGTTTTTGTTTCTATTCGCACAAATACCCATAGTCATGAATGGTTTAAGCGTTTTTCAAAAATTGTACAAGAATTCCGTGAAGTCATTGAATTTTACCGAATGAGTGGAGATATTGACTATTTATTGCGTGTTGTTGTTCCCAATATTGAAGCTTATGATCTTTTTTATAAAAAATTAATTTCTAAAATTGATATCCGTGATGTCTCATCTTCTTTCGCAATGGAACAGATTAAATATACAACGGAACTTCCGTTGAATTATATCAAATTACATGAAAAGATAAATGAGCAAAACTCTTAAGGCTTTTTTATATCTATCTCATTATCTTTTAGGCGTTCAAACTTTCTTGTTCCAAAACTGCCATTTGTGCATGTGTTAAAACAGCGGCTTTGACGATACCAGCAGCCATAGCTGCTCCTGTCCCTTCACCAAGACGCATTCCAAAATCTAGAAGTGGTTCTTTACCGATTTTTTTTAAGAGTTTACGATGGGCTTTCTCAGAAGAAACATGTCCAACAAGGGTATGATCAAGAGCTTTTGGATGCATTTTATAAAGGATCGCTGCTGCTGCAGTTGCCACAAAACCATCTAAAATGACTGGTATTTTTTCCATTCTTGCTGCTAAAATAGCACCAACCATAGCTGCAATTTCACGGCCTCCTAAGCGACGCATAATTTCAAAAGGATCATTAAAATGCTCCTTATGCAAAGAGACTGCTGTCTTAACCGCTGCTATTTTACGCTGATAAAAATCACCCTCCGATCCCATACCATTTCCTGTCCACTCTTCAACTTCTCCACCAAACAATGCTAAACATAAAGCTGAAGCTATTGTTGTGTTTCCAATCCCCATTTCACCAATACATAAAAGATCTGTTCCGCCAGCAATGGATTCCATTCCAAATGCCATTGTAGCAGCCGCACTTCGCTCATCCATTGCGGCATCTTTCGTAATATTCATTGTTGGATATTCCAATGCTAAATCAAATATCTTTAATCCAAGATCATAAGCTATACAAATTTGGTTGATAGCAGCACCACCAGATGCAAAATTTTGTACCATCCTTTGTGTCATAGATTGTGGAAATGGTGTAACATTCTCTTCTACAATACCATGATTTCCAGAAAAAATAGCGACTAAAGGTCGCGTTACGATAGGTTTTTCTGTACCCTTCCATCCCGCATACCAAACAGCAATATCTCCCAGTTTTCCTAATGCTCCTTGCGCTTTTGTTAAGTTTTTTTGCCTTTTCTTTGCCAAAATCATAGAAAACTCATCAGCAACAGGTAAATTTGTAAGCAAAGCACGAAAATCATCAAATGGGCTAACGGTCATGAGAATACCTTTAAAATCTACAATGTTTAATGAAAATCACGTCATATATACAGGATATGAATAATTTATTGCTTTTTTAAACAGTGCTTTAAAAACGTTAAATATTATGAAAGCAATAATTTTTATATTCTATTTTCTCATCAAATAACGAACATGCAAAATATTATCAATATCTTATTATTATCTTTACACATCACCCCTAACCTATTCTCCTATTAAATAGGAAAAATAAGCGTGTTGTGTAATATATGAATCCTAATGTTCTTTCTATAACAAAAGTTATAAGTTTTTAAAAACTTATAAAATTAAAGTCATCAAAATCATCGTAAAGAAAACAAAGCGCAAAAAATCTCAACTTTAACATAGGTTAATTGTCAGGCTGTTATTAAATGAGAGCATGAAAAGCTTCTTTCAAAATAGATATATCTGCATTTTGTTTTGTTGCATCATTTGATAATATTTGTCGCCATCGACGTGCCCCCTCTCGCCCATGAAATAAACCAATCATGTGACGTGTCACGTGAGAAAGCCGCCCTCCCGATGCAATATGTCGAGCCGCATAATCACACATAACCTCAATAAGATCACTTTCACTCAGATTATTTTGCGCCTCACCATAAAGTTCAAAATCAATATGTTTTAACAAAGTTGGATCATGATAAACTTGGCGACCAACCATAACAGCATCACAGAAAGTCAAATGCTCTTTGATCTCATCAATCAATTTAATTCCACCATTTATCCCAATGAACTTATGAGGGTATTTACGTTTCAATTTATAAACCCTTTCATAATTAAGGGGCGGAATATTACGGTTTTCTTTTGGACTCAATCCTTTTAGCCATGCCTTGCGTGCATGTATCCAGAGCGCATCGCATCCAGCATTCCAAACCTGATTAGCCAAAAGATCTAATGCTAATTCTTCATCTTGTTCGTCCACTCCAATCCGACATTTGATAGTTACGGGTATCGTAACCTCTCGTTTCATCGCTTCCACAGCATTTGCCACAATGTCTGGATGTAACATCAAACAAGCTCCAAATACACCTGCTTGAACACGATTTGATGGGCAACCGACATTGAGATTTATTTCATTATAGCCAAAATCTTCAGCAATCCGTGCAGCTTCTGCCAACTTTTTCGGATCTGCTCCCCCTAATTGTAATGCAACTGGACATTCTTTATGGCTAAAAGCCAACAATTGATCTCGAACACCATGAATGACAGCATCTGCGACCATCATTTCCGTATAAAGAAGAGCTTTTTTCGTTAAAAGACGATAAAAAAACCTACAATGTCGGTCTGTCCAGTCCAACATTGGTGCGACTGCAAATTTTACAGGCGATGGAAGATTGTAAAATATCATGAGGCGACTACTCTCATATCCCCATAGCTCTCTCTTTATACATAGAAAAATACTTACTTTTATTTTACAGAAAGTGTTATTCTTTTATACGATCACGCGTATAATAACAGCCTCTTTCTATCAATTGTTTCCTTCAATTGATAGAAAAGTTTATTACAATCAATCATAATAAAATACAATATCGCACTTCTTATAGAATCATGTTCAGATATATGAACATGAAAGAAGAAGATTTTCACTGTAACATAAAAAACTTATTTACAAGTCCTTCTTAAAATCCCCATTACGCCTCTATCCTTACATGATTTAGCACAGCGTTTAAGACAATAAATGATAAATTAAAACATTATACAATTTTTTATGATAGGCTTAATTTTCTTTAGAATATTCCAACTTATTGTGCAAAAAACACGATAGAAAGTATTTTTATCTCCTCCTTAAGATAAAGGACAAAACTTCTTATTCATATGAATCTAATTATAAAACATTTTCTCTCAATGCGTTCTTTATTAGATTTCACTTCATAGGATAGACAAATTTTACCCTAAATATTCAACCTAATTTTGCCATTGTATGGTTGTTGCAAACAAACAACTAAGATGAGGGTATAGACGAGCATTATTTTTTAACATGTGTGAATGTACCTTATATCAATATCTCTTGGAGAAAAATATTCTACAATATTGCAAATAAAATCTGTAAAATTAAATGATTATAAATGTTGTTCAATCTCTTTTTGGCTCTGCATATAGGAAGAAAGAGTATCAACCTCTTGCTCATTAAAGAGAAGTCCAAGTTTTGAACGACGCCATAACACATCTTCACATGCTTTAGCCCATTCTTTTTCCATCAACCATTTTACTTCTATTTCATAAAGCCCATGTCCAAAATCTTTTCCTCTGTCCGCCTTACCATTTGCAAATATCACTAAGGCTTCTGTGCCGTAGGAGCGTGCAAGTCTGCGGTGTGTAAAGGCATCTAAATCTGGCATTAAAAAAGCAATTTTATTTTCAATTACATCTAATTTATTATAGTGAAAATCCCCCCCTGGAAGGGGTGCATTAGCTGTCCATGACGCTCCCTTTTTACCAAGTGCTTTTTCAACAAATTTCATCGCATCTTCAGCCAACTTACGATAAGTTGTAATCTTTCCACCATAAAGATTAAGAATCTTTGGTGCACTTCCTGTTCCCATTTCTCTTAAAACATAATCGCGCGTAATTTCTTGTGCTTTTGAAGCTCCATCATCATAGAGTGGACGAACTCCAGAGTAAGACCAGACAATCGTTTCAGGTAATACTGGTTGTATGAAATATTCACTGGCTGCTGCGCAGATATAGTTTATTTCTGTATCAGTAATATGAGCATCAGCTGGATCTCCCTGATAGTTACAATCTGTTGTTCCAAGCAAGGTAAACTCTTCTTCATACGGAATAGCAAATATAATACGCCCATCACCATTTTGAAAAATATAAGCACGATCATGCGTATAAAGCTTGGGAACCAAAATATGAGAACCTCTAACAAGGCGTATTGGTGTGTGTTCTTTACAATCTAATACGCTTGACAAAACACGATCAATCCAAGGACCTGTCATATTCGCGACATAAGAAGCTGTGACATTATATTTTTTACCGTTTAATTTGTCTTGAAGAAAGACACGCCATTTTTTGTCTTCTCTTTTTAAAGAGAGAACTTTTGTCCGTACTTTTATATCCGCTCCCCACTTTTCTGCATCACGAGCATTGGCAATGACTAAACGCGCATCATCTACTCTTGCATCAGAATATTCAAAACCTCTCTGATATTCTTTTTTCAGTGTAGCGCAAAACTTTTTTGAAAAATTAATCGTTTTACTGCGCCACAATTTCTGATTCCAGCTCCCTAAATAATCATAAATAAAAAGTCCAAAACGCAACATCCAAGCAGGGCGCAATTCTTTATGATAAGGAAGAAGAAAACGCAAAGGGCGTACAATATGTGGCGCTATGCGTAAAATGATCTCGCGTTCTTTGAGTGCCTCACGAACAAGTTTGAACTCATAATGTTCAAGATAACGAAGACCACCATGAATAAGTTTTGTTGATGCACTTGAAGTCCCTGATGCAAGATCTTTCATTTCAGCTAATCCCACTTTAAAACCGCGTCCAGCTGCATCTCTTGCCAATCCACACCCGTTTATCCCTCCCCCAATGATAAACAGCTCATAATGCATTGTGGTTTTCATAATTTCACTTTTCATTATTCAATTTTGTTTCACTGTCCTCAATAAAGCAACAATAAAAAACAATACAAGTGTTCTTCGTTGTATTATCAACGTACTTTTTCCTAAAATAAACACGCACAAAAAGCTTTTGATACCCTTATACATCAAAAAAACATTTGACAAATTAAAGAGATGATTTTTTATCCTCTAGGCAACATAATCTTTGCAAATGTACATCATATGAAAGCTTTTTAGAGAAAAATTAATGTTTTTTCTCATTTGAGAATACACACTATAGCTAAATGCTTTATTGCACATAGAGAACGCTTTTCATATAGTTCACTCAATGACACAATAGAAAATGTAAAGGTATACAGATGACTCATCAACCTCAAAACTCGAAAATAACAGTTATTTCAAAAATTTTAGTCCCAGTTATGTTGAGTATTTTAACCTTTTCACCTTCTTTATCAAACGCAACATCACAGCAAAAAGTAACCAATCATTTAAGCTTAGAAAAACTTAAAGCACAACTTTTAGAAGATTCTAGCTTTTTATCTAAGCTTAAAGAAACAATGGCTCCGCATACTGATTCTCAGCATATTCAACAAATTGTCAGAGAGTATCTTCTTACTCATCCAGAAATTTTGATTGAAATGCAGCTTATCCTTCAAGATAAGCTGGGAAGACAGAATGAAGATGAAAGTCAAAGCTCAATTATTCATTTATTAGAAAAGGAAATTTTTCATTCTCCTCATGACGCTGTTTTGGGGAATCCAAATGGTAAAAAAGCACTTGTTGAGTTTTTTGATTACAATTGTAAGTTTTGTAAAAGTTCCTATTTATATATAGAAGACTTGATAAAAGAATCCCCAGATCTACGGGTTATTATCAAAGATTTACCAATTTTGGGATCTGATTCTATGGCTACCCATATCGTTGCCTACGCATTTCGAAAACAATTCCCAGAAAAATATCCTCAGTTTCACAAAACACTTTTAATGCATCAAGGGCGCGCAAATGAAGCTAAAGCTATAAAAATAGCTGTTTCATTAGGAGCTGATGAAAAAAAACTCCGTAATGCAATAAAAGATCCTAATCTGCAAAACGCTTTTAAAGAAAATATTCAAATTGCCTCTACACTTCATATTACGGGAACACCTTCTTACATCATTGGTAATAAAATATTCATCGGCGCAGTCAGACAAGATATTTTAAAACAAGCGATAGATAATACACAGTAAATACCTGATCAGTTTTAGGCAGAATACTGTAAATGAGGTAATTTTATGCTTTCTCTTTTTTGACAACAGGCTTATAAGTGCAATTTTGCGTAAAGCGGATACGAGTTCAAAATTGCAAAATATAATGACTTAAAGGAAATAAATATCTTTAAAGCCTCAAAAGATATGATCCCTAATCTAGAAATATTCGATCATAAAATGAGATAATGACGATCTTCATTGATCAAGGAGTTAGAAATAAAATGGCAATAAAAAAAGTGGATTCGGCAAAAACCGCAATTGATACGAAAATTATTCGTGATCTTGCTGAAATTTTGAATGATACAAATTTAACGAACATTGAAGTTGAACAAGGGGAGATTCGTATTTGTATTTCCCGCCAAAATACCTTAACTTCTTCTGAGCAAGCAATCTATGCTCCTGTTTCTACTCCCACTTTTTCTGTAACATCCTCCCCAGTTCCAACAACTGAATCTCCTCTACAACCTATTCAAGAAGATAAATCAAAAAACACTATAACCTCTCCAATGGTTGGAACAGCTTATCTTGCACCTTCACCAGGCGCGCAACCTTTTGTAGAAGTAGGACAAAATGTTTCTGAAGGGGAGACATTACTTATTATTGAAGCCATGAAAACAATGAATCAAATTTCATCACCACGCTCAGGCACGGTAACCACTGTTCTTGTCAAAGATGGCCAACCTGTTGAATTTGGTGAACCACTTATTATTGTTGAATAAAGCGAGGGGCAACCATGATTCGAAAAATCCTCATTGCTAATCGGGGAGAAATTGCTCTTCGCGTTTTACGTGCATGTAAAGAACTTGGCATAAAAACCGTTGCTGTTCACTCTACCGCTGATGCAGATGCAATGCATGTTCGTCTTGCTGACGAAAGTGTTTGTATTGGCCCTCCTCCCGCTCGCGATTCTTATTTGAGTATTCAGCAAATTATTGCTGCTTGTGAAATTACAGGAGCTGATGCTGTTCATCCAGGTTATGGCTTTCTTTCTGAAAATGCAAAATTTACAGATGTTCTAGAAGCCCATGATATTACATTCATCGGTCCAACAGCTACTCATATCCGAATCATGGGCGATAAAATCGAAGCCAAGAAAACCGCCCAAAAACTTGGTATTCCTGTCGTTCCAGGTTCAGATGGAGCAATCACAGAAGAATCAGATGCTTTACGCACTGCTCGAGAAATTGGTTATCCAGTTATTATAAAAGCTTCTGCCGGTGGTGGTGGACGTGGTATGAAAGTCGTTCATTCTGAACAAGAATTTTCTATAGCTCTCAAAACAACGCGTTCAGAAGCGAAAGCTGCTTTTGGTGATGACGCTGTTTACATAGAAAAATATTTAGAAAAACCCCGTCATATTGAAATTCAAGTCATAGGTGATGGTGCGGGCAATGCTATTCATTTAGGAGAACGCGATTGTTCACTTCAACGACGGCATCAAAAAATATGGGAAGAAGCTACGTCACCTGCACTTAATGAAACTGAACGGAAAAAAATTGGAAGTATTGTTGCAAACGCCTGTGCCCAACTTGGATATCGTGGAGCTGGTACTGTTGAATTTCTCTATGAAAATGGCGAATTTTATTTTATTGAAATGAATACGCGTTTACAAGTCGAGCATCCTGTAACTGAAGCAATTACAGGTATAGATTTAGTCCATGAACAAATCCATATTGCATCAGGCTGCAAGCTTTCATTGACACAAGATGATGTCTGTTTTTCTGGTCATGCCATTGAATGCCGTATTAATGCAGAAGATCCTATTAATTTTACGCCATCACCTGGAACCATTACGCATTTTCATACCCCTGGAGGTTTAGGAATTCGTGTTGATTCAGGCGCTTATTCAGGTTACCGTATTCCTCCTTACTATGATAGCATGATTGGAAAGCTGATTGTTCATGGACGTACCCGTTTAGAATGTATGATGCGTTTACGGCGTGCTTTAGATGAATTTGTCGTTGATGGAATAAAAACTACACTACCTCTTTTTCGCGATCTTATTAATAATCAAGATGTTGCTGATGGTAATTATAATATTCACTGGTTAGAAAAATACCTTTCTCATCAATCAAAGTCTTCAGATTCGTAATTCGAGAGCAAAATGGTGTTTTTTTATAAAAGATTCTATAAGATATCAACATAAGGATAGTTCTAATCTTGCTGTAAAAAGTGGTAAAAGAGGAAATAAGTTGGTTATTTTTTATTTGTTATATAGTTTTCACTTAATATGCACAAAATTTTATAATTTTCTGTTTTCCTTTTTGTTAGTTTGTGCTAACTCCTACATGGTTACGCCCTTATAGCTCAGTTGGTAGAGCACCTGATTTGTAATCAGGGGGTCGGGAGTTCGAGTCTCTCTGGGGGCACCATTTTATTTCTTAAACATATTGAAATATATAGTTTTTTTCTTTAAATAGCTATTTTCAGACCACCTTTTAGACCACCTTCTACAGTTTATATAATTTTACCTAATTTGTTCTTATTTGCTCCTTATTTTTCTTTGGAGTGAAGGCTAAGATCTCTTTTTTTCTCCATCTCACTGCTCTCCCTAGCTTATATGGCTCCGGAAACAACCCCTGAAGCACCCAATTGCGAATCGTTGTTGTGGATACACTAAAAAGCTGTGCACACTCACGTGTCGTTACATATCTATCTCCATCATCAAATATCATCTCATTACCTTTCTCTTTTTTATATTAATTAAATGGGCGGGGGTGCTGGGAGGAGAGAGCACCCCCATAGGTTCAAGCAGCTTTTGTCAAAATCTTTTGCATTTCTTGTTCTATTTCCCCTAAAAAGATTTCGACCGCTTTATTAATCTTTTCAATTTGTTCCTCGTCACGGTTGACGCGTTTGATTTTCATTCTCAAACCAGTAGATCTACCTACAAAGTTTGGATTATAGCTCATGAAATGACACCATTTTCGTCCTGTACAAGCCATTTGGAATTGCATCTGTGCGTGATATTCTGGTTTGATTTTGCCATCCATAAAGAAGCGCAAATGCGTGGTCGATTGTGGACATTTAACTTCAACTAAACCGTCATCACCAACAAATCCATCAGGACTTGCTCCTGCCATTTTTATTGTGTGGTGTTGGATAAACCCGCACCTTGTGACGTCTGTGTCATAAATGAATGCATATTCTCTCAAGGCATCATCCTCATGTTCAATGCCCCATTGCATAGCTGGTGTTATATAAGATTGGCTTATTCCTTCTATTAGGCGCTCTGTAATGAGTTTGATTTTGTAGTCTTCATATTTGCTGGTAGGCAAGCCTTTAGCTGTCTTACTGAGTACGCTGTAGACATTAGATGCAGTGACTTTACCCAAGCGCGCTTGAAACCACTCTGCTGTCCTTTGTTCCATTTCACACCGCCGTTTCTTGTTGAGTTGGCGCATATTCGATATCTTGTATAGGTGCATCTAATTGCTCTTGTTGTGCTTTATTCATT